>CAYHCX010000057.1:0-16247 GCA_964355095.1 uncultured Acidobacterium sp.
GAGGGGCCATTCTCTCAGGCTTCAGGTGGTCCGAAAAAGACCGGGCAGGTCACTCCGGCGTGTCCTCGTGCCGTAGCGTCGGGTGCGTCATCCAGTCCACGCTGGTGACCTTCTCGGCGTCGAACTTCACCTCTTCATGCAGCGCGCGGCTGAGGCCGTGGAGCGAGCCGGCTTCGACGACGCGGATCAGGGCTTCGGGGTTGATCACCAGGCCGCAGTCGTGGGCCACGACGATACGCTTGACCCAGATGGCCACAAGGGAATCAGACGCGGCAATGCCGACGACGAGCAGGCCGGTGTTCTTGACGAAGTCGCGGCGCCTCATGCCATCACCTTTGCGGCGCGTTTGATGGCGGCGTTGATGCCGTAATACGTCATACAACGACACAGCGTGCCGTTCATGCCCTCGCGGATTTGCGCGTCGGTGGGGTTCGGCGGTCTTGTCGAGCAGCGCCTTGGCGGTGAGGATCTGCCCGTTCTGGCAGAACCCGCATTGTGGTACCTGCTCGTCAATCCACGCCTGCTGCAGCGGATGCAGCTTGCCGTTCTGTGCCAGGCCCTCCAGCGTGGTGATCTCGTCGTTCTGCACCTGCGACACGGGCCGGATGCAGGACCTGCATGATCCCGTCCCCTGATGCCTCTGGCAGCCGGCACCCGCCTCGGTCCCTACGAGCTTCCAGCCTCGGCAGCGGCGGCATGGGCGAGGTCTATCGTCATCTTCGGCTTCGCCCGTTCGCTGGACGGCAAGCACTAACAGGAGAAGGGGAGATCAGGAGAAGATGATCTTCTTCTGATCTCTTGATCTCCTGTGATGATCTTGCGCGCGGGCGGAACTACTGCTGCGGAGCGAGCGGGTTCTGCCAATCAAGGCCGGCGAATCGCGCGAAGTCACCGTCGCTCGAGCAGAGCGTCAACCCGTGTTCGATCGCCAGTGCCGCCAGATGCGCATCCGGCACCAGTCGCGATGTCATCCACGACGGCTCACACAACCCGCCGAGAATATCGGCATGCCGCGTCGTCGGTTGGGGCACCCACGCGGGCTCCGCCGTGAGCCATTGCCGCACCTGCTGCCACGCGGTGGCGACCGGAACGGGATTCCGCATGACCAGGGGATTGCTCGCCAACCGCACGAACGCGAGCAGCGACGGCCACGGCAACCCTACTCGTGCCGAGCCACTCAGCCGCGCGTCGAGCCACGCGCACGCACCGGCATGCTCAGGCGCCGCCTGATTCGCGGCGTACAGCAGCAGGTTGGCATCGACGAGGATCACCGGTGCGCCTCTCCCTCGACTCGCGCGAGCACCCCGTGAACGTCATCCAGGCTGCCGACGAGACTGGGTCCGAGGTCGAAGCCAGTCGTCCGAAAGGGAGCCACGGTGGCCGGCGCGTCAAGCACCGCCAGGCCGGCGCGCAAGGCATCGTTGACGACCGTCTTGAACGGCAGCCGGCGCTTGCGCGCGGTCTGCTCCAGGCGGGCGGCCACGTCCTTGTCCAGCGTCAACGTCGTCCGCATGACATGATGCTATCAACATGATGCCTTGATATCAATTTAATGACGATAGCGATCAACTGACCCTGCTCGGCCTGAGGCGGCGGCCAACAGCTACGGCAGAGAGTACTGCGCGGCGATGGCGTCGAGGTAGCGGCGCGTCTCCCGATACGCCACTGCGGTTCCCGCCTTGACGCGGTTCGCATGCTGCGGGCCTGCGTTGTAGGCAATCAGCGCGAGTCGCACGTCATCACGATAGAGGCGGAGCAACTCGGCCAGGTAGGCAATGCCGCCGCGAAGGTTCTCGGCCGGCTGCCACGGGTCCACGCCAAGAGCCGCGGCGGTGGCCGGCATCAGCTGCATCAGGCCAATCGCGCCTGCCGGCGACACCGCGCGAGCGTTGCCGCCGGATTCCGCCGACACCATCGCGCGCACGAGCGCCGCCGGCACGTCATGTTGCCGCGACACTGCCGCCAGCGTCGCGTCGAATTCGCCGGCGGGCATCGGCGCCGGAGGCCGCGCCGCGGTCCGCTCCTCCGGTCTGTCCGCACGCGCGGGCTCACGCCATTGCGCATCGAGAAAGTCGGCGACCGCCGCACGCGGGTGGCCGGCCATGAGGCGTGCACGCGCCTGGTCGAGATCGGCGCGGGTGAGGTGGCCGTCGAGCACGTCGGCGATCTCCCTGGCGCTGTAGCCGAGCATCGCCATTTGCCAGGCGAGACGATCGCGTGACCGCACGTGGTTCGAACACGGAAGGTCGGCGCGTGTCGGCCAATCGACACCAGGCGTCGCGGCCTGCCCCAGGATGCTCCCGGCCACACGCGAGAAGTCGGCCGCCAGTCTGGTGGTGGCGCTGTCATCGGTGTTTCGCGCCATCGACGCAAGTTGCCGCGACAACCCGGGCAGCGCCGCCATCTTACACGTGGTCGAGCCGAGGCTTGGCTGTGCGGTCGCATCGCTTGCCACCACGGCAAGGAGCAGCCAGCCGGCACAATCCGCGAACCCGACCGGGCGCATCGCGGATGCTTCAGCAAGCAGCATGCCACGCGGCTACTGCACTGCGGATGCACCGCCAGCGCCAGTTGCGCGGGATGCGGCTGCGTGATCAGAAGTCGTAGTCAGCCGGGCGAACAATCACTTCGGCGCGTTGAGGTCCACAATCGTGATCGCGTTCCAGTCGTTCATCGGGATCACGAGGCGATTGCGCTTCGAGTCGTAGGTCATCGACGCCGCCGTCGGGATGCCCGACGCCACCATCTCCGCCTTCTGGCCCGGGCGAATGCGCGCGACGGTGCCCTGGCGCACGCTGCTCACGTACTTCGTGCCGTCCGGCAGAATCGCGAGGCCGTCGTTGCCCGCGTCCGTGGACTCTTCGGTGGTCAGCAGCTTGCCCTCGGGCGAAAACGTCAGCACCGCGTTCGACCCGATGTTGACGACGACGATGTTCCCCCTGGGGTCGAAGGCAATGCCGTTGGGCAGGTTGAGCGGCGCGCCGCTGACGAAGATCGAGGCCTCGCCCTTCGGTGTGATCTTGTAGATGCGCCAGGTCGCGGGATCCATGGCGCCCGTCTGCGTGGCGTAGATGGTGCCATCGGCCGCGACCTCGAGATCGTTGAAGCGGCTGGCGCCGGCCACCGGAATGGCGCCGCGCGGCTCGCCGGTCTTGATGTCGAACCAGCGCACGGTGTCGATGTCGACGACGTAGAGGAAGCCGTTGGCGATGTCGCTGCCCAGCGGATGGTTGAGCGTGAGGCCGTTGCGGTTGACTCCAATCCACTTCAGCGTGTGCGCGGTGCCGTCGGGGTTGACCAGCGACACGTAGCCGTCGTTCGGCATCACGTCCTGCGCCATGCCGGCGTTGACCGCCACGTAGAGGTCGCGCTCGGCGTCGTAGGAGACGCTTTCGGCGAACCGGAAGCCGCCGTAGGTCTTGACGTTGGGCTGCGCCTTGAGCGGCGTGCCGGCCACGAACGGCAGCGTGCCCGGGTTGGGCATGGCCGGTTGTTGCGCCCGCGCGAATGAACCTCCGAGAAACGTGGCGAGCAGGACGAAGCTGAGCTGTGTACGCATGGTGACCGAATACCACAATGCGCCATGGCCGGGCGATACGGAAGGCCCTGGGGATCGGGGAGGATAGACGGCCTGAGCCCGTCCTCCCTTCCGCACGAAGCCGAAGCGCTGATCGCCGACCGGGCCGCTATACTTCGTATGCGCAGCGTCGGAACGGATGACCTTGGTTGTGCAACGGAGACTGACATGACACGAATTGCCATCGCCTACGCGGTTGCCGGCCTTGCGATGTTACCCGCGCCCGTGCTGGCCCAGAACCCGCCGGCCCCTGCGCCCAATCCGGCGGTGCGCCGGACGTTCGAGAAGTTCACCGTCGAAGGGCAGCCCGTCGACCGCCGCGCACCAGAGCTCGACACCGATCATCCGGTCTTCCCCGGTCAGACCCGTGCGCCGTATCACAAGACGGTGGACGTCGAGGTCACGACCATCGCCAGCGGCCTCGACGTGCCGTGGGCCGTGGAGCTGCTGCCGAGTGGCCGCTTCCTCATCACCGAGAAGGCGGGCCGGCTGCGGATCCTGAACCAGGACGGGTCCACGCTGCACACGATCACGGCGAACATGCCGCCGGTGTACTTCCGCGGCCAAGCGGGCCTGCTCGACGTGGCGCTCGACAAGAATTTTGCCAGCAACCATCGCATCTTCTTCGTCTACCTGCGGAACATCGACGCCGAGACCTGCGCTCACGCGGTCGACAGCGCGATCCTGGACGAGAACGCGGGCACGATCTCGAACGTCACCACCATCTTCCAGGCCGCCCCGTTCACCAATCGCTCGGTTTCGCAGTCGGGCTCCCGCATCGCCGTCGATCCGAAGGACGGCAATCTCTTCGTCGCTGTGGGCGATCGCTCCACGGGCGATCCACTCCCGTTGCAGGCGCAGCACCTGGACACCTACCTGGGCAAGGTGATTCACATCACGCCCGACGGCAAGCCGGCGCCCGGCAATCCGTCGCTGGGCCTGCCGGGCACGTGGTCCATGGGCCACCGGACGCCGCAGGGGCTGACCTTCGCGCCCGACGGCCGGCTGTGGGAGGTGGAGCACGGCCCGCGAGGCGGTGACGAGCTGAACGTCATCGAAAAGGGCAAGAACTATGGCTGGCCGGTGATCGTGCACGGCATCAACTACCCCGGTACGAAGATCGGCGACGCGATTGTGGAGAAGCCCGGCATGGAGCAGCCACGCTACTACTGGGATCCGGTGATCGCACCGTCGGCCCTGGCCTTCTACAGGGGCAACCTGTTCCCGCAGTGGAAGTCGAGTGCCCTGGTCGGCGCGCTGGCGGGTCAGGCCCTGTTCCGACTCGAACTCAGCAAGGACGACAAGGTAATCAACGAGGAGCCGCTGCTGATGGACCTGGGCGCGCGCATCCGCGACGTCCAGGTGTTTTCCGACGGCGCGGTCTACGTGCTGACCGAAGGCGCCAACGGCAAGCTGCTGAAGGTGACGCCCAAGCCGGCGACCAGCAGCCCGTAACGGCGCCTCCGTCGTCGCGCGAATCACCCGCGCCCGACCCTCCCGGTGTGTTGACAACGTGTATACACCACGCTATCGTCATGTCACGGACCTTCGAGCCGCCGTACCCGCAGGAGTCCATCATGGCAACCGCGACCGCACGAACCCGGGTCATCAATCTGCGCACTGACGAGGCGCGTCGCTCGCTGATCGATCGTGCAGCCGAGGCCCTGGGGAAGGACCGGACGGAGTTCATGCTGGACGCCGCCACCCGCGAGGCTCAGTCCGTCCTGCTGGATCGCCGACTGTTCCATCTGGACGAGGCGGCATTCCGACGGTTTGCCAAGGCGCTGGATGCTCCGCCGGCGGACAATCCGCGTCTGCGCAAGCTGCTCGCGAAGCGCGCGCCTTGGGAGCGATGAGCGGTCCGGTCAGCGCGCCGCAGAATCTCACCAGCGAGCACGACGTTTCGGCCTTCGACTGCACCGTTCCTGAACTGAACGATTGGCTGAAGCGCCGTGCGTTGCAGAACGAGGGTGCCCGTGCTTCGCGGACGTTCGTGGTCGTGGCGGGCGGGCGGGTCGTCGGCTACTACGCACTGGCCACCGGCGCCGTCGCTCACGCCGTTGCCACTGGCAGGGTGCGGCGCAACATGCCGGAGCCGATTCCGGTCATGGTCCTCGTTCGGCTGGCCGTCGATCGGGCGTCTCAAGGGACTGGCCTCGGTTCCGCGCTCCTCCGAGATGCACTCTTGCGAACGCTGGCCGTGGCCGACGCCGTGGGCATCCGCGCGATCTTGCTGCACGCCATCTCGGAGGAGGCGAAACGCTTCTACGTTCACCACGGTTTCGCGGAATCGCCGGTCGATCCGATGACGATGATGATTACCTTGGCGGATGTCGAGAAGGCCATCGGGATCAGCCGGGAACGGGATCGATGACCACGGCGGCCGTGCCCTCGCTGTTGCACCTGCAGATCGACCGATGGGCATACCCCCTGAACCCACCAGTCCTTTCGGGAGATTGAGGAGAACGAGATCTTCTGGCCGACGACATGATCGGCAGCTGAAAGGTTTGGCCGAGAACCGGCGTTCTACCACTCCGAGAGGCCTTCAGCGCCCGGCTGGCTGGAGCGTCCGCAGCGCGGTGCGCGTCGCACGCGTCAGGCGGTCGTCGAAGCACGAGAACCGCACCGCCGCCTTGCCAGCAGCACGTGCCAGGTGCAGGAACGCGGCCAGGTGCACGCTGTCGTAGCCTCGCAAGCCATGGCGCTCCGCCAGGGCGCCCGCCTCGCGGCACACCGCGGACGTCACGTCGACGGCCAGGTATCGGGGCCAGTCGTCGTCGAGTGCTCGCTTTGCCGCCGCAAAGGCCCGTGCCGGCAGGCCACCCTCACGTCGGCGGCGTGCCAGCGCCGCGCGTGCTTCGGGGTAGGCAATCGCCGCTGTCGCGACGATGTCGGCGTCGTCCACCAGCCGGCGCACCGACTCGCTCTCGGCCTCGGCCACGTACAGCTTCACGAGGCTGCTCGTGTCGAGATACAACGTCATCGGCGGTCCTCGAGTACTGCGGCCGAGACTGAACGCCCCGAGACCGTTGGTGCCGGACGCTTGGCGCCCGCGGGCTTACCGCCGGCCCACTGTGCTCGTCCACCGATCACCAGCGCGTGCGCCCATTTCAGGTCGGCTGGGAGGCTAACTGGGGTGATGGTCGCAATCGCACGGCCGCGCTCAGTCACGGTCACGCGCGCACCGGCGCGCACCCGCTTCAGGTAGCGGCTCAGACCGCTTTTTAGTTCGCGAATGCCGACTGTTTCCACGGGCGACACCTCCACATGTAGTCACAAGAGTAGCACGATGTGGTCTCTGTGACCGCGCCGACGCGGTGCGCCGGCCAGACTTCAGGCGACCAGCACCCGCGCCCGACCCGCCGTCCGAGCGCGCGGCGACGCCGCTCTTCGATTTCTACTGAAACGCGTGCAGCACGAACACCTGATCGGCGAATCGAACGGTGTAAGCGGACCGAAAGGTGTCGCTGCGGTGATCCGAGACCACCTCCAATACGCCTGCCCCCAGCCCCTTCAGCGGCTTAGACGACACGTGCTCCTGCCCGAGTTATAAAAGCCACAGGATGATGCCCATGTTCCCTCGCCAACTCCTTGAATTCCTGAAGGTTGGCTGCCGTGAGTTCCTTTTCGATCAGAAAAAGCCAACTTCCGCCCTCGCGCCGAAATCCCACCTGCGGCACGGGAGCCGGCACGATCCCGGTGCCATCGTCCGACGGCGTCATCAGGACGCGCACACCGTCAAACGGACCAGGATCCTGTAGCGTGGTCGGAATGCGGCGATTCAGTAGTTCGGAGGCACCACTCGCGGGTTTAAGTCCGAGATCAATTCTGAAGAGCGCTTCGCGGCTGTCGCGGCCAAGGGCCAACTCCAGATTATCGGCAAAGTACTTGTTGCATTCGTCGCAGACACAATCCAAAGTCCAGTTTTTCTCGAACGTCCCCAAAGCCCTGGACATGACGTGCTCCCGTTTGGTCGGCGGTTGTGTTGATCCGCAATAGAGGCAGGGCTCGCCCGCGTCAGCTTCTGCCGCCCGCGACTTCAGGCCCATGCGCACACCCGATCAAACGCCACGTGATCGACTGGTATTTCGATCATCATGCCTTGTGGACCTCTGAAGAGCGCCGCCTCAGGCGACCAGCACCCGCGCCCGCCCCGCAGTCCGAGCGCGCGGCTTCACGACGATCTCCACGTCACTACCGAGCAGGACGAGTAACCGTACGAGCCTATCGAGTGAGAACCCGGCGAGACGACCCCGGACCAACGCCGACACCTTCGGCTGATCGAGGTTCAGCAATTCAGCGGCCGCAGCCTGCGTCAATCGGCGCTTAGCGATTGCCTCCGCGATCTTGCGGGCGAGTTCCGCCTTCGCGAGCGCTTCCGCCGGGCGCGGGTGCCCGAGATCCTCGAACACGTTGCCGCTCCCGACGATGTAGTCCTTCCGCGCCATCGGTCTACTCCTTTTTCCTGCTGATCTCGGTGGCCTGCTTCAGGCGCTGTTTGATCAAATCGAGATCTGCCTTCGGCGTCGCCATGCCGCTCTTCGATTTCTTCTGGAACGCGTGCAGCACGAACACACGGTCGGCGAACCGGACCGTATACACCGAACGGAACGTGTCCCCGCGGTGATCCGAGACGACCTCCAACACGCCCGACCCCAGCCCCTTCAACGGCTTGGACGACACGTGCTTCTGGCCGCACTGGGCCAAGTAGATCGCATAGCCCATCTCGTCCTGCACGGTGGCCGGGAACTCTTTGAGCTCTCGAAGCGAGTCGCCGAGCCAGATCACGGGCTTCAAAGACGGCGCCGGCATCTCCTGATCAGTATGCCATATTTGGCATGGGACGCGCGAATGTGTGATGTTCGGGTGGACTCAGGAGGGCCGCGCTGTCAGTCCTGGAGGGGTTGTAAGGTTCCGCCCCAAACTCGCGTTCAGCAAGTAGGGACGGGTGTGTCTTGCGGAAGAGATTGGCTGGGAGTTTGGGACGATTTCCGCAACTGGCTGATCCGTGCGGCTTGAGGAATAGCACAGTCCATCAGAAGAAACCCTGAAATCCTATAGATAGAGATTGCCCTGCAGTTGGTCGATCTCGCGATGGGTCGGACACGAAACGCCCTGGTGGCTCTGGTGTCTGCTATTGGAACGCGACCTTCCAACGTTTGCGGGGATCCTCGAAAACGACGCCTTCCGGATCGAACGCGTCCGGGTCGTAGTCGCCGCCGGCCCACTGCATCATTGACGCGTGCTCCGAGTGTTTCGGATTCCCGATGATCTCGAGAAACTCAACGTAGCCACGCACCCCACCGCAATCCTCGGGCGGGCATCGTCGAGCGCCGGCCAGACACCGCGGGTAGTTCAGCGAGGCCTCGGCCGACTCCATCCCCTCGTGCACCAGCAGGTGCTCCCAGTCGTCGCCGAAGTCGTAGGCGTACAGCGTGGGAAGAGCGTGCCACGGGCGAGACGCGAAATGGCTCGACACCGGAACCTCCCAGCCAGGAACGACCGGCCGATCTTCGGGATCATCGTCGGTAGGAATGCCGATCGACACCGTGTGCTTCTCAGCGGCGTCAAGGAGACGGAACTCGTGGAGATGGTAGTCCAACCAACCCATCGCGTCCTGGATCGCCACATGGAGGTCCCAGAAGGAGTACGTCTCGGGGATCTGGATTCGCCTCCACACGAGCGGATCCGTCCCGCTCAGCACGATGAGGAACTGGTGGACTAGTTTCGGCCGACCTCGCGGTGCCGCCGACTTTCGCCGCGCGGGTATCTTAGCCATCGAGACCCTCACCCTTCTGAGTCCCGTCTCGCCACGGCATGAGAACCCCTTCGTCCGTGAGTTCGAACAGCCGCACTGACTGGGGTGTGCTCACGAGTTCCCCGACAGCCCTGCGCCAGACTTCGATCCGTTCCGTGAGTCGCCGGGCCTGACGGACGCGCGAGACCACAACAATCGATGCAACGGACTCACCGAACAGGAAATCCTCGTCTTGTGTGAGGAAGAGGACATCGGGACTGGAGAGTCGCGTGCGGATTCGCGTATCTGATGCGCCGCGCCACCCGAGCGTGATGATGTGCTCAACCTGCACGCCGTCCAACTCGAGGACGCGAGCCAATCCCAAAGGGAAGTTCTCGTCCAGTAGGACCTTCACGATGCGCGACGAACGGCTGGCGGGAGGTGCGCTGCGACGTGCGCTGCGTACGCCAGCGCGGCGCGGACCTGTTCGAGGCTTAGCGCGTACTCCGCGGCTACGGTGTCGGCCGATTCACCAGCCGCGAAGGCGCCGACGATCGTGGCGACGTCGATGCGCGTGCCGCTGAGGCACGGCTTCCCGAATCGAATGTCCGGGTCCATGGAGACGCCCGGGAAGACTTCCATAAGCGACAACTCTAACACCGGCGGCGACTCTCACAAGGCGCGTGCGGGTAGCCCGTGGCGTGAGGCCGATCTTCTTAGTTAGCGATCACGCTGGTCACAAGACCGGTGCCGTCACCGAGGGCCGCAAGGATCGCTTCCTTCGTCGTGTCGACCGCCTGGGCAGGAACCCGCAGCCCAGCAACCTCAGGACAGGGCGCCCAGGCGCTCCTTGCAAACAGTGTCTATCTGTGTATACTAGCTATGTACAGACGAGACGATGTGCATTCCATGACCGAGTTTTTCCTGTCCAGCAGCGAAAGCGTGCCGATGTACAGCCAGATCATGGAGCAGATCCTGGCCAAGGTGCTGGCGGGCGACTGGGGGCCGGGGCACGCGCTGCCGTCGATCCGCGAATTGGCCAGTGCAAGCAAAGTCAGCGTCATCACCGTTAAACGCGCCTACCTGGAGCTCGAGCATGCCGGCGTCATCATCACCCGACAAGGCAAGGGTTCCTTCGTTGCGGAAACGCAGGAACTGCCGCGGCAACTGGCGCAACAAGAATTCGATACGCACGTCGCCGGCCTGCTTGGCGCCGCCAGCAAGCTCGGCCTGAGCGCGCAGGAAATCATTCAACAGGTTCGCGCAGCGCTGCCGTCCGAGCCTGCAGATGCAACCCCTCTCACGAACACCGGAAACAAAAGGTGATCGACATGACTGCTTCCCTTTCGCTGCGCGGCGTGCAGAAGAAATACGCCGACTTCGCGCTGCAAGACATCGACCTCGAATTGCCCGCAGGCCAGATCATGGGCCTGGTCGGCGTCAACGGCGCAGGCAAGTCCACGCTGCTGCGCATCCTGATGGGCCTGATCAGGGCCGACAGTGGCGAAGTGGAAATTCGCGGCCACCGCCTGCCGGACGCACAAGTCGCCGCCAAGCGCGAGATCGGTTACGCGTCCGAGGACATGCGGCTGTACAAGGGCAAGACCCTGCGCTGGCACATGGACTTCATCCGCACAATTTATCCCGGCTGGGACGAGGGCTATGCAGCCGAGTTGCTGAAGCGTTTCGACTTGCGGCCGCATCAGGAATTGCGCGGCTTCTCCCACGGGCAACGCGTGAAAGCCTTGCTGCTCTTGGTCCTGGCGCGCCACCCGAAATTGTTGCTGCTCGACGAACCCACTACGGGACTCGACCCGATCGCACGCAGCGAAGTGCTGGGCGCCTTGGCCGAAGTCCTGCGCGACGACGAGCGCTCGGTGCTGTTCTCCTCGCACAACACCAGCGATGTAGAGCAACTGTCCGATTCGATCACCTTCATCCACCAGGGTCGGCTCGTCGCGTCGCAGGACAAGGAGTCTTTCCTCGACAACTGGCGCCGCATTCTTTGCCATGGCACCTGGCAGGACAGTTTCGCCGAACTGCCGGGCGTCGCTTCCGCGCGCCACAACGGCTCGGTCATCGAATTGAAGGTGGGCAACTTCAGCGAAGACTTCGTGCCGCAACTGCAGCAGCTCGGCCTGACCGTGAAGACGATCGAGCCGATGAATCTCGAGGACATTTTCGTCACCAGCATCCGCTCGGGAGCCACGCCATGAACCACCCCACATCCAGCATCGACATGATCAAGTTGCTCGTGATCAAGGACTGGCAGATCTACCAGAAGCAACTGGCCTGCTACGTGGCGGGAATGCTGCTGGCCCTGGGTCTGGTCGGCATGGGCAAGCCCTGGTCGTTCGCCGTCGGCAGCTTGCTGCTGCTCGTGCTGCTCACTGTGATCGGCCAGTTTCTCATCCAAACCTCGCTGGTCACCGAGCGAAAGGAACAGACCGTGCCTTTCATCATGAGCCTGCCGGTGGCGCCGATGGATGTCTATTGGGGCAAGCTGCTGGCCAACCTCGCCATTTATCTGGTGCCGTTCACCCTGGTGGCGGGCGGCAGCGCGGCCCTCGTGTTGACCACGCCCTTGCCGGACGGCCTGCTGGTGTATTTCCTGCTGATCTACTGCTTCTTGCTGATGTGCTTCTGCGTGACGCTATGCATCGCCATTGCCGTGGATTCCGAAGGCTGGATCATGTTCACGATGATGGCGCTCATGACTTTTGTTGGTCCCTACATCTTCGGGATCGGGCGCATCGCAGCGATCGGCACGAACCTCAGCACCAACAACATTGTGTGGAGCGCGCCGGCCGTGGGCTTGCTGGCCGGAGAACTGCTGGTGATCGCGATCGTGCTCGGCGTGACCAGCTGGGTCCACTCCCGCAAGACGTCGTTCCTGTAGGCAATGACAATGCAACACGACGATCGTGTCCACTACATGGACAACCTGCGTGCGTTGGCGATGCTGGCCGGCGTGGTGTTCCATGCCGCGCTGGCCTACAGCCCCTTCGTACACGATTACTGGCCGACAGCCGATGCCGGCGGCTCCGCGGGGGTCGACGTGCTTGCCTGGTTTGGGCACATGTTCCGCATGCCGTTGTTCTTTGTGATTGCAGGATTCTTCGCGGCGCTGTTGGTGCGCAAGCGCGGTATCGGCGGTATGTTGCGCAACCGGCTGGCGCGCGTACTGCTGCCATTCCTGATCTTCTTGCCGCTGGTGGTTGGCGCGCTGAGCTGGTTGACCGCCGAGGCGGCGTCAAGCACACGCAACCTTTCACCGGTGCTGAGGTGGGTCAAGCGAATCACGATCGAGCAGGGCTCGCTGCCCTTGACGCCGACCGTGGCCCACTTGTGGTTCCTGTTGTACCTGATGTACTTCTTCGTGCTGGTCTGGGTCGTCTCCACCTTAGAGTTGAAACGGCTGCCGTCGTGGTTGGCGAACCTGCGTCCGTGGGTGCTCGTAGGCGTGACGCCACTGCTGCTGGTTCCGGCACTGGCCAGTGTCGGAGCGCCCTGGCCTGCGCCGGAGTTCTTCCTTCCGCAATTGTGGGCGCTGGTCTTCTTCGGTTTCTATTTCGCGCTGGGCTATCTCTTGTTCCTGCGCGATTCGCTGCTGGAACAGCTAAGGCCGTTGACGCCGTTCCTGCTGGTCTTTGGCCTGGCCGCGTATGCCGTGTTCCTGGAGTTCATGGGCACGCGCCAACCGGGGCAGCCGCTGCACTGGCTGCAGGCCGCGCTGGAAGCCTATGCAGGACTTTGGCTGACGCTGTGCTGTCTGCAAGCCGGCAAGAATTGGTTGAACGGGCAAAGTGGCGTCATGCGCTATCTGGCCGATGCCTCTTATTGGGTCTACCTCGTGCATTTGCCGATTTTGTTTGCCATCCAGTATCGACTGCTCGACGTGGCCGGCGGATGGCAAATGAAATTCGCGGTCTCTGTGCTGGCCACGTCACTGCTTTCGTTGGCGAGCTACCAGCTGCTGGTCCGCAATACGTTCATGGGCAAGCTGCTCGGCGACCGAGGTTATGCTGAAAAGCGCGCGCATTCCACGTTGGGAAACGGCATGAGTCAATCTTCGAAGGCGGACTGCGGGCGGCATGCTCGTTCGCATCGAACCAGCGCGGGCAATTGGATGCGCTGACCGGTTCGATGGGTGTTAGGGACGGAATTCGCAACTGGCTGCTAACAGCCGCGTAACACCTTCAGCAAGCGGCCCTCGTGGAACCCCCGAGGATTTGGGCCTTGGAAAGGCCTTGGAACTCGCAGGGAGCAAACCGGGGGACCAACTGGCGTCCGAAAAATTTACACAAATGTCGGACAGTCCCTCGGCCATCACGCACGCGTCGCCTTGAGTTTGATTCCCCGCGACCGCTTCTGCAGGGTCGCTCCTAGTCGCAGGACGTCTGAACCCAGCGGCGTCAACGTCGACCCTCGCGCCTGTCCCTTGCCCGCTCGTGTGCTCACCAGCGGCGCGCCAAACACCTTCTCAGCTTGACGGACGTAGTCCCACGCGCGGCGATACGACCAGTGGGAAACACGCTGGGTGCATTAGCCCGATTCGACCGTCCGGTTCCGTACTGATGGACCGACTCTCCATCAAGCGGTCTGGCCTCTTGGGCGAGTCGGAGACCCAGCTTCCCAGAGCCGCCGAACGGGCACTGCGAACAGGTCGCTCTCAAAGCGGATAACCGCGCCGCCGTCGTAGAGAACGACACCTGCGGCGAAACGAGTGCCGGCGGCATCCCGGAGCTTCCGCAGTCCCCGGAGGTCCGACTCTCGCACTGACGCGGCCGCTTTCACTTCGACACCAGCGATGGCGCCGTGCCCCTGCTCCATCACGATGTCGACCTCGAAGTCGTCGCGGTCTCGGAAGTGAAAGAACTCGATCGGCACTGGACGCCAGCTAGCCTGTCGTCGCAGTTCTTGCAAGACGAATGTTTCCAGCATCGCACCGAGGAGTGGCCGGTCGTTGTCCAGGCCTGCGGCGTCGAGCCCCAGCAAGGCGCAGGCAATGCCCGTGTCGCCCATGTGGAGTTTCGGTCGCTTCACTAGTCGGTTCAGGCGGTTGGTGTGCCACGACGGCAGCCGCTCCAACAGGAACACGCGTTCGAGTAGCGACACGTATTCGTGGATCGTTTGTCGCGTCAACTCGAACGGCGAGGAGAGGTCCGCGACGTTGATGAGCCGGGCCGTGTGCGCCGCGGCCAGCGCCAGCAGCTTCGGCAGTGCATCGAGAGACCGGACACGGGTGACGTCGCGGACGTCGCGCTGGACTTGCGTATCCACGTAGTCGCGATACCAGGCGAGGCGACGCCTGGGGGCGCGGCGCACCAATGCCGCCGGATACCCACCAGCCACCACGCGCTCCGCCAGGTTGGTCCCGAGCCGCTCGACGACCGCTGACGTGAAGGCGCCGCCAAACAACGTGTCGATGAAGCGAGGCCGCGTCCCAGCGAGCTCGCACTGGGCGAGTGGATGGAGGCGGAGAATTCCGAGGCGACCGGCAAGCGAATCGGCCAGGGAAGGCAACAGCAGTACGTTGGCCGAACCCGTGAGGATGAAGCGTCCCGCGGTACGACGGCTATCGATGGCGACCTTGAGCGAGGTAAAGAGCTGCGGAACTCGCTGAACTTCGTCGAGGATGGACCTCGCCGGAAGGCTGGCCACGAAGCCGACAGGGTCGCTGGTGGCCGCCTGCCGCACGGCGTCGTCGTCGAACGACAGGTACCGGTAGCCGCGTGGTTCTCCGACCGCGCGGGCCAGTGTCGTCTTGCCGCTCTGTCGGGGGCCGTGGATCAACACCGCGGGAGTGTCGGCGAGCGCCTCGCGGAGGCGAGGCGCCAGGTACCGGGGAAACTGCGCGGTGGTGCCGGGCACGAGCGATCGTAGATCGGGCCGTCGGCTGAACGCAAGTTATCGAGGCGGCTGAATGCTAGTCCACGGGTCGGCTGTTCGCCAATGCGGCGCCGGCTCGTTAATCCCGGGCTTGCTCCGGAGCAGACCTCGGCCGATCTTCACCTCGTTGCCGAGGAGCACGAGGAACGACAGTCATGCGTCATGAACGGCATTCTGGAGCCGACGCCCGGGTCACGCGGGGCTTGTAAGGTTTCGCCCCAAACTCGCGTTCAGCAAGCAGGGACGGGTGTGTCTTGAGGAAGAGTTTGGCTGGGTGTTCGGGACGGAATTCGCAACTACCTCGTTCATGCAGCCTGATCCCTTTGTCGTCCTTCATATCCTCTTGAACGCTCAAACTGAGTCCGACCTTTCATCTCGGCCCAACGCTGGTCCGTGAGTGCCCTCGCTGCGTCTTTCCCCAATTGGGTGCGTACGGACCTCAGAATCTTCAGTTGGTGCTGTCTCGGTCGCTGACGCGCCTATCGCCGTCGCGACCAGCGGTGGTACGCGGCGACCCACTCGGCGCCCTTCGGATGGGGGACAGGCAGCTCGAGATCTAACAGCCGCACCTTCTGACGCTTCCCGCGGCGTCGACAAATGGCGACCAGTTCATCCGCGCCGCTGAGATCGATCTTCTCGACGACCACGGCCTCGTCAAGGACGGTCGCACCAAAGGGCAGCGTCAGATGCTCCTCGAGCACGGTCAGGAAGGCGGTTGCCTGCTCGGATTCGCCGTAGGCGTCCACCGTTGCCTCCTCGATCAACGCGTCGAGCCGATGCGGATTCGGAGGCCATGAGCGGGTTGGCCGCCGCCGTTTGGCAGCCTTGCGATTCGAGGCTCCGCGCCTGACCACCGCCGCGGGTACGGCGGGCGCCGGCTCAGGCGAGGCCTGACTCTCGAATCGACCATCAGCCAGCGGGCCGCCGACGACCTCGATGGTGTCCTCCACGATTGCGTTCAGCGTGAAGCCCTCGAACGTCATCATCATGCGGCCGATCTGATCCCAGGTGAACGTTCGGCCATCGACGATGAGAAGCGGG
>CAYHCX010000057.1:16347-25791 GCA_964355095.1 uncultured Acidobacterium sp.
CATGCGGCCGATCTGATCCCAGGTGAACGTTCGGCCATCGACGATGAGAAGCGGGAGCGCACCTTCTGTCTCTGGGTCCCACTCGATGACGCCGCTGAGCCGGTGCGCCTGCGTGAGCTGCCACCCGAGATCGGTCTCCTGGACGTGTCGAACGCTGAGCCCCTGGCGGATTCGCTCGCGCAAGAGCTTGAGCAGATCCCGGGCGTCGGTCTCGAAATCGCCGAGGATCTCGAACCGATAGCCGCCTCGCGCGTCGAGCTTCCTGATCTCTCGCGCGGACATGGCGTGTCCGGTGCCGACCAGCATCGATCGAATCTCGAACCGGTGCCGCACGCCATCGACATCGGTGACGACGATTGGCGCGATCGGCGTGTTGTCGAAGTCGATGCCGAGACGGTGAGCCAACTCCTCGTTGAAGCAGCGGGAACAGCGTTCGCCCACCTCGGCCACCGAGACTGAATCGTAGGGTTGCAGGATCTTCCCGCACAGGCCGCATCGGCGCCGCTCTTCGTTCCCGGTCCCGTCGTCGTGCCTCATGGCTTCACCCAATGCTCGATGATCAGCTCGAGATAAAATACCGTCGCTTGGGATCCTGAGGGCTGGTGCCGACCTCACGAACCAGCCCACGCTCCACCAGTCGAATCATGCGCGTGCGCGTGGCGCGCGGCGTCAGGCCGATCACCTTCGCGACCTCGCTGGTCACGCGTCCGGTCCCGTCGCTGAGGGTCGCAAGGATGGCTTGCTCCGTCTTGTCGAGCGCCGGGGCGCCGACTGGCTCGAGCCACAGCGTCACCCTGAATCGGTTGCCGATCTCCTCGAGCGCCGGCGGTGCAAGCCCGGCATCGCTGCAGGCAGCGGTCATGCGCTGGATGCCGCTGCCCCATTGCTCGATCAGACCCAGCGCGTGAAAGGTGCGGCCGATCACGCGATTTCGCAATCGGGAAATCCCTCGCGGCAAATCTTCCAGCGTGAGCCCGAACGGCAGGAGCCCAGGATTCTCCACCTCGAGCCGGTCATCGAAGATGGCCAGACGAATGGGCGCGCCTCTTTGCGCGTAGTCCGCATGGACCACCGCGTTCACCACCGCCTCGCGGACCGCAATCGGCGGAATGCTCCAGCGCTCGCGACGTCGGACATGGCCAATATCGGCGCCGTGCAGGGCGTGCTTCTCAACGAACGCGATGGCCTCTTCCACGGCTCGGATCAAAGGCGCGCGAATCTCCGTGCCATCCACGATTCGACTCTTGTCGACGCCGTGGAATCGCCCGGCTTGGATCCACCCGTCCGGAAAGTGCCGCTCGCGGTCTTCGCCAAAGAGAAGCATGCCGCCAACGGTCGGCACATTTCGGCCTTGATGGGTTGTCATCAACCGTAGCGTGTGCAAATCGGTCCGCCGAAGGCGGCGAACCGGGGCGAACGACTCTGAAGCTGCTCTGAAGTCCAACGCTTCCGAGTCCAGGCCGGGCATCGGTTGCTCGTCGTACGCCTCCCCGCGAGCAAAGCGGCGCAGCTCGTCAATCAGCTCACGGTCGGCCCGCCGATTAGTGGATCCCACCCGGACGTAGGCGCCTCGGTCCAGGCCCTCCCGCCGTATGTAGTGCGGCCGAACCGGGCTGGCGTACACCTGGATGGCCAGAACATGGCTTTGGCGCCATCGGAGGATCTCCAACTCCGGCACCAGCCGCGGCACAATGTGATCGCTGATGAGGTTGGCCAGACGCTCTTCGAGATCGAGTGGCTCCTTGACACCCCGGACATGTCGCGTTCGGTCCTCGACCCCGATCAGCACCGCCCCTCCCGACGTATTGGCGAATGCGACGAGACTGCGGAGCACTCCGTCGGGGGACGACAGGTCACGCTTGAACTCAAGCGTCTTCCCCTCTGTACGTTTGAGCAGGTCGAGAAGGTCCACGAGCTCAGAAGTATACTCTGAAGCGCTGGCCGCCACCGCTCTTCAGAGCTTGATCCGCGTCCAGAAGGGCCGTGAGCGCAGGGCCCGACGCTCTCGGTAGCCTCTCAGCTGGGCGGAGACACCAGGCTGGGATTCGAACTTCGCTGAACTACGCCAACATATTGATGGCATTGGCGTTGCGCGCCTGGCAAGTGCCGGCCAGTGTCGTCGTCTCAGGAATCAGCCGAGATCAGAACCCGCAACGGCTTGAGCCCTAAGAGGTTGGAGTTCTTGAACTGAATTGGCTGGGAGGCAGGGAGACGGGGTTCGCGTTCTTCCGATTCCTGCCATCCTCTGCCGCATTCTGCCAAGTACTGCCGTTTCTGCTGGTTAGCGGCGAGATCGCTCTGCCGTGTACTGCCATGCTCTGCTGCCTGATGCCGCCAGATATTCTGAAATGACACTCGGAATGTCACTCGTTGCGACCGTCTCTCAGCGGCGTTTGCGCGGACCGATTTGGGGGTGGCCGTATCGAACGGCTGACGAGCTCCACGCCTGTCACGGTCACGCGCTCTCCCGAACAGCGCTACAATTGGACCAGACGCCATGCAGATCACGGTCGACATTCCGGCGGCTCTTGTAGGCCAGTCCACGACAGACTTGGCGGCGCGTGCGCGACTCCTGCTCGTGGTGGATGAGGTGCGTGCTGAACGCCTGACGCGGTCCGCGGCCGCGCACGCCCTCGGCATGACGCTGGACCAGTTCCTCATCGAAGCGGGTTCGCATGGGCTACTCGCGATCGACTATGACGTCGACGATTTCAGACGGGAACTACAAGCGATCCCGCCGGCTGGCCGGTGATCGACTGCGACACCCGCCGTGGTCGTCGTCGCTGACACGTCGCCGCTCATTTACCTCTCGCGCGTGGGCGCGTTGGGACTGCTTCACACTCTTTTCGGCGAAGTCGTTGTGCCGCGCGCCGTTTGGACCGAAGTCGTCGAACAGCGCACCGCCGCACCCGGACTCGACGCGCTCAGGGTCGCGAACTGGTTGCGCGTCGTCGATCAGGAATTGCCTGTTCTGGATCTCGGTCTCGATGCCGGAGAAACCGCGGCAATCCTGTTAGCCGAGTCGCTGCAGGCCGATTTGCTCTTGATCGACGAGCGCCTGGGCCGTCGGGTGGCTGAGTCCCGCGGCCTCATCGTTCGAGGCACCCTTGGCGTGCTGGTCCAGGCGCGTCGCACTGGCGCGTTGCCCGCGCTGCGCCCAGTGCTGGAGAGGCTCGTAGCCGATGGCTTCAGAATCTCACCGGCGCTGATCCGGGAGGCACTCACGGCGGTTGGTGAGATGGACGACACTGGCGTGTGAACGGGCCAGAGTGAAACCGCAGGTCGTCGCAGCCGCAGCATCGGTCACGGCCGCATGCTCGACGCACCCCGCCAGTTCAACATGATGATGTGCTCGACACCCTCGCCTCGCAGCCATACCTCGCGATGAGGCACGGGTTCTTCTGGTTACGGGGAAGTACGTCGGGGAGGGATTCGACGATGCCCGTCTGGACACGTTGTTTCTGACCCTTCCGGTCTCATGGCGCGGGACGATCGCGCAGTACTCCGGCCGGCTGCATCGCCTTTATGACGGTAAACGGGAGGTACGCATCTACGACTATGCCGACCTCAAGGTGCCGATGCTGTCGCGCATGTTCGACCGGCGTTGCCGAGGTTACGAGGCAGTCGGGTACACGATTCTCCTTCCCGCCAGCGCCATTCCCGGTTGGCCCGCAGATGTCGTTCTTCCATCGGATCCGGTATGGAAGCGCGACTACTCAGGCAGCGTGCGAAGGCTCGTTCGAGACGGAGTCGACACTCCGCTGGCCAACCTCTTCGTCCACACCGCTCGGACGGTGTCGCCAGATACCGAAGGCGTGGACCGAGCGCGGAGCGCAACGGAAGCCTTCCTCTACCGACGCTTGGAAACCCTGGCGGAGACCAAGGGCCGTTTCCGTGTCAACGTTGCGTTGCCGGACGGCTTCGGAACACTGGAAGTCGACCTTCTGTGTGCTGATGCCCGCCTGGCTGTGGAGTTGGACGGCGCCCAGCATCTCGCGGATCCAGTCGCGTACCGCCGCGATCGCCGCAAGGATCAGTTGCTGCAGGAGAACGGCTACTTGGTTCTGCGCTTTCTTGCTGAAGACGTGGGCAGAGACTTGGACTTGGTCCTCGATGCGATCCTGAGAACGTTGAGTAACCAGCAAGCGAGGCTATCGCCGACCAGCCCCCTCCACTTCGTGCGACAGAAATGAGGTCCGGGTTGTGAGGCCGGGTCGCCCAGTTAGCCGTGCCCCGACGTTCGCTGGGCGCTATCCACCAGAGAATCGTCGGTCGGCAGATGAATGTGTCACTCGAAAATGTCACTCGGAGGATGGCACGACATCAAACCATCTGTTTTGTGCGTAAATCGCTGCGAAGTTAGCGAATTGGCTGGGAGAAACGCCTCTCGGAACAACCCCTCAAAACCGGCGTGAATTCGAACTTTCGAGGTGGCTGGGAGGCAGGGATTCGAACCCCGATAAGCAGAGTCAGAGTCTGCTGTCCTACCGTTGAACGACCTCCCAGCAGGGGTAAGAACCTCTGATTATACGAAACTCCGCGAAATCCCCGAAAGGTTACTAAATCGTCAATTATGAGACTGTGTCTCAGCTTTGTATTACCATTGGGGCAGACCCATGGCAGTCCTTACCCCGCCCCAGTGCCCGCGTGCCGCCCTCACCATGCCCCTGATGGATCTTGGCATCGGGACCGTCGCCGTCCTCCGCGAGGTCATCGACCTCAAGGCCCGCGCCGTGCTGCGGTCGCTCGGCCTCACCGACGGCGCCAGGCTGCAGCTCTGCCAAATCGGTGACCCCTGCATCATACAGGTGCGCTCCACCCGGATCGGGCTGTCACGGGCGGTCGCCCAGTCAGTGTTCGTCACCGTCGAGTAACTCCGTGAGCACGACCGGTTCAGCAACCGCCCCCGCGGATGGCCCGGTCGGCGGTGCCGCGATTCATCGCATCCTGCTCGCGGGCAATCCCAACACCGGCAAGACCACGCTGTTCAACGCGCTCTGCGGCACGCGCGCCAAGACCTCCAACTTCCCCGGCACGACCACGGCCGTGCGCACCGGCCGCACCGCGTGGGCCGGCTGGGCCGAGCCGGTGGACATCCTCGACCTTCCCGGGGTCTACGACCTCCAGTTGGATGCGCCTGAAAGCGCGATTGCCCGTACCGCCCTGGCCACCGCCCCCGCCAACGATGCCGTCGTCGTGGTCGTGGACGCGTGCAACCTGACCCGCAACCTCGTGCTCGTCGCGCAGTTGCTGGGCGGCGATCGCCGGGTCGTGGTGGCGCTCAACATGAGCGACCTCGCCATGCGCCGCGGCCTGGTCATCGATGCACTCGCCCTGTCGCGCCACCTCGGTGTCCCGGTGGTCCCAATCGTGGCGCGCACCGGAATGGGCCTCACCGCAATGCGGGTCGCGCTGCTCGACAGCGCACGCCGGCCTCATGCGGATCTTCCCGCGCCAACGGCGACGGCCGAAGTGCTGATGGCGTGGGCGGAAGATGTCGCCGGCCGCGTCACGTCCGGCGACGGCGCCGGCCGCGCCGACACCTTCACCGACCGGCTCGATGGCGTGTTGACGCACCCGGTGTTCGGGCTCCTGGTGTTCATGGCGGTGATGGGAGGACTGTTCTGGGTCTTGTTCGCGCTGGCCACCGTGCCGATGGACTTGATCGACGCCACCTTCGCCGGCCTGCAGCGCATGTTGGAGGCGGCCATGCCTCCCGGCGCGGTGCGCGATCTGCTGAGCCAGGGCGTCGTCGGCGGCATCGCCGGCACCATCGTCTTTTTGCCGCAGATCTGCCTGCTGTTCTTCCTGATCACGCTGCTCGAAGACACCGGCTACCTCGCGCGCGCGGCGTTCGTGCTGGACCGCATGCTGGCGCGCTTCGGCCTGCCGGGCCACGCGTTCGTGCCGCTGCTGACGTCGCACGCGTGCGCGTTGCCGGGGATCATGAGCGCGCGACTGATTTCGGATCGCCGCGATCGCCTCGCCACCATTCTCGTGGCGCCGTTCATGAGCTGCTCGGCCCGCCTCCCGGTGTACGTGCTGCTCACGACGCTGCTGTTTGCCGGGCGTCCCGCCGCCGCCGGCATCGCGTTCGCCGGCTGCTATCTGCTCGGCGCGTCCGCGGCGTTGTTCACGGCCTGGCTGTTCGGCCGCACGATCCTGCCGGGCAGTCCGCGCCCGATGATTCTCGAGCTGCCGACGTACAAGCTGCCCTCGCTCAGGAACGCCCTGCTCGCCGCGAGGGATCAGGGCGTCTCGTTCCTCACCACGGCCGGCACCGTGATTGTCACCATCTGCATCATCATGTGGTGGCTCAGCGCGTATCCGAAGGTCGATCTCGTGCCCGCCGCGCAGGCGCTGCAGGCGCGGGCCGCGGAACCCGGCCTGGGCGGAGAACAGGTGGCCGCACTTGTCGCCGAAGCCGGCGCCATTCAGTCGAAGGCCGACCAGGCCGGCAGCTTCGCGGGACGCATCGGCCACACCCTGGCTCCTGCGTTCGAACCGCTCGGCTTCGACTGGCAGCTGACGGTTGGCGTGCTGACCAGCTTCCTGGCCCGCGAGGTGTTCGTGTCGACGATGTCGGTGCTGGCCGGCGGACAGGGCGACGGCAACCTGGACGAAGGCGTGGTCGCGCGCATTCGCGGCATGACACGGGACGACGGCACGCCGGTGTTCTCGGCGTCCACGGCCGCTTCGGCGCTCGTCTTCTTCGTGCTGGCCATGCAGTGCCTGCCGACGCTCGCGGTCACGCGCAAGGAAACAGGC
Organism: uncultured Acidobacterium sp.; assembly: GCA_964355095.1. Lineage (GTDB taxonomy): Bacteria > Acidobacteriota > Vicinamibacteria > Vicinamibacterales > UBA2999 > 12-FULL-67-14b. The sequence goes on from CAYHCX010000057.1 coordinate 23,116, forward strand.
AAGCTTCGCTACGCCGCGCTCCAGCTTGGCTACATGTCGGGACTGGCTTACATCGTCGCGCTGGCCGTTTACCAGGGCCTGCGGGCCGCGGGAGTCGCGTAGCCATGGAACTGCTGCAAGACGGCCTCGTCACCGTGACCGCCATCGCCGCCGCCGCGGCCTTGCTTCGGCGCGTGTTCGCCTCGCGGCGCGCGAGCCCTGGTGCGGCCGTCCAGAAGCCCGGATGCCCGGGCTGCGCGTCGGCCTGCGACCCGCCCGACCCACATTCGCCCTCGCCCGTCTCACATTGACGCGCTGAGCGCCCCTTCGACCGTCCTGAACCGCAGGATTCAGTGGTCGCAAACTTGCAGCAAGGCGAGTCATGTCGAAACCTGCAAAAGACGTGATGACCGCCGATCCGCAGTGCTGCACCGCGGAAACACCCCTGAACGACGTGGCCAAGCTCATGGTTGAGTGTGACTGCGGCGAAATCCCCGTAGTCGACGCCGCCAAGCGCCTGGTTGGTGTCGTGACCGACCGCGACATCGTCTGCCGCATCGTGGCCAAGGGCAAGAACCCGTCGGCGATGACCGCGGCGGATTGCATGAGCCAGCCGGTCGTGTCCGTGCACTCCGACACCTCGGTCGATGAGGTGCTGTCAACGATGGAAGCGAAGCAGATTCGCCGCGTGCCGGTGATCGACGCCGCCGGCCGTGTCTGCGGCATCATCGCGCTGGCCGACGTGGCGTTCAGCGAGAGCAAGAGCGAGGTCGGCGAGCTCGTGCGCGAAGTGTCGCGCGGCGCGACGACGCACTAGGGCCATTTGACCGGGGGGCATCATCTTGAGAAAATCACGGCGCTTCATAGTTCCCGTACCAGCCGATCCAGACGTCGTAACACAGTTTCGCGCCCTAATATGGTCAACATCTCGAACAGACCTGGACTGACCATACGACCGGTCATGGCCAGGCGTGCGCCGTGGATTAGCGTGGCCGCCTTGGCGGCGCGCGCTTCGGCGAGCTCGCGCAGGCGCTTCTCCAGCGCGACCTCCGTCCATTCCGGGATCACGGCATACGCGTCTCGCAGCGCCTGCAGATGTCCCTTCGCCTCGGGCGAGGACAAATGCTTCTTCACGCCATCCGCGTCGTAGCCGGCGGGATCGACGAAGAACGGCGCCAGTTGGCCGGCGAACTCCGTCAGCTTCTTGCATCGCGGCCGCAGGAGCGTGAGCACACTGGATGTCCAGGCGAGGTTGTCTCCCAAGCCCCACGCCTCAAGCCCCAAGCCGATCAAGCGCGCAATCAGTTCGCCGTCCGACAGGCGCAGCAGATGCTGGTGGTTGAACCAGTCGAGCTTCTCGGTGTTGAACACCGCGTTGCCGCCGCTGATGCCCTCGAGGTTGAAGCGCTGGACCAGGTCGTCCCTGGTGAACAGCTCGTCGTTGCTGCCGGTGCCCCAGCCGAGCAAAGCGAGGAAGTTGAACATCGCCTCGGGCAGGTAGCCCTGCTTCTCGTACTCCATCACCGAGGTCGCGCCGTGGCGCTTGCTGAGCCGCTGCTTGTCGGCGCCCATGATCAGCGGCACGTGCGCAAAGGTGGGCGGCGTCTTGCCGAAGGCGTGGTAGAGCAGCACCTGCTTCGGCGTGTTGGAGATGTGGTCGTCGCCGCGGACGACGTGGGTAATCTCCATGTCGATGTCATCAACGACGACGGAGAGGTGATACGTCGGGTGCGTGTCGGAGCGCAGGATGACGAAGCTCTCGATGTGTTCGTTGTCGAACTCGATCGGCCCGTGCACGCTGTCCACGAACGTGGTCTTGCCGGGCGGCACTTTAAAGCGGATGGCGCCGCCATCCGCGAAGGCCTGCCCGCTGTCGAGCAACTGCTTCGCCGCCGCGCGGTAGCGGTCCAACCGTTGCGACTGGTAATACGGCGCGTGGGGGCCGCCGACTTCGGGGCCCTCGTCCCAATCGATGCCCAGCCACCGCAAGCCGTCCAGGATGCCGGTGACCATTTCAGCCTGCGACCGCTCGACGTCGGTGTCTTCAATGCGCAGGACGAAGACGCCGCCGTGGCGCCGCGCATACAGCCAGTTGAACAGGGCGGTCCGGGCGCCACCGACGTGGAGATAGCCGGTGGGGGAGGGGGCAAAGCGAAGTCGGGGGCTAGTCATTCGGGATCACGGACGAAGCACAGAGACACAGAGACACCGAGAAACCCAAATTCTAGTCTTCTCTGTGCCTCGGCGTCTCTGCCGGCCCCGAGCGACGCCGAGGGGCGTCAGCACCGTCAATGGCCCGGCGGATGGTGTCGAGCAGTTGGTTGATCATGAAGGGCTTCGGCACGAAGTTCTCGCCGCTCCGCAACGCTAGCTCGCGCCCAGCCGTCTCCGCGCTGTAGCCGCTCGTGTAAATGACCTTCAGCGCCGGCTGCTCGGCTTGCAGCCGCCGTGCCAGTTGATAGCCGCTCATCCCGCCGGGCATCACCAGATCCGTCAGCAGGAGGGCGATGGTGGCGCGATGCTCACCCCATACGCGGAGGGCCTCTGCGCCATCGGCCGACTCCAGCACGCGGTAGCCGTACCGCTCCAGCATGGCCCGCGTCAGCATCCGCACGCCGAGATTGTCCTCGGCCAGCAGGATGGTCTCGGTCCCACGGCGGGGTGCGACCGGCTCGTCGGGCGCGGCCTCGATGCCGG
>CAYHCX010000058.1:0-25193 GCA_964355095.1 uncultured Acidobacterium sp.
CCAATCGCGGAACGCGCGCAAGTGCGGGGCCGTGCGGGCCGGCGCGCCATGGACATCCGTCTCGAAAGTCTGCGGCCACGCCGCGAGAGCGGCGGACCAGCACTCCTCGAGAGGCTGTCCCCACGCTTGGGCGCGGTACCAGACCTCCTCGAACGTCGTGCCTCGCGCGTACGGCCGACCATCGGTGAACGCCAGATCGGCGCCAGCGAACAGGATCGGGTCGCAGCCCATCACCAGCGACAGGTCGAACGCCGTCGTCAGCACCGATCCCCAGGCACGCAACCGGCCACGGCCGATGCCCAGACTTCGCAGCCACGGCCATGGATGGTGATCCGACACGTTGAAAAAGAACGTGCGGCCCGCGAAGTGAGCTAACGCCTCCGGATCGAGGCTGCCTTCCGCGACCAGGTACGTATCGGGACACGGCGGCAGATCGGTGAGATGGCGCGCGTTGGTTTCCGTTGGATCGAGGGCCACCACCAGGTCGGGATGGATGCCCGCCGCCAGCAGCGGCCGCAGCGACGTATCCGAGGCAATGATCAGCGCGCGATCGCGATAGGCCGCGATGTCGGGCAGGTTGCGGTCGAGCGAGGGGCCGGCGCCGACCACAATTGCGGGCACGCCCACGCCAACACCGGCGAGGGCCGCCGCGTCACCCTCCGCCGCAATCGTGCCGGCGTTGCGCAGCGTGTTGAGCAGATAGCGTCCGCCGTTCTCGCGCTTCGCTTCCTGGTTGGCGCGGGCGCCAAACCACGCGCGGCCGATGAGGCGCGCGGCCTGCACGGCCTGGTCTCGCTCGGCGCGCGCCACCGCCGGATGCACCACGATCACCGGTTGGTCCGCAGTCAACTCGATCGACAGCAGCGCCCGATCGAGGCCGTCATAGGCGGGGCCGGTCAGCACGGTCAGCCGGCCGTTGGTCCGCCAGGCCCGAACCTCGGGCCGGTCGAGGCCCTCGCGCGACCAGGAGGCGTCCGGTTCCAGCGCGACGACCCGGCCGCTCCAGCCGCGCCGGTCCAACGCATCCAGCAGATAGCCGTGACCGAGGCCAATGACACACAGCGCCGACGAGCCGTCGACCGGCACTCCGGCAAGCCATCGCTCCGCGTCCACGATCGAGTCGCGGATCGTGGTCACGCCGCCACCACACGAGCGGCGGTCTCGCGCCAGCCCCAGATGTGCCACGGCGCGTCGGGTCCGGTGTGGAACAACAAGTCAAGGATGCTGACGTCGTGGCGAAACGGACCGTGCGCCTGGGGATACTCCGGGTATCCGCTGTAGTCCTTCCAGACGACGCGCATGCCGCGCGCCGTGAAAGCGTCGTCGGTGAGGTAGGTACATGCGGCAGGTCCGGAGACGTACACGTCGGCGCCGATTTGATCGAGCAGGTCGAAAACGCGCGCGCCTTTCGTCCCGGTCAGCGCGTAGTCGCCGGAGTGCTCGAACCGTGTCGCCACGCCGAGCAGGTCTCGGCAGATGCCCATCACCAATGCCTGGTTCAGCTCAGACAACGATGTCCACCGGCGTCCTCGATACAAGGCCTCGAAGTAGTCGCGGTACTGCGGGAAGCACGGCGTATGCCGATAGGCCGCCTCAATCCGGCGCCAGTGCGTCTCCGCCCAGGCCCCGTCCCATGGCAGCGTGACGTCGCAGATCCGGCGGTGCATGTGCTTGCCCACGGGAATGGTCAGCCATTGCGGCCCCGATGCGGTCTTGATGCGATTGCGGTTCCGCCAGTCATTGGTCGTGTACTGGACGTCGTCATAAAACACGAGCGTATCGACGTCGTGGATGAGGTCGAAATACCCCTTCCACGGAATGTAGTTCGACTGGAGAATCGCGACCCGCTTCATCGCATGTCCGCGCCTCAGCGACGCGGCGCCTTCCTCGCGGCAAAGCATTTCCTGGTCATCTGCCGCTTGAGATCGAAGTCGGGACTCTCGATGATGAACTCGGTGACCGCGCGATTCACGCCGTCATAGCCGGAGAATGCATCGTCGAAGCAAATCCACCCGCCCGGGACCAGGAAGGGCGTCAACCGCATGATGTCGTCCCGCACCGCCGCATAGCCATGGTCGCCGTCAAGGAACAGGAGACGGCATTGGAACGAGGGCGGAGCCTGTCCGGCGAAGGTGGACGCGGTGCCGCGATGGGGCTGGACAACCGACTGCAGCCCGCGCTCGCGGACGTTGTCCAGGAACCCGTCGAAGACACTGGGATGGGTGGCGTAGATGGGCGCCATCTGCGCCTCGAACGGCGCCGGCCACACGGTCTGTTCCAGGTAGCCGGTGTGGCGGTGGCCATCGACCGCCACCTCGAATGAGTAGCTGCCGTCCGCATTGCGCCGCCAGTCGTCCCGCTGCGGGAACGGATCGATGCAATGGACGATGCCGTGCGTGTCGCGGGCGGCGGCGCCGAGCACCACGGCCGAACGGCCAAACCACGATCCCACTTCCACGAGGTCGCCGGGCAGGTGCGACGTCGCGTGGACGAGCATCGACAGCATGAACAGCTGGTCGATGGGCGACCAGCCGTGCACGCCTTCCACCAACGTTTCAATGTCGGAGACAAGCGGCGTGGTCACACATTCAGCGACGGTCATGCGGCGGTCTCCTTCAGGCCCTGAACGAGGGTCGCGTAGCTGGCGCCCTGCCCGGGCCATCGCGTTTCCCTCCAGTCGGGGCACTGCCCACAGAAGGCATGGGCGCTGTAGTCGTTGGTGAGATGCGCGCGGCGCAAGGCCTCGTACCGACGGCTCTGCCACAACTCCGCGATCGTGGTGGTCGCGTAATCGACAAGGGACGATCGGCCGGTCCAGTCAGACGGGCAGAACGCCAGCGTTCCCCTGGGCGTGACGACGACGCGCTCCCATGGATAGACACATGGCCGGCGCGCCTGCGTCGCCGCCTGGCGGCGCATCACATCGGCCACTGCGATCACGGCGCCCGACGCGGAATGGAGGCGTCGGATGGCCACCGAATGCGCGCCGGCGTCCGTCCAGAACCGCTCGAAGTCGGCGGTCTCGTGCGCGTTCCCGGGTTGTTCGATGAAGCTGACGGCAATCCGCGTGGCCGATCCTGATTCACTGGCGCGCGCAATAAGGCGCTCGATGTTGCCGCGCGTTACCGCCAGATCGCCGTGCACGCGAATGTTCGAGTACGTCTCCGCCGAGAAGGCATCGATGCTCACATCCACCAGTTGCACGCCGGTCTCGAGCAGTTGTTCGATTCGCGACGGTGTGAGCAGCGTGCCGTTAGTGGTGAGCGACACGAACGTCCCCGAGCGCTCCACTGCATCCGACAGCATCCTGTAGATCGCCTTATTGAGCAGCGGTTCCCCGTCACTCGCATAGCGCACATTCCGCACGTGGCCGCGGCCGGCCGCCGCCACTTCGCCGATAGCCTTGGCGCTCAATTCGAACGCCAGCGATCGCCCGGCATAGTGCGACGATTGCCTGAACGCCGGGTGCGGACAATGCGTGCACGCCAGGTTGCAGAGCTCCGTCACGTCGATGATGACCTGCGACGGAAACGCGGCGGACAACTGGTCCCCAAACCCGTACGCCATTACCCGGCGCTCCTTCGCGCCAACACCTGCCGGACCGGCCGTGTCGACACCACATCCTCGAGCGCCGCCATCACCTGCCGGGCATCCCCGGCGGACATCGACGCGCCGATCGGCAGCGTCAGGATCCGGTCCGCCACGTGGTCGGTTACCGGCAGGACATCGGCTCGCCCCCGCGCGTAGAGCGGCATCGTGTGGACCGGCTGATAGTGGATGCTGGCGCCGATGTTCCGGTCACGCAGGCCGCGCAGGATGTCGTCGCGTGACTGCCCGAGGTCGCGAATGGGGAGCTGCACGAGGAACAAGTGACGGGCGTGCGCGGCATCGAGGACGCCGGATTGGATTGGAATCGCCCATGGCAGCGTCGCCAGCCGCTCAGCGTAGGTGCGAGCCACGGCGAGCCGCCGCTCGGCAAACTGCGGTTGGCGCCGGAGCTGCACGCGCCCGATGGCAGCCTGCAGGTCCGTGTAGTTCATTTTGTATCCGACCTCGCCGATTGCCGTCGAGCCGAGGCTGCGGGCGTCGATGAACCGCTTCCACGCGTCGTTGGGCAGGGCGTGCTGACGCAGCGACCGCAGACGATCCGACAACCGTCCGTCCGCGAGCGCGATGGCGCCGCCATCGCCGGTGGAGAGGTTCTTGTTCGCGTAGAAGCTGAAACAGGTGAGATTCCCCGAGGAACCGACGGCCGATCCATTCGCAAACCTCGCGCCACACGCATGTGCCGCGTCTTCGACGATGGCGATGTGCGAGGGAATCGCGCGGCGGATGGCCTCAACGTCCACCGCGAGGCCGCCCAGGTGAACAACGACAACCGCCTTGGTTCGTGGGGTGAGGCGCGCGCGCACCGTCGCCGGCGTCACGCACAGAGTGTCGGGATGAACATCGCAGAAGACCGGCGTCGCACCGAGGTGGCGTGCGGCATTCGCCGTGCTGATCCACGTCAGGCTTGGGACGATCACCTCGTCACCGGCGCCGACGCCGTGGACGAGCAGCGACAGAAACAGCGCCGACGTGCACGAGTTGACGGCGACCACGTGCGGCGCGCCGAAGGCAACCGCCAGCTCCTGCTCGAACGCGATCGTTTCGGGACCGAGGCCGACCCATCCCGAACGGAGAACGCGCGTGACGGCCGCGATCTCTTCATCGCCGAAGTCCGGCTGCCCGAATGGCAGGTACGTGGAACGGCTTGTCGGCAAGCCGACATCCTCGGTTCGGCCGGCCGTCACCGTACGGCTGCCCATCGCAGGGTTTTCCTGCTCTTGCGTCATCTCACACGGTCTCTGCCCCCCGACAGAGCGAATGGTGTGCCATCGCCAAGAACCAAATGGGACACTGCGATCGAGCCGGTCGCCGGCGGCGAGGTTTCCGCGGACTCCTCGACCCCTCCGCGCGGCTCCGTCAGGTCGCGTCCGGCGCGTCCAGCACCGCTCGGACCTTGCGTGTCAGCTCCGCCGCCGTATACGGTTTGCCGATGAAGTGTGTGCCTTGGTCGAGCACGCCGTGCCGCAGGATGGCGTCGTCGGTGTAGCCGGACGTGTAGAGGACCTTGATCTCCGGGCGGACAGCCGCAATCCGTGTCGCCAGCTCCCGGCCGCTCATCCCCGGCATGACCACGTCGGTGAGCACCAGGTGCACGGATCCCTCGTGACGATCGAGCAACCGCAGGGCCTCCTCGCCGTTACCGGCCAACAGCACCGTGTAGCCGGCCGACTGCAGAAACTCCATGGCCAGGGAAAGAACGTCCTCCTCGTCCTCGACCAAGAGGATGGTTTCGGTGCCTGGTACCATCGTGAGTGTCCGATCGAGCTGGTACGTGTCCGCCACCTCCTCGACCCGTGGCAAGTAGATCGTGAAGGTGGTGCCCCTGCCGCGTTCGCTGTCCACCCAGATGGTGCCGCCGCTCTGTTTCACAATGCCGTACGCAGTGGACAGGCCGAGTCCCGTGCCTTTTGCGGAGTCCTTCGTGGTGAAGAACGGCTCGAAGATCCGCAGACAGGTCGCCTCGTCCATCCCGACGCCCGTATCGCGGACCGCCAACAGCACGTGCCGCCCTGGGTGCAGGGACGGATGTGCTGCGGCAAAGGCCTCGTCGAGCTCGACGTCCCGCGTCTCGATGGTCAACGTGCCGCCACTGGGCATGGCGTCCCGGGCATTGACGACCAGGTTCAGCACCACCTGCTCGATCTGGCCGGGATCCGCCCGGACGCTGCCCAAATCGGTCGCCGGCACGACCAGCAGCTCGATATCCTCGCCGATCACGCGCTGGATCATGCTCCTCAGGTTCGCGACCAGCGTGCTCAGGTTCAGGATGCCCGGGTTCATGATCTGCTTGCGGCTGAAGGCCAGCAACTGACGGGTCAGCTCGGCAGCCCGCCGTCCGGCTCGGTGGATGTGCTGGAGATCCGCACGCAGCGGATCACGTTCTTGCAACTTCGTCCAGACGAGATCGGCCGTCCCGTTGATGACGGTGAGCAGGTTATTGAAGTCGTGGGCGATGCCACCGGCGAGCCGCCCCACGGTCTCCATCTTCTGCGCTTGCAGGAACTCGGCTTCCAAACGGTGCTGTTCCGTGAGATCCCGCTTGATCCCAACAAAGTGCGTGATCTCGCCACAAGCGTCCCTCACCGGCGTGATGGTCACGTCCTCGGCGTACGTGCCGCCACCCTTGCGGCGATTCGTCATTTCACCGTGCCAGACGTCTCCGGCCCGGATGGTATCCCACATGTGTTTATAGAAGGCCCGATCGTGAGCGCCCGACTTGACGAGTTCCCGCGGGTTCTTGCCGATGGCTTCTTCAGCGCTGTAGCCGGTGAGCACCGTGAAGGCCGGGTTGATCCACGTAATCGTGCCGGTGCGGTCGGTAATGACTATGGCGTTGGCCGCGGCGTTCAGCGCGGCGCTTTGCACGCGTAGTTTCCCCTCCGCCTGCTTGCGCTCGGTGATGTCCTGAGTGGTACCCACCATGCGCAGCGGCGTGCCGTCCGCGCCGTATTCCACCGCGCCCAGCCCCAGCACCCAGCGCCCCGCGCCATCGTTCGCCCGCACGATGCGGTACTCCTTCTCGAAACGCGGGCGTCCCCCGCTGAAGTCGAACAGGTGCGAGCGCATTTCGTCGCGATGGGACGGATGGACCAGCTCCATCCAGCCGGCCGCGGTGTGGGGGAAATCCGCACCAATGCCCAAGATCCCGTCCAGGACCGCCGAGCTCCTCCAGGCATCGGCCGGGATGTCGTAGACGTAGCTGCCGAGCCGCCCCACCTCCTGGGCCTCGCGCAGGTCGCGCTCGCTCTCCTCCAGCGTCCGCAGCGCCGCGCGCTCCGTGGTCTGGTCGCTGAAGACCAGCACCACGCCGTTGATTGGGCCGCCCTCCTCGCGGATGGGCGCGGCGCTGTCGGCGATGGGGCGTTCGCTCCCGTCGCGGGCGATGAGCAGCGTGTGGTTGGCCAGCCCCACCACTGTCCCCTCGCGCAGCACGTGCTGCACGGGATCTTCGGCCGCCGCGCGGGTTTCCTCGTTGATGATGCGGAAGACGTCCTCCAGGTGATTGTGCTGGGCACCGGCCTCCGACCAGCCGGTGAGTCGCTCCGCCGCCCGGTTCATCTGCCGCACCCGGCCCTCGCTGTCCGTGGTGATGACCCCGTCGCCAATGCTGTAGAGAGTGGCGCGGAATTGCGCCTGGGCCAGCCGCAGTTCCCGCTCCGATTCGTAGAGATTCCGATAGAAGCCGGCCAGCCGCTGCCGGTAGGCCAGAGAGCTCACCACGCCGGCGAGCAGGATGCCGTAGACCACAAAGGAGGCGATGACCTTGGTGCGGTAGTGGGCCTCGGCCAGGATCTCGTCCGTATCGACCTTGGCCATCAGGAACCATGACGACCCGGGAATGGGACGCAGGTCGGCCAGCACGTCCATGCCGCGGTAATCCTTGCCCTCGAATTCGCCCCGCCTGCCGAGCACCGCCTGCACGGCGGGAATATCCGTGCGGGTCAGCGGCACGCGCAGGGACAAGGCGGTGTTCGACTGATGGCGCAGCTCGTTCAAGTAGACGACCTCGCCGCCGATTTGGCGAACAAGGAACGTCTCGGCGCTGCGGCTGGGCGTGGGCCAGGTCTGGATCAGCGGATACAAGTAGGATTCCACGCTGCCGCTGCGCAGGATCACCGCCGCCGCCGGCCGCCCCCCGGCGTCCCGCACCGCGACGGCGACGTCCAGGACAATGACGCCGGCGGGAGTGCGGTAAAGCTCGGAGAGCACCGCTTCGGGATTGGCGAGGGCAGCCGCAATGGCCAGCTCGGTGGCAGGGTCCACCGGGTCGGGGGCATCCTTGGCGGCGAGCAGGATGTTTCCGGCCGCATCGAGCAGGAGGACGTCGACATATTGCTCGCCCTGTTCGACCTTCAAACGCTCCCGCAACTCAGCCCGGCGGTCCGGGTCGCCAGGCTCGCGAAGGAATGCCTCAACCGTCCTTCTTGCCAAGGGATCACGCGCCACCCTCCCGGCGTCGGCCAGGCGCGCGCTTCGCCATCGCTCGATGTCGTTGGCCTTCAGTTCGCCGATGGCGGCGATTTCGCCATGTTTCTTCTGGCGGATGCTTTCGGTCTCGACGCGATAGTACCAGTAGCTGCCAACCAGCAGCGACAGGACCATCACGGCGAAGACCGCCGCCCAGGTTCGGCGGACGGGCCCGCCAGGCACATCCCGGTCAGTCATTCTCCACATCCTCAGTGCGGTGCGGCGATCCTGCGAGCCCGGCACCTCCCGGACCTTCTGCGTCAGCTGCGCCACTGTATACGGGTTGCTTGATGAAATGGGCGACATTGTCGCGCACTCCGCCGCGAAAGATGGCGCGTCGGTGCCAGCTAGGTAATCCGTGCGCTTCCACGGCGCCCGCCCGCCGCGGCAGGTCATCGTCCGAGCAGGCCGTCTGGAATATGGTCGCCGCGTCGGTGAGGCCGTGAAGCCGGGCCGCCGTCTCGATGCCGTCCATGGTGCCGGCCAAGCGGACGTCCATCAGCACGATGTCCGCGCCGCTGGCCGGGATCTGGGCTTCGCCTTCGACGATGAAAACCGCAGTCGGAGGTGTGGGCATCAGCAACCTGCTTCGGGCAAGGAAGTTGGCCTCGCGCGGTCGGCACGGCGTCGACCTGGATCGGCAAGGGGTCCATTGGGCGGCACTGATAGTAGATCTCAGCGCGGTTCCGCATCCAGCATCTCTTGCACCTTGCGAAGGAGGGTCGATGCTGAGAAGGGCTTGGCCAGCAAATGCGTCACGGGCTGAAGGCCCGAGTAGACCGGCGCGGAGTACCCGGACATGAACAGCACGGGGAGGTGCGGGTAGCGCTGTGTGACGAGTTCAGCCACCTCCAAACCGCTGCCTCCCGGCAGCACCAGGTCGGTCAGCAGTAGATCCGGCGGCATGTGCACTGAGGCCAGCAGCGTCTTGATGGCCGGGAGTCCCTCACACGCCTGGACCGTGTAGCCAGCCTGTTCGAGGACCTCCGCGACGATCTCGCGGACGTCGACTTCGTCTTCGACCAGCAACACGGCGCGTCCCTGCATGGCTAGTGACATCTGGGGCAACTGCGGGAGAGCGTCGGGGAGCGCGGGGATTGCCGCCGGCAACCACAGCCGCAGCGTCGTGCCGCCGCCGGGAGACGAGGCCGCCTCGATGCGCCCGCCGGCGTGTTCGACAATGCCAAAACAAATGGACAGTCCCAGCCCGGTGCCCTGGCCAGGCGCCTTGGTCGTGAAGAACGGCTCGAAGATGTGCCGGCGCACCTCTTCCGTCATGCCGCAACCGGTATCGCTGACGATCAACGAGATCCACAGGCCGGGTTTCGACGCAAGCAGCTTGTCGTCAGCGGCCAGGGAACCGTCCACCAGCCGGGTTTCCACCGTCAGGCGCCCGCCATCAGGCATGGCCTCACGCGCATTCAGCGAAAGGTTGACCACCAACTGGGCAATCTGGGTCTGGTCGAGGGCAATCGGCGCCGCGGCCGGGTCGAGCCGCAGCTCCACGCGTATCGCCGGGCCGACCAGTCCTTCGAGCATCGGCCTCAACTCGTTGACGGCGGCGTTCAGATCGGTGATGCGCCCCTCCAACGGCTGCCGGCGGGCGAACGTGAGCAGACCGGCGGTGATTTGCGCCGCTTGGGCCACCGACCGCCGAATCGTCTCGACATGCCGGAGCACGCCCTCCCGCGTCGGTCCCGTGGCCGAGACCGAGGCCAGCGCATCGGCGTGGCCCTGTATGACGGTCAACAGGTTATTGAATTCGTGCGCCACGCCGCCCGAGATCTGGCCGATCGCCTCCATGCGCTGCGATGACAGCAAGCGCTCCTCGAGGCGGTGCCGATCGGTGATGTCCGTGATCGCCGTGAGCAGGTACGGGGCCTCATCGAGACGGATGCGGCTGGTGTGCACCAGCAACACCAACTCCCGCCCGTCCGGCGTGTCGAAACGGATCTCACGCGTCATGACGCCCGCCGTGGCCGCCTCGCCCTCTTGCTTGGGCGTGCTCGTCACCTCGAATGCGGCGTTTCCCTGAAAGGCTGCCGCGCCGAGGCCGGCCATCAGTTCGGCGGCGCGGTTGACCTGCACGATGCGGCCATCGACCTCGGAGGCGATGAGCAGCGGCAGCGGGTTGTCCCAAAAGAGCGTCGAGAATCTCTCCTCCGACGCGCGGGGGTGAGCATCGACGGCGCTTCGGTCCGGGCCGGCCTGACGGCGATTTCTCCACAAGGCGAAGCCGGCCGCCAACCACCCGGCCACAAGCAGTACGGTCGTCGCGAAGGACGGCGGTTTCTCCGCGAGCACACGGACAGCCAGTCCTGCCCAGCACAGGGCGAGGACGGCTAAACCCGGGACGCGCAACCAACGGAGCAAGGGGGACAGTGACGAGATCAGTCTCAGCTTCTGCAAACTCGTGGCCAGACTCAAACGGGCAGCTTGGCCACTTCCAAGTGTCGGTCGGCAGACACCAAGTGTCGGATAGCCGACACTTGGGAGGGTGCGTGAGGTCTCAAGAAAGCGACCGCGGCGTCGATTGTCATGGGGAGATCGCAAGGGGGCGCATGAACGGTTCGACCAAAACGATCGACCGGGACGACGGGGCAGAACGGCAATGGCGGGTCACCGCTGCGTTCATCGAGAGCGCGATCGCCACCTCCGCTTCGCTCGATGCGCTGTTGGCGCGGCTGTATCGCCGGGATCCCGACACGCTGTCCCATCTCCATCGTGTCGCGGCCTTGTCGGTGCGCATCGGCGAAGAGCTGGGGATGGCGAGTCGCGCTCTCGATGACTTGGAGCGCGCCGCGTTGCTGCACGACGTGGGCCGCCTGGTGATTCCAGACTCGCTGGCGGCAACCACCGGCCTTCTGGACGGCGCCGCGTTATGCCATCGAGCCCAACAGGTGAGAGTGGCGTGCGAAGTCGTGGAGGATCTGCCGTTTCTGCGGCCGGCCACGGTGGTCCTGGCGGCGTCGCTCGAGTGCTACGACGGCTCCGGCTACCCGCAGGGTCTGCGCGGCGGGGGCATCCCGCTTGGCGCCCGAGTGCTGCACGTCGCCGACACCCTCGACGCACTCACGGCGGTCTGCGCGGCCATGGCTTACTCGTCCGAGACGGCGAATGCGGAATTGGTTCGGCTGGCGGGCGCGCGTTTCGACCCGGACGTGGTCGCCGCCTGGCTGCGCTGTTCGGATGAACTGCCCCCGTCGCTGGTGTCCTGGTGGTCGTCGGCCGCCGGACGGATGAACTGAGACCCGCATGCTGATCGTGGCCGGTGTCGTCGTTGTGCTGGGTTCGGTGGCGGGCGGGTACCTCATGGCCGGTGGCCACATGATCCTCCTGCTGCAGCCGGCGGAGTTCGTGATCATCGGGGGCGCCGCGGTGGGCAGCATGCTCATCAGCACGTCCCCCAAGGTCCTTGCGAAGATGCTCAAACAGACGCAAGGCATCTTCGGCAAAGGGCTGGCCAAAGACGACTTCGGCGACCTGCTGTCGATGCTCTACCAGCTCTTTCGTGTCTCGCAGCAGTCCGGGGTCATGGCGCTGGAGGCTCATTTCGAGAATCCGGAGCAAAGCGCCGTGATCTCGAAGTATCCAAAGTTTCTCGCCCGGCACCATTCGGTCGCCTTCCTGTCGGATTCGTTCAAGGTCATCATCGTCGGGGGGATGACCGCTCATGACCTGGAAGCCCTCATGGACGAGGATCTCTTCGTGCATCACGAGGACGAACGCGGCCCAACCGGCGCAATCAACAAGGTGTCGGACGCCTTGCCGGGCTTGGGCATTGTGGCGGCGGTGCTCGGGATCGTGATCACCATGCAGGCCATCGACGGCCCGCCGGCGGAGATCGGCCATCACGTGGGCGCCGCGCTGGTGGGCACCTTCCTCGGCATCCTGATGTCATATGGCTTTGGCCAACCGTTGGCCGGTTGCATTGAACAACGCGTCCAGGACGATGGGCGCTACGAACAATGCATCAAGGCCGGCGTGATCGCGATGTTCAAAGGCCTGCCGCCGGCGATTGCCGTGGAGTTTGCCCGGCGGGTCCTCCCGCATGACGTCCGCCCCACCTTTGAAGAAACTGAGGCCCTCTGTCGCGCCTCGCGCGGCGACCCGCAGGCGCCGGCTGCCGCGGTGGCGGCGTAGCCGATGACGTCGGGCGCCCCCGTCATCATCGTCAGGAAGAAGCGCGGTGGCCATGGCGGCGGTCATCACGGCGGCGCATGGAAGGTGGCCTATGCAGACTTCGTCACCGCCATGATGGCCTTCTTCCTCGTCATGTGGCTGGTCGCGCAAAGTCCGGAGGTCAAGGCCAACGTGGCCGGCTACTTCCGGGATCCGGGTGTGTTCGAGCACGAGCGATCGACCGGAATGCTGGCCGGCGGGACGCCGGGCATGGAACCCGGCCAGACACCCGAGGCCATGGCCCAAACGCCGGACCCATCGGCGCTCGTCCGAGAGCGGCAGATCCTGACGACGGCGGCCGAGCGCATCCGGCAGGAGTTGATAAAGCAGCCCGACATCGCGACGCTCCGCGACCAGATTGAGTTCACCATCACGGCCGAGGGCCTGCGCATCGAGCTCGTCGAGCGGGCCGGGTCGAGCTTTTTCGATTCGGGCAGTGCCGTGCTGCGAGGCGAGAGCGTGCGCATTGTGACCATCATCGCCGCGGAACTCGGCAGGCTCGCCAACGACGTGGTCGTTGAGGGTCACACGGATCGCCGCCCCTACTTGCGGACGGATGGGTATGGGAACTGGGAGCTGTCGGCCGACCGGGCCAACGCCGCACGGCGTGACATGGAACGGGCGGGCCTCAGGTCCGGCCAGGTTCGGACCGTGCGGGGCTTTGCCGACACCGAGTTGCACTTGAAGAACGCTCCGCTTGATCCGAGGAATCGTCGGGTGTCGATCGTCGTTCGCAGCCAGGCGGCCGCGGCCTTGGACCAAGCAATGGCCTTGCATTCTCCCTGAGGCATACGCCAGAATCCGGACTCGGTGATGACCCCCAGCCGGTAAGGGAGGCTTTTATTGCGAGTCGTTGTCGTCGAGCAGGACTGGCAGGCCGCGCAGCACTTGTCACGGGCAGTCGAGCGTCACGGATGTTGCGTGCTCGGTGTTGCGGCGTCTGGCGCCGATGCGCTGCGCTATGTCGAGGGGCTGGATCCTGACCTCGTCGTGCTCAATGTTGATGTGGGCGGTCCGCTCGGCGCGTTTGAGGTGGCCGTTGCCTGCCGTGCGATTGGCCACGCGGCTTTTCTGTTTCTCACCACCCCGGCCACTGGCACGGACACGATCGCGCGCCTGCAGGCGATACCCGCGGCGACCTGCCTGGTCACGCCGATTGACAATGCGCAACTTGGAACGGCCCTGCGCGGCATCGCGGAAGCGTTCAGCGCCGCACCGGTATCGGCGGTGCGCGCCACCAGCTTTGCGCAATTGTTCGCCGCGACCGCTGACTCGTTGTTGATCGTCGGACCGGACGGCCGCATCGAACGGGTCAATGCCGAATTCGAGCGGCGGTTTGGGTATGCCGCGGCGGCCGTCGTCGGCCGCTCGGTCGAGGTGTTGCTGCCCGAGGCCCTGAGAGACGGACACGAGCAACACCGCACCCGGTATCGTGCACATCCCCAAGTCCGCCAGATGGGCGCACTCAAACCACTCATGGCGCGGGCGGCTGACGGCTCCGAGTTTCCGGTTGACATCAGCCTTACACCCATTGGGTCCGGAACAGACGCCCGCGTACTCGCCATCGTCCGGGACACTTCCGTCCAGCGGCGGTTGGAGCAGGCGGAGCGTGACCGGCAGGCGCTGGAGGAGCAGCTCGGGCGCGTCTTGCGCCTCGAAACCGTCGGCCGCCTCGCGGGCGGCATTGCCCACGATTTCAACAACCTTCTCACCGTGATTGGCGGCTATACCGACATCCTGCTGACGCAGGCCTGCGACCCGGTCAAGACCCGGCGCTCGCTCGAGGGCATCCGCTCGACCACGAACCGGGCCGCCGAGCTGACGCGTCAGCTGCTGGCGTTCGGCCGGCGGCAGATGCTGCAGCCGAAAGTCATTGACGTGGCCGCCCGGCTCGACACCATGCGGAGCCTGCTGGGGCGCGTTCTTGGCGAGAAGATCGAAGTTGTCGTCGAGGTGGAAGCAGGCGTCGGCCCCGTGTCCGTCGATGCCAGCCAACTGGAACAGGTGCTGTTGAACCTCGCATTGAACGCGCGTGATGCCATGCCCAACGGCGGCACCATCACCATCGAGGTCAACCAGATGCACGTCCTCGACGACATGTTGCTGCCCTCGTCGGCGGTGGCGGTCGTGCCGGCCGGCCTCTATGTGAGGCTGGCGGTGCGCGACTTCGGGCACGGCATGGAACCCGCCATCATGGCGCGTGCCTTCGAACCGTTTTTCACGACGAAGGACGTCGGCCGGGGCATCGGAATGGGCCTGCCGTCAGTGTACGGCATCGTCAAGCAAAGCGGCGGGTTCGTGTGGATTGAGAGCGAGCCCGGGCGCGGCACCGCGGTGTTCTTGCTGCTGCCGGTCGCTGCCGGACCGGTCGATCAGGACTACGCGCTGCCGGCGGATGTGTCAACCGTGTCTTCAGGCACGATCTTGCTGGTGGAAGACGAGCCTGACGTCCGCGCCCTGCTGGTGGAGACGTTGTGTGCCATCGGTTTCGACGTCATTGATGCGCCGAACGGCATGGCCGCGCTCGACATCTTCCGGGACGTTGGTCAGCGCGTCGATGTGCTGGTGTCCGACGTAGTCATGCCGCACTGCGGCGGAGCAGAACTGGTGCACGCGGCGCGCGGACTTCGTCCCGGATTGCCGGCGGTACTGATGTCCGGATACGCCAACGACGACCAGGGCACCGGGATTCGGCCCGATGCCATCACGAGGTTCATTCAGAAGCCCTTCCCAGCCGACGCCCTGCAGCGCTCCATCGCCGAGCTGCTGGACGCGCGCAATCTCAGCACCAGCGCACTCGCCAACTACTGAGGCCTTCGCCTTGGCCGCCGGCCGCCCGCGCGCGCCGACCGGCCGGGCCGCGATGGCAGCCCGTTCAAGTTCGTTGCTTTCCCGCCGATTTCAAGCTCGGGGATCGCATTGGACAAACGCACCATCGCAACCAGTGGTCTTGTGCTTTCGAATGGCTGGTGGGGGGCGGCCGCGCACAAGTCCCACCCGGGGGGTGCCTGTCGCCTTCATGTTCGCGGCCCACGCCGCGGTGGCCACTGACGTGGCCTCGAACCATCGGCACAGTTAGAGGCGTTGACGACGCGGGCGCTGACCGGCGTTCAAGGGGACAGCCATTGATTACTGAGACCTCGAACTACCCGCGCACCGGGCCCGGTCCAGAGCCGAGGATACCGCGAGCCGCCGCGGTGGTGTCGTGGGCGGCAAACGACGAACCCGGCACCGGCCTCGAGAGCGTGTTACGCCTGCCGCCGTCGGACGAGGGCGCTGCGGCCGGCTTGACGATCGACGCCTGCGGACGGGTGATCGAGTGCGACGCCGCGGCCGCCCGCATGCTGCGAATGCCGGCGGAAAGTGACCTGCGCGACTTCGAGTTCCGCCGCTTCTTCAGACACCCAGACCAGCTCGGCGAGACCATCCGTGCCGTGCAAGTGACCGGCATGATCGAGAATTGGGATGGCGACCTGGTGACGTTCGACGGTCTGCCGCTGCGCGCCGTGGTCAACCTGGTCGGCGACTTCGACGAGCGCCGCGCCCTCGTGGCGGTCCGCGCCAGTCTGTTCAACATCACGGAGTGGAGCCGCGTGCACGAGCGGAAGTTGCTCGCCCAGCGATTTGAGACCGTTGGCCGGCTGGCAGGCGGCATCGCGCACGACTTCAACAACCTCTTGACGGTGATCAGCGGCCACGCTGAGTGTCTGGCGATGACGCTAACTGCCGACCCGGCCACGAATCGGTCGCTGGCGGCGATTCGAGAATCGACCGCCAGAGGGGCGGCCCTGACGCAGCGCCTCCTGGCCTTCGGTCGCCGGCAGGTCCTGCTGCCACGCGTCGTCGATCCTCGTGACCTCGTCCTGACCGTGGAAGGCGACCTGCGGCGGACGTTCGGCCGGCGCATCGCCGTGGGCGTCGATCTCGATCGTTCCATGCCCCAAGTGCGCGTGGATCCCGAACAACTCGAGCGCGCCCTCGGTACCATTGCCGCGCACGCCATCGATGCGATGCCGCAGGGCGGGGCCATCACCTTCCGGATGCGCAACCTCATGGTCGACGCCGCCTGGCCGCAACATCACCCGTTCAGGGTGGCTGAAGGGCCTTACGTGGCCATCGAGACCGCCTGCGCCGGCATGACGCTCGACCGTGACATGGCGCAACGGATCTTCGAGCCGTTCCACCATCGGCGAGACGGCGGCCGCGACGCCATGGGACTGGCGGCGGTGTTTGGGTTGATCAAGCAGAGCGGCGGATACATCTGGGTGGACGCCGAACCCGCACAGACCCTGTTTACCATCCTGCTGGCGGCGGAGCCGGCGGTCGCCGCGGCTCCACCAGTCGCCGCCGCCGGCCCGCCATCGACGACGGTGCTGGTCGTGGACGACGACGACGAGGTGCGCGGACTGCTGGTGAGCGTGTTGAAGCACGCGGGCTACACCGTGTTGGCCGCCGACTCCGCGGAACAGGGCAGCCGCCTCAGTGAGTCGCACGGCATCGACCTGCTCGTGGCCGACGTCGGACTTGGCGGCGTGCGCGGCGACGAGTTTGCGGCGGCGCTGATGTCGGTGCATCCCGAGCTGAAGCTGGTCTGCATCTCCGGCGCCGCCGAGCCTGGCACGCTCCGCCTGTTGGATTCCCGTCGTGCGGTGTTCCTGGAAAAACCGTTTTCGGCACGCCAGCTCACCTCGCAGGTCGATGCACTGCTGAAGCACTGAGATGAGTGCTCGCTCCCACGCCCGCCGCCGGGACGCCGTCGCCATCTCGACCATCGCTGTCGGTGAGGCGACACGAGGCGAACGCGAATCAGCCGATTCCGGTGCATCTACCGGCCGGACCTGCGTCGCGAGACCCGGCACGGAACTGGCCTTGTCGTCCGCGATGCCCGTTCCTTCAGATACGCGCCTGCCCGGGTCCGACCCCGGCCCTGGCGTGGCGAAGTGGCCTCGGCTGGCACAAGTGGCGGTGCGCGTGGCCAACGGCCGTGGCGCGGTCGGTGCCCGGGCGCTTCGTGCCATCACCGACCGCGTGGATGCCGTCACCCGCCTGGCCGCGGTGGCCGAGATCGCCGACGCCCAGGGCGATCGCTTGCTCGACGTGCTGACCGCGCGGCTGGCGGCGGCAGTGGGCGTGACCTGTGCCGTGGTGGCGGAAATCGCCGCCCCCGAGGGCCCGCGGCTCCGCGCGCTCAGCGCCTTCGGTGAGGGCAGCTGCCACCCTGGTTCGTTCGAGTTCGATGCGACGGCCTCTCCCTGGGCGGATGTGGTCGCGCATGGCCTGCGGAACCACGGCGGCGCTCTTCAGCGGGTGTTTCCCGATGCCGCGGCCGCGCCGGCGTGGCCGGCCGCCGGCTTTGCGGGAATTCCGCTGCGTGACCATGCCGGCGCCGTCATCGGCGTGCTGGCCGTGGCCCATGATCGCACGCTGAGGCTCGACGACGAAATTGCCACGCTGTTGCGGATCGTCGCGGCGCGTGCGGGGGCCGAGATCGAGCGCCGGCAATTGGTGCGCCGGAACCAGCAGTTGCAGCTCGAAGTCGAGCAGCGGGTCAGGAGCCGCACCGCGGCGTTGCAGGCCACCAACGCCGAACTGGAGTCGTTCGCGTATTCGGTGTCTCACGACCTGCGCGCCCCATTGCGCCAGATCTCGGGATTCGCCGCCCTGCTGACCAGATCGAGCGGGACGGCCCTGGCACCGTCGCTGCGTCAGCACCTCGACGACATCACCGATGCCGCCCGCGGCATGAGCGGGCTCATCGAACGCATGCTCGACTTCTCGCGTGCCGGGCGCAGGGCCTTGCGCCGGACCGACGTCGATCTGACGCGGCTCGCCCGGGCAGTGGTTGCCGACCTGTCGCGCGAGACCAACGGCCGGAACATCGAGTGGAGCATTGGTGCGCTGCCTTGCGTGCGCGGCGACGCCATCCTTCTGCGCCAGGTGCTCTTCAACCTGCTGTCGAACGCTGTCAAGTATTCGCGCCCCTGTAACCTCGCCTGCATCGAGGTCGGCCTGCTTGTGTCCGAGAGCCCCGGCGACATCGTGTGTTTCGTTCGAGACAACGGCGTCGGCTTCGACATGCGCCACGTCGCCGGCCTCTTCAGCGTCTTCAGCCGCCTGCACCCGGGCGCGGCCTTTGAGGGCACCGGCATCGGCCTGGCCAATGTCCGCCGCATCGTGCACCGCCACGGCGGGCGCGTGTGGGCCACCGGCGAAGTCGGTGGCGGTGCGACCTTCTACTTCTCACTGCCGGTGGCCGACGACTCGCCGGCCGGCGGGAGCCAGGCGACGCCCGGTCTGCCGAGGGCATCATGAACGCGGCACCTGCCGCCACCGCCGCGAGCCTGCTGCTCCTGGAGGACGACCCGAAGGACGCCAGGCTCATCACCGGCCACCTCGGACTCGAAGGGCTGGAGTGCGATGTCGTGCGCGTGGACTGCGAGGATGACTTCCGGGCGGCCATCGCGCGCGGCGGCTTCGACCTGATCCTGGCCGATCACACGCTGCCGGGTTTCACCGGTATCGAGGCGTTGGCCATCGCGCGGCAGGCGTGCCCCGAGGTGCCGTTCATCTGCGTGTCCGGGACGCTCGGGGAAGAGCCCGCGATCGAGGCGCTCAAGAGTGGTGCGACCGACTACGTGCTCAAGCACAGCCTGTCGCGGCTGGTACCATCGGTTCAGCGGGCGCTGCAGGAATCGTCCGAGCGCCGCAAGCGCCGCAAGGCCGAGTCGGAGGTGAGCGCGCTCGAAGCGCAGTTGCGTCATTCACAGAAGCTCGAGGCCGTCGGCCTGCTTGCCGGCGGTATCGCCCATGACTTCAACAACCTGCTCACGGTCATCAATGGCTACTGCGAACGGCTGCTGGCAGCCGTGGATGACGATGACTCGGTGCGGGCCGACCTGGACCTGATTCACCAGGCCGGCCAGCGAGCCGCCGGCCTGACGCGCCAACTCCTGGCCTTCAGCCGGCGGCAGGTCCTCGAGCCCCGCGCCATCAACCTCAACACGATCGTCGTCGACATCGAGCGGATCCTGAAGCGCGTGCTCGGCGAGCGCGTCGCCGTCACCAGCGCCCTCGACCCTGCACTCTGGTCGGCGCAGGCCGATCCAGGTCAAATGGAGCAGGTTCTGATCAACCTCGCGATCAACGCGCGCGATGCGATGCCGGACGGGGGAACCATCACCATCGAGACCGCCAACCTCGACGAGATACCTGGCGCCAAGACCGCCGGGCTCCGGCCGGTGCCCCACGTGATGCTCGCGGTACGCGACACCGGTCACGGGATGGATGACGACACCGCGGCGCGGATTTTCGAGCCGTTCTTCACCACCAAAGCCGCAGGCAAGGGCACGGGTCTCGGCCTGTCAACCGTCTACGGCATTGTCGCGCAAAGCGGCGGTCACGTCGCCGTCGAGTCGTCGCCGGGGCAAGGCACGACGATGCGCGTGTTCCTGCCGCGCCGGGAGCAGGACGTGGAGGTAACGGCCACCGCCGAGTCTCCCGCCGAGTCAGTGCGCGGACATGAAACCCTGCTGCTCGTCGAGGACGAAGATTTCGTCCGGGAACTGCTCAGCGAATTCCTGCGCAGCTCCGGCTACACGGTGATCGAGGCCAGGAGCGCCGAGGAGGCGCTGGCGCTGGTCAAGCCGGACGCCGCGCCCGCGATCGACCTGCTGGTGACGGACATGGTGCTGTCGGGCATGAACGGCGCCAAGCTCGCCGACCGGCTGAAAGCGATGCTGCCCGGTCTCGTGACCCTGTATGTGTCCGGCTATCCCGGCGATGAGATGTTCGCTGACGGGGTGTTCGACCCCGGCCCGGCGTTTCTGGCCAAGCCCTTCACCCGCCATGCGCTGATCCACAAGGTCAAGGAGATCCTCGGCGCCAGGCCCCCGGTCCACGCCAGCGTGCTCGTGGTCGAGCCGAACCGCGGCATTCGGCGTCTGATCGCGCAAATGCTCACGCGCGCCGGCTACGCGGTGGTGGAACGGCTCGACGAAGCCCTCGCTGGCACGAGACCGTTGGATGTGGCGCTGGTCGATGTGGCGTCACCGGCACCGGCGCGATGGGCCGGCATCCGGGCGCTGCGCCAGCGCCACCCCGCCGCGTCCATCATCCTCATGGCGGGTTCATTCGGGGACGTCCTGATTGGCGAGGCCGCCGCCGCCGGGGTCGAGATTACCTTGCAGAAGCCCCTGCACGAGGCGGCCGTGCTCGATGCCGTCAGGCGCGCGCTGCAACAACGGCCGTCAGCCGCGGTCGCTCAAGAAGTGTTCGCGCCGGCCGATTCCCGCTAAGAAGGTGTCCTCGGCAGGGGCGGCCGGCCGCCGCCCACCCCGGGAACGGGCGCCTTCACGGCTGGAGGCCGCAACCTGATGCTTCAAAACAGAGTCGTGGCCCTGGGCCTGCGGGACCTCGCGCAGCACGACAGCGACGGTGAATGGCTTCGCTCGGCCGCGGGGCAGTCGCTGGCATTGCTCCGTGACCTGCTGGCGGCGGGAGCAGAGCCGGACCGGATTGCCGCCGCCGAGCGGCTGGACCGCTGCCGGGCGGTGCTGGCGGCCGATGATGGGGCGGGCCTGGCGAGGGCTGAATGCGATCAGGCGCTGTTGCGCTGCCGCGAGGTCGTCGCGCGGGCGCATCATCACGAAATCGATCGACGGACGGAGATGGCCGCGCTGGTGGCCCTGGTCCGCGAGGCCGTCATGACGGTCAGCACGGAAATCGACACCTTTCAGGCCAGCGTCGGCCAGTCTGCTGACCGCTTCGAGGCCATCACCGCGCTGGACGACCCGCGACAGATCCACGCCCGGCTCGTCGAAGAGGTCACCGCCCTCAAGCACGCGGCCAGCGAGCGGCGGCGGTCGTGGGAGTCGACCTCGCGGTCATATAGCGAGCGGGTCGAGACGCTCGAGCAACAGCTGCTGGCGACGCGCCAGGAAGCCGACATCGACGCGTTGACGGGGATTGCCAACCGGCGCACGTTCGACCGTACCTGCAACGACTGGATCCGATCGACCCGCTCCCGATTTGTGCTGGCGATCATGGATCTGGATGACTTCAAGGGGATCAACGACAGTCACGGGCATGCCGTTGGCGATGAGGTGCTGGTGGGACTGGCCCGAGTCCTGCTGGGCTCGCTGCGCCCCGATGACCTGGTGGCCCGGATTGGCGGCGATGAGTTCGCGATCCTGGCGTCGGAACTCACGCTGCGGCAGGCGGAGAGCCGCCTGGCGCAAACGGTCGGCGCGCTGAATGCCGGCGGCGCGGCCTGGCCGCCATCCCTGTCCGTGCAACCCAAGGTGAGTTGCGGCTTGGCCGAGTATTCCGCGGGCGACACCTACGAGAGCCTGTTCGAGCGCGCCGACGAGGCCCTATATTCGGCCAAGCGTGGCGGCAAGCACCGCGTCACCGCCAGGGCGCGCGCCTTCATCCGCGACCTGATGAGGCCGTAGCCGGAAGTCCCGATGTTGAGTGGACCCGCTGGCGGACGTGTGCTCGTTGTCGACGAAGAGTCGCGGGGCCGCCGCCTGCTCGTCGGGTTGCTGACACCGGAGTTCCGGGTCGATGTCGCCGGCGACGGCGAGGCCGCGCTGGCCGCGATCAACCTGGCGCCGCCCGACATCGTGCTGCTGGACGTGGGCCTGCCGGGCATGAACGGCATCGACGTCTGCCGTGTCATCAAGCGCGCCGCCCCGACACGGCTGATTCCCGTCGTCCTGGTGACCGGCATGGCCGGGCGTCAGCATCGCCTGGCCGGCATCGATGCCGGCGCCGATGACTTCCTGCTGAAGCCGTTTAACACGGAGCAGTTGCAGGCCCGCGTCCGGTCGCTGACACGCCTGAAACGGTTCACCGACGAACTGGATTCCGCCCAGTCGGTGATCATGAGCCTGGCGCTCACCGTCGAAGCCCGCGATCCGTACACCGAAGGGCATTGCGAGCGGCTGGCGAACTACGCCGTGGCCCTGGGATCGGCGCTCGGCTTGAGCGACGACGACCTGGGCGCGTTGAAGCGCGGAGGCTTTCTTCACGACGTCGGGAAAATCGGCATTTCGGATGCGCTGCTGCTGAAGGGCGACCGGCTGACGCCGGTTGAATACGAGCAGGTGAAGCTGCACCCGGTGATTGGCGAACGCTTGTTGGGCGACTTGCGATCGCTCGTCGCGGTGCGGCCGATCGTGCGCCACCACCACGAGCGGCTCGATGGCAGCGGCTACCCGGACGGGTTGCGCGGTGCCGAGGTGCCGCTGCTGGCGCACGTGGTGTCGATTGTCGATGCCTTCGACGCCATGACGACGCCGCGCCCATATCGCAGGGCCATGCACCACCGCGACGCCTGCGCCGAACTGCGCGCTGACGCCGCCCGCGGCGCCATGAGCCGCGACCTGGTCGAGATGTTCGTGGCCGTGCTCGGCGGCCGCCGCGACACCGACGCCGCCTGACCCCCTACGGGAAGATCCCGAGCTCGTTGTAACTGCGCGCGATCTTGTGGATCGAGCCGAGGAAGGCCGCGATCCGCAGATCGGGCACGCCCGTGGTGTCGCGCTTGGTCTTCAGCAGGTCGTGGAAGGCCGTGATCATGGTCTCTTCCAGGCCCGAGTTCACCAGGTCCTGTTCGTCGGGGCCATGCGCGAACGCTTCGCGCTCGGCTTCGCTGAAGGCGGTGCCGGTGGCTTTCTCGATCACCTTCATCACCGCCAGCTCGTTGGCCATCTCATGCCGCTTTTCCAGCCGGCCGAAGCGCACGTGCGAGAGGTTCTTCAGCCACTCGAAGTACGACACCGTGACGCCGCCGGCGTTGCAGTAGATGTCGGGGATGACCAGGATGCCCTTGTCGCGGAAGATCGGATCCGCCTCCGGCGTGGTCGGCCCGTTGGCTCCTTCCAGAATGATCTTGGCCTTGATGCGCGGGGCGTTCTCGGCCGTGAACACGCTTTCGAGCGCCGCCGGCAGCAGGATCTCGCACTCCATCTCCAGCGCCGCGGCGGAGTCGGCGATGTTGGTGGCACCGGGGAAGTTGAGGATCGAGCCGGTCGCCTTGCGGTGCTGGAACACCGCCTCTTCGTTCAGGCCTTTCGGGTTGCTGATGGCGCCTTCGCGCTCGGCGATCGCGATCAGGATGGCGCCACCCTCGCGGCAGAACTTGGCGGCGTGGTAGCCGACGTTGCCCAGGCCCTGGACGACGATACGCTTGCCCTCGAGGCCCTTCGACAGGCCGAGCCTGGCCATCTCGCCGGGTTCGTCGCAGGCCTCGCGAATGGCGAAGTAGAGTCCGCGGCCGGTGGCTTCCTTGCGGCCGCGCACGCCGCCCTGGGTCACGGGCTTGCCGGTGACGCAGCCGAAGGCGTTCAGCTGACCGGGGTTGAGCGCCGCGTAGGTGTCGGCGATCCACGCCATTTCGCGCTCGCCGGTGCCGTAGTCGGGGGCCGGCACGTCGATGCCCGGGCCGATGAAGTTCTTCTTCGCCAGTTCGGCCGCGTAGCGGCGCGTGATGCGCTCCAGCTCGTCGAGCGTGTAGTTCTTCGGATCGATCTTGATGCCGCCCTTGGCACCGCCAAACGGCACGTCGACGATGGCGCATTTGTAGGTCATGAGCGCGGCGAGCGCCATCACTTCTTCCTCGTAAACGTCGGGGCTGTAGCGGATGCCGCCCTTGACCGGCGTCTTGTGGTGGCTGTGCTGGACGCGCCAGGCGTGGATCACCTCGATCTTGTCGCCGCGCCGCAAGGGAAAGTCGAAACGGTAGACGCTGTTGCAGACCCGGATCTGCTCGAGCAGGCCCGCGGGGTAATCGGTGAACCTGGCCGCGGCGTTGAAGTACTGGGTGACCTGGTCGAAGAAGTTGGCTTGGGCGCTCATGCCACCATTCTAGTACACTGACGCTCTATGTCTTCAGTTCCCGAAGAGATTCGTCCGGCGCGGATGTGGCGCCTCATGCCACCCGAACTGCGGGTCGCCGCGGCTGGCGCGTTCTGGGCGGATGAGCAGGCTGCGCTCGAGCAGGCCGAAGCGGTGGCCCTGATCGCCCGTCAAATCAAGTTCCGGCCCAAGAGCATCCTCGCGCTGCCGCTCGGCAAGAAGGCGCGGCACCTCGCCGGCGTGGTCCAGGTCTCCGATCTGCTGGCGGCGCGCCTGGTCATTTCGTATCACCTCGAGCACCAGCGGCCCATGATGGGGGCGTTCCTGGACGCGCTCGGCATCGCCCACGAACACGGTCTGATCAAGGACGAGTCGCCGACCACACCAGACGCGGCCACGCTCGACCAGGGTGTGAAGACGCTGGCGGCGGCGTATCCGAAGGCCGAGGTCGCCCGCTACTTCTGGGCGCTGCTCTGGCAGGATCCGGAAACCTGGGGCGGCCTCAAGGGCCGGCCCGAGCTCGCCCTCGAATAACCAAGGCAGCGGCGGACGCGTGGCTCCTTTCGACAAGCACATCTTCATCTGCTGCAACCGGCGTGAGCCGGTGGCACGGCCGCTCATGCCTGAAGGGGAAGCGGCCGCCAAGCCGCGCTGACACCCATGGACGCATTCCTGACCGCAGACGGCCTCGCCGCCCTCGTCACCCTGACCGTGCTCGAGGTGGTGCTCGGCGTCGACAACGTCATCTTCATCTCGATCCTGGCGGGCAAGCTCCGGGCCGAAGACCGTGACCGCGCGCGCAAGACGGGCCTGCTGGCCGCCATGGTCATGCGCATCCTGCTGCTGATGTCGATCGCCTGGATCGTGCGGCTGACGGCGCCGCTGTTTACGGTGATGAACCACCCGTTCTCGGGGCGCGACCTGATCCTGGGCATTGGCGGCCTGTTCCTGATCTACAAGGCCACCCACGAGATCCACGACAAGCTGGAAGGCGAGGAAGGCCACGTCTCGGCGCGGGTCGCGCCGACGTTCGCCGCCGTGATCGTGCAGATCATGCTGCTCGACATCGTCTTCTC
>CAYHCX010000059.1:0-24449 GCA_964355095.1 uncultured Acidobacterium sp.
GAACCTGCCGCTGGCGTCGCAGGGCGCCACGCCCATCGACCTGATCAGGCGTCCCGAGGTGCTGTCGGACGAGGCCGCTGTCAACCCATTGGTGTTCGGGCAGCGCTACTTCGCGCAGGCCAGCTTGCGCATCCTGCTGTCCGACCGCTCGACCGACCTCACCGACCTGCCGACGATCACGGCCGGCGCGCCGGTGGACCTGGCCAATTTGGTCGCCACTGGCCCATATGCGGTGGACACCGCGGGGGCCGCGGACCGAACGCCGGTCGCGGTGTCGCCGGGTGAAGATGCCACTAACTACAACGCGGCAAGCGGGGTCGTGCGCACGAAAGTGTCGGCCATCGGCGGCACGGTACCGACCAACGCGACGCTGACGATTCAAACCTCCGCCGACGGCGCCAACCCGTGGACCAGCGGCGTGCCGACCTGGCTGCGGTCGATCACGTTCTCCGTGGGCGGGGTCCAGTTCACCTGCACGGGTATGACCTCGACCACGCTTTCGGGCTGCACCCATGCCGCGTTCCCCATTGGCACCGTGATTACCTTTACGCGCGGCGATGGTGGCGCCGGGACCACAGTCACCACGACGGCCGTGTCGAACGCGAACGCGGATATCACCCTTCCGGGATTCACCACCGCTCAGAAGATTGTCGCGACGCGCACCTTCTTCGCCGGCGAGGATCCAGTCACCTGCACCGGCTTCACCGCCACCACGCTGACCGGCTGCAGCTGGTCGACGGCCAACAGTGCGGCGCTCGCGGCCAACGACCCGGTCTACACCGGCGCCACCACCGCCGCCAATACGTCGCTGCTCCACGGCTTCATCAAGATCGAGAAGAAGGACGCCGGCGGCGTGTGGACCGACGTGACCATGGAGATCCTCAACCTGGGATTCGCGGGGCCGAATCAGCAGGGCGTCAGCTGCTTCGACCCGACGCCCAATGCGGTCATCCGGCTCCAGCGTCTCCGCGACAACGGCCTGACCACGGCAGGCGCCTGTGACGCCGGCCAGGCTACCAGCTACCGCGACTCGATCGTCGCCACCGACTACTGGCCCAACACGCTGTTCGACGCGCGCGAGGGCAACACCCGGCTGCTCGCCACCAGCGCCGGCATGAACGCCGGCGGCGTCATGTCCCACGTCGCGCTCGATGTCGACAACTTCCGCAAATGGGTGGCCGGCACCATCGGCACCACCGGCACCCAGGCCCTGAACAACAACGGCTACATCGTCTACTTCTCGGATCGCCGCGGCGATCACAACGAGAACGACGCCACGACCCCCAACATTGAAACCGGCGAGTACGGGTTCGAGGACTCGATCAATCCGGCCGCCGAGGCCTGGGCCAAGACCAATGCGCTGGAGACCGGCGAGGACTTCAACGAGAACGAGACCCTCGAGACCTACGGCGAAACGCCCCACGCGCTGGTCGGCTTCGGCAACGCCATCGCGCAAATGGGCTTCGACGAGGCGTCGCGGCCGTGGACGTCGGTCGCGCGGCTGTATTCAGGACGCGGCCGCCTGGCGCGGCCGGTGCTGTTCCGCCGCGCGCTCAAGGTCATCAACGGCGGCATGGTCGGCGCCGTCAACAACGTCCCGGCCGCCGGATTCACCGTGACCTCGGAGAACCCGATCTACATCCAGGGCAACTTCAACGCCACCACCGCCAGCGTCACCGCCGAGCCGAACGTGGCCACGGCGATGATCGGCGATTCGATCACGCTGCTGTCGAATGTGTTCACCGACTCGATCACGTTCCTGCATCCGAACCAGGAGACCAACCGGAATGCCACCACCACGTCCTACCGCTTCGCGATGACCACCGGCAAGTCGATCATGTTCCCCAAGCCGGTGGCGTGGGGCGTCGCCGAGTTGGGCTCCGACGGCGGCGTCCATAACTTCATGAAGATGATCGAGGACTGGGGTGGCCAGACGCTGCGCTACCGCGGCTCGATGGTCAGCCTCTACTACAGCCGCCAGGCGATCGGCATCTATCGCGCCGACGCCAACGTCTACGGCGCGCCGACCCGCGGCTACAACTTCGACACCGACTTCCTGGTGCCGGCGCTGCTGCCGCCGGGCACGCCGATGTTCCGGGACATCAACACGCTGAAGTTCCGGCAGATTCTGCGGCCGAATCAGTGAGATCAAAAGACAACAGGAGGTTAGAAGTTAAAGAGAAACAAAACGTTTTCTCGTTATCTCCTGACCTCCTGTTACTCCTTAACTCCTTAACTCCTAAACTCCTGTACCTACGCCATGACTTGATTCAGGGCTTCGAGCAGCATCTTGGTGGTAAACGGCTTGGGCAGGAAGTGCTTGACCTGCGCGCTGGCGGCGCGCGCGCTGTGCTCGTTGGCGCTGACGCCGCTGACGGCGATGATCGGCACCGACGAGTTGATGCGCGAGATGGCCTCGATGGTGGGCGCGCCGTCGAGCACCGGCATGGTCATGTCCATCAGCACCGCGGCAATCGTTCGGGAGTGCGCGCCAAAGGTGGCGATGGCTTCCGCCCCATCCGACGCCAGCAGCACGCGATAGCCGTTGGCCTCGAGGGTGCGCCGCGCGATCATGCGGATGGCCGCCTCGTCATCGACCACCAGCACCGTTTGCCCGCTGCCCTGCGGCCTCGCCGGCGATGCGCCGGCCGGGTGGCCGACGCCGGCGCCAGTCGCGGCGGGCAGGTAGATGCGGAAGCGGGCGCCGTGCCCGGGGTCGCTGGTCGCGCTGATGTGGCCGCCGTGACTCTTCACGATCGCGAGCGAGGTGGAGAGCCCGAGGCCGGTGCCCTTGCCGGACTCCTTGGTGGTGAAGAACGGATCGAAGATCCGATCGACGATGTCGGCCGGGATGCCGGTGCCCGAGTCCAGCACTTCGAGCATGACGTAGGCGCCGTGTGCCAGGACGGGAGGCGTCGCGGGATCGCGGCCGTCAATCATCACCAGCTCGGCGGAGATCGTCAGCTGGCCGCCCGACGGCATCGCATCCCGCGCGTTGACGCAGAGGTTGAGCAACACCTGGTGACACTGCGTCGGGTCGCCAACAATCGGCGGCAGGCCGAGGTCCACCCGGGTGCGGATGCCGATGGCCTTCGGCAGGGAGTCGCGGGCGATGCGCTCGACTTCGGCGACCAGCTCGATCACGTCGATCTCGACGCGGCGGCCTTCCACGCCGCGGGCGAACGACAGCACCTGCCGCACCATGTCGGCCCCCCGCCGCGCGCTGGCGCTGATGGTGGCCAGCACTTCGCGATCGCGCGGATCCGTCATGTGGTCCTTGAGTAACTCAATGGCCAGCATGATCGGCGTCAGCACGTTGTTGAGGTCGTGGGCAATGCCGCCGGCCAGGGTGCCGATGCTTTCCAGGCGCTGGGCGCGGTAGAACTGGCGCTCCAGCTCCCGGCGTTCGGTCACGTCGGTGTTGATCGACAGCACGCTGCGGGGCCGGCCCTCCCGGTCGCGCACCAGCGTCCACCGGCTCTCGACGATCACGGGCCGGCCGTGCTTGTTGATCACCCTCAACTCACCGGTCCACTCGCCGGCGTGCATGACCTCGTCGTAGGCCTTGCTCGCATCCGCGGCGTCGGTGTTCGCGTAGAACAACTCGGCAACGGTGCGGCCGATGGCTTCGCCCGCCGTCCAGCCGGACAGGCGCTCGGCGCCCTTGTTCCAGTAGGTCAGCCGGCCATCGAGGTCGCTGACGATGATCGCGTCCTGGGCCTTGTCGAGCAACGACGCCTGCTCGTGCAGGCGCCGGTTGGCCCGCTGCTGGCGGCCCAGCATGACGAGGCCGGCGGCGCACGCCAGCGCGATGAAGGCGCTCGCCAGCGTCGCCGTCACGTAATGCGTGCGCGCGCGCCGGCGGACCGGCGCGAACGCGTCGGTTTCCGACGTGCCAACGGTCACGATGATCGGGTAGTCCTTCATCGTCCGATAGCTGAACACCCGGAGCTGCCCATCCACGGCACCCGAACCGATGTAGTTGCCGATCGGCCGCTTGGCGTGCTCGACGAACAGCTGCGATTGGGAAATGGCCGATCCAAACTCGATCGTCGGGCCCCGGCGACGGGCCAGGGTGATGCCGTTCACCAGCACGAGCGACATGATGTCGCTCGGACCCATCGTGGCGGTCTCGAACAGTTCGGTCAGGTAGCGCGGCTCAATGGCGATATGGACGACGCCGCCAAACGAGCCGTCTGGTTTGTTGCGCCGGCGCGTCAGGGTGATCGCCCAGCGGCCGCTGACCCGGCCCAGGACGGGGGGCAAGATCAACAGGGCGTTGGAGTCGCGACGTTGATGGGTCTTGAACGATTCGCCCTCCGAGAAGTCGGTCACCGCGAACTCCCGGGTCGCCTCGACCAAGTCGCCGCGCTCGTCAGTCACGCCGATGAAGGTGACCCACCGTTCGGCGGACATCGCAGGCCCGATGAGCTGCCTGATCGAGACGCGGGGACCGGGCCGCTCGTACTGGCTCTTGATGACGAGCAGGAATCGATCGAGCCCCTTGAGCAGTTGATTGGTGTGCATATCGAGCGCCAGCGCCAGGTTGGCGTTCTTGCTGAACTCGCTCGAGGTGGCTTCGATCCGCTCGTTGCGGACGCGATCGATCGTGTAGACCCAGATGCCGGCGATCAACAGCAGGCCAAACCCGGCAATCGCCAGGCTGCCGAATGGAATCCTCGCGCCGATGCTGCGGATGGTGGTCAACGGTTCTCGGGTCAGTATGCCCCGAAGTGGGGCGGGCCGGTGTGGCCCGCCTCTCCAGGTTGCTGCTACTTCGCGGCGAAGCAGTAGAAGTAGCCTTCACCGCCCGTGGGGCGCAAGTGTTCGAGGCCGCACCCCTTCGACGGATGCGCCGAGTGCCAGGAGGTGGGGTTGGCGCCGCCACCCTGTCGATCGAAGTGCCCCACCGTGGCGCTGGAATCACCGGCGGAACTCGTCCAGTTGTTGCAGGTCGCGCCCGACACCGTGCCGTCAAGGTTGGTCCCGGTGAGAATGTCGTGCTGGTTCGGCGTGTCGCCGCGGCCCTTGACGACCTCGCCCTTCTCGGTCAGCGAGTTTTCCTTCGACAGCTTGTTGTTGTCGCTGTGCAGGTCGGCGACGCTGGCGGCCACCTGCACACCTTTGGCGTTGAACCACGCGCCGGCGCCAATGCGGTCCTTCGCGTTCACGGCCGGCTGGCCGTTGGCCGCCGTCGTGCTGAGGTAGGCCCGCCACACGCGGTTGCCCGCCCCGGCCGCCGTGGCCAGTGCCGCGCAGTGCGCGTCGGCGCCGGCCAGGCCACCCAGGTCGGCGCCCTTCCCGGGGCCCACGCTGGTGATGAAGAAGCTCATCGTGTTGCCCTGCGCCGTCACCGCCGGCGCGTTAGGGGCGAAGAGCACCATGGCAAAAACTGCCAACCCAATCCGTCTCATTTTCCATCCTCCGAAAAAGGGGACGGGGATCTTTTCCCCGACCCGATCGCAGGAATTGGCCGTGATCATCACGTCCAGGCCACTGCGAATCTGTCTACGATGCGAGTTCAGGGACGGTTTCGCGCGGTCGTGCCGGAAAAGATCCCCGACCCCTTTTTTTTAGCGAGCCGGGCTCACCGGCTTGAGCGCCGCGGGCTTCGCACCCGACGCGCCGAGCGCGTCGTAGACCGCGGGCACCGCCGCGATCAAGTCGTTGGTGTCGGCCACGACCTTGGCCAGGTCTTCGCGCAGCTCGCCCGCCGTGCGGATCTGCTGCGCCGTCGGCATCGACGTGGACCCCATGATCTGGCCCTTGGTCTGCCCGAGCTGGCCGCGCACGTTGGCCTGTTGGCCGCCGAATCCGCCGCCGCCACCCGGCCCGCCCTGGCCGACGCCGAGCCGGCGCCGCAGGTCGGCGAGCTTGGTATTGACGTCGGCCAGCGCCGTCTTGCCCGCCGCCGGGACGGTCGCCGCCGTCTTCAGCAACGCCTCGGCCGCCGTGACCTGCGTGCCCAGCGTGGTCACCGCTTCGGCCGCCGCGTTGGCCACCCGCTGCAGCTCGTGCAGGCCCAACGCCGTGTCGTGCCACGCCTTGCGATCGGCGTCGGTCATCGGCATGTCCTTGTCGCCGCTCACGCGCACCGTCTTGGTGGCCACGTCCTTGCTGTCAACGACCAGCGTCACGCGATATTCACCGGGCAGCACGTGAGGGCCGTTATTGCCGCCGCCGCCAAATCCACCGCCTCCACCGCCGGCCGGGGGCTGCCCCGCGATCGGCAACAACGGCTGATGCCGCAGATCCCAGTACACCCGGTTGACGCCGGCGCCGCGGGCGTTGCGCAGGTCGGTGCCGCTGATCTCCCGCACCTGCGTGCCGGCCGCGTCACCAATGCGCAGCGCGACGTTGGCCTGCGGTTTCGACAGGTAAAAGCTGATCGGCGCGCCGTAGGTGGGGTTCTTGCCGAAGAATGGCTTGTCGGTCACGAACCCGCGGTCGTTGGCCGGGTTGAACTGCAGGGCGCCGCGCATGTCGAACAGGAAGGCGTCGGTCTTCATCGCCTCCGCCTGCTGCTGCAGCGGCGTGGCGTCGTCCAGGATCCAGATGCTGCGGCCGTGCGTGGCAATGATCAGGTCGTTGTCGCGGGGGTGGAAGACGACTTCGTGGATCGGCACCGTCGGCAGGTTCGACTTGATGCGCAGCCACTTGCCGCCGCGGTCCGGGCTCACGAACAAGCCGAACTCCGTGCCCGAATACAGGACGCTGGGGTTCTTCGGATCCTCGGTCATCGACGCCACCGTGTGGCCCCTGGGCAGGCCTTCACCGATCGACCGGAAGTTGTTGCCACCGTCGACGCTGGCGTAGAGATACGTGCCCATGTCGTCGGCGCGGTGATTGTCGAAGCTGGCGTAGACGACGCTGACGTCGTGCGCCGACGGCACCAGGCGCGAGACATACGCGTTCTTCGGTACGCCCGGGAACTTGTTGGTGATGTCGGTCCACGTCCGGCCGTCCTTGGTCATGTGGACCTTGCCGTCGTCGGTGCCGGCGTAGAGCACGCCCGCCTGCTTCGGGGATTCCACCAGCGAGACGATGTTGCCGTAGGACTGCACGCCGTCGTTCTTGGCGATCTTGATGTCTTTCGCCTGGACCCCCATCAGCGACAGGCCCTCGCGGTCGGTGTTCTCGGTGAGATCGCCGCTGATCGCCGTCCATGAGTTGCCCCGATCGGTGGACTTGAACACCTTGTTGGCGCCGACGTAGATGGTGTTCGAGTCGTGGGATGACATCAGGATCGGCGTGTTCCAGTTCCAGCGCAACGGCGCCTCGCCGCGCGCCGGCAGCGGCCGAATCGACTTGCGCTCGTTGCTGACGCGGTCGACGCGCGAGATGTTGCCGTCCTGCGACTCGGCGTAGATGGTGCGCGAGTCTTTCGGATCGATCTGCGCCTCGAAGCCGTCGCCGCCGTGAATCGAGAACCAGTGGTCGTTGGCGATGCCGGCGCGGCTGCGCACCGCGCTCGGGCCGCACCAAGTGTAGTTGTCCTGCAGGCCGCCGCACACGTTGTAGGGCGTCTCCATGTCGTAGGTGACGTGGTAGAACTGGCCGATGTCCAGGTTGTGGATGCCTTCCCACTTCGCGCCCTTGTCGTAGCTCACGCCGATGCCGCCGTCGTTGCCATCGATGATGTGATTCGGGTTGGCGGGGTTGATCCACATGGCGTGGTGATCCGAGTGCATGGTGCCGTTCTCGATGAACGTGCGCCCGCCGTCGTCGGAAATGTGGAGCTGCACGCCGAGCACGTAGATGCGCGCGTCGTTGGCGGGGTCGATGCGGATCTGGCTGAAGTACATCGGCCGCGGATTGACGTTCGACATCTTCTTCCACGTGCGGCCGGCATCGTCTGAGCGATAGGTGCCGCTCTCGGTCTCGTGCTCGATGCGGGCGTAGACCACGTTCGGATTCTTGCGCCACACGTCCATGCCAATGCGGCCGAGCGGGCCGGCCGGCACGCCGTCGGTCAGCCTGGTCCAGGTACGGCCGGCGTCGCTCGACTTCCACATCGCGCTGCCCGGGCCGCCGCCATTGAAGCCCCAGGTCGCGCGGCGGCGCTGGTAGGTGGCGGCATAGAGGACCTTGTTGTTCGACGGATCCATCACCAGCTCGGTCGCGCCGGTCTCGTCGTCCACGAACAGGATGCGGCTCCACGTCAGGCCGCCGTCGATCGTCTTGTAGACGCCGCGCTCGCCGCCACGGCCGAAGACGCTGCCCAGCGCCGCGACATAGACCACGTCGTGGTCGGACGGATCGACCACGATCCGCGCGATCATCTTCGATGTGCCCAGGCCCATGAACTTGAACGTGTGGCCGCCGTCCGTGGACTTGTAGACGCCGTTGCCCCACGACGTGCTCTGCCGGTTGTTGTTTTCACCGCTGCCGACCCACACGGTGTTGGCGTCGCCGGGATTGATCGCGATGTCGCCGATCGACACCACGTCCTCCTGATCGTCGAACAACGTTTCCCACGTGGTGCCGTTGTTCACGGTCTTCCAGAGTCCGCCGGTGGCCGTGCCGACGTAGAACACCGCCGGGTTGGACTCGAGCACGGCCAGGTCGTCGATGCGGCCGCCCATGGTGGCGGGGCCGATGTTGCGGAACACGAGGCCCGGGAACGGATCGGCCGGCGCGCCGGCCGCGGCCGCGGCCGCCGGGCGCTGCGCGCGAACGGTGTCCCCGCCGATGGCCACCAGGGTGACAAGCAGTGCAAGCAGGCAAGACTTTCGGAACATCCGGGGGTCCTCCTCGGACCGCAACAGGCCCGAAATGTACCACGACTGCGACTGGCGGTAGTAGGTCAACGGCCGCGGCGTGCGCGGTAACGGCGCGCGCCGTTACCGCGACGGCGAAACCATCTGGCGCCGAACGATGCGCTCGACTTCGTCGAGCGCTTTCACCATGGCGACGCTGACTTGCTCGCGCTCATCGGGGGTCAGGGCGGTCAGCAGGCTGTGGGCTTCCGTGGTGCGGCTGCGGATGCCCATCGTCAGGTGATACGTGCGGGTGTCGTCGAGGAAGCGCTCGCGTGCGATTTCCATCCCCGAATTATAGGGGCCGTGCAGAAACGAGCAACGACTCGTCCTTCAGCTCGACGACGATGCGGCCGCCGTCCTTGACGTCGCCGAACAGCAGCAGCTCCGACAGCGGCTTCTTGATCGACTTCTCCACCAGGCGCGCCATCGGCCGGGCGCCGAAGGCGCGGTCGAACCCCTTCTCGGCCAGCCAGGCGCGGGCCGCGGGTTCCAGCTCGATCTGGATGCGCCGGCCCGCCACCAGCGCCCGCAGCTCGTCGATGTGCTTGTCCACCACCAGCTCGATCTCGCGCGTGCCCAGGGGCAGGAAGTGCACGGTGGCATCGAGGCGGTTGCGGAACTCGGGCGCGAACACGCGCTCGAGCACGCCGGTGGCGGTCGCCCCTTCGCCGGCTTCGCGGAAGCCCATGCGGCGGCCCGACAGGTCGCGGGCGCCGGCATTGGTGGTCATGATCAGGATGACGTGCCGGAAGTCGGCTTGCCGGCCGTGGGTGTCGGTGAGCGTGGCGTGGTCCATGACCTGCAGGAGGATCGCGAACAGGTCCGGATGCGCCTTCTCGATTTCGTCGAGCAGCAGCACCGCGTGCGGCGACTTGCGGACCGCGTCGATCAGCAGGCCGCCCTCCTCGTAGCCCACGTACCCCGGCGGCGCGCCGATCAGCCGCGACACGGCGTGCTTCTCCATGTATTCCGACATGTCGAAGCGCAGGAACTCCACCTTGAGCACGCGCGCCAGCTGGCGCGCGAGCTCGGTCTTGCCGACACCGGTGGGGCCGGCGAACAGGAAGTTGCCCATCGGCTTGTCGGCGGCCCGCAGCCCCGAGCGCGACAGCTTGATTGCCGACGCCACTTCGTCGATCGCCGCGTCCTGCCCGAAGATCACCGCGCGCAGTTCGCTCTCGAGGTTCTTGAGTGCCACCTTGTCGTCGCTCGACACTGCCTGCACGGGCACCCGCGCCATCTTGGCGATGATCTTCTCGATGTCGGCGACCGTGATGACCGGACGAACCTGAAGGTTCGTCCCCACACCCTGAGGGGGCGACAAACCATCTTGTGGCGACAAACCTTTAGGTTTGTCGACCGGCCTCAGTTTCACCGCCGCGCCGGCTTCATCGATGACGTCAATCGCCTTGTCGGGCAGGTGCAGATCCTTGAGGTGGCGCGTTGACAGCGCGACGGCCGCCTCGATCGCCTCATCCGAATAGGTCACGCCGTGGTGTTGCTCGTACGACGCCTTGAGGCCCTTCAGGATCGCGACCGTCTCCACTGCCGACGGCTCCAGCACTTCGATCTTCTGGAACCGGCGCGACAGCGCGCGGTCCTTGTCGAACGACTGCTTGACGTCGGCAAACGTCGTCGAGCCGATGCACCGCAGCGCCCCCGAGGCGAGGGCCGGCTTCAGCAGGTTCCCCGCATCCATGGTCCCGCCCGACGCCGAGCCGGCGCCGACCATGGTGTGGATCTCGTCGATGAAGAGGATGGCGTGGTCGTGCTTGGCGAGCGCGTCGAGCACCTGCTTGACGCGCTCCTCGAAGTCGCCGCGATAGCGCGTGCCGGCGACCAGCGAGCCCATGTCGAGGGAGAACACGCGGATGCCCTTCAGCGGCTCCGGCACGTCGTTCTGGTGGATGCGCAGCGCCAGCCCTTCGGCGAGCGCGGTCTTGCCGACGCCCGGTTCGCCGACCAGCAGCGGGTTGTTCTTGCGGCGGCGGCACAGCACCTGGATCATCCGCTCGAGCTCGAGCTGGCGGCCAATCAGCGGATCGATCGCCCCCTTGGCGGCCTTCGCCACCAGATCGGTGGCGTAGGCTTCCAGCGGATCCTTGACCCCCGTCTCGCCGCCGTCCGGCGCGACCGTGCCCTCCTTCTCCCCGCCATGCGAGATGGCACGGAGCAGCGTGAGCCGATCGAGTCCCTGCTTCCGCAGGAAGTAGGCGGCGTGACTGTCTTCTTCCTGCAGCAGGAACACCAGCAGCGCGCCGCTCTCCACCTGCTGCGCGCTGGACGAAGCGGCGTGAACGACGGCGCGTTCGACGACGCGGTCGAAACCGAGCGTCGATTCGGGCTTCACCGCCTTGCGCCCGGGCACCGGCGTGAAGGCGCGCTCCAGCACTTCGTCCAGATCCTTGCGCAGCCCGGCCAGGTCAACGCGGCAGGCGGTGAGAAGGTCGCGGGCCTGCGGATCCTCGATCAGCGCGTGGAGCAGGTGCTCGAGGCTGACGAGATCGTGACGGCGCTCGGCGGCCACGCGGAACGCGCGACGGATGCTTTCCAGCGTGTCGGGGGCGAAGGGAACGGGGGTACGGCTCATGCGCGGGCTCCCTCGGGATCGGGTTCAAGCGTGACGAGCAGTGGAAACTCGTGCTGCTCGGCGAGCTTCTGCGTGGCCTTGACCTTGGTCTCGGCCACGTCGCGGGTGAAGAGGCCGGCCACGCCGACGCCCGCCTGGTGCACGTA
The DNA here is from genome assembly GCA_964355095.1 of uncultured Acidobacterium sp. Classification (GTDB taxonomy): domain Bacteria; phylum Acidobacteriota; class Vicinamibacteria; order Vicinamibacterales; family UBA2999; genus 12-FULL-67-14b. Next base: position 11,499 of record CAYHCX010000059.1, read on the forward strand.
CATCATCACTGAATGAGCCTCCGCGGGCGGCATGTTGAACACGGTTTCGAGCACCCACACCACGAATTCCTGCGTCGTGAAATCGTCGTTGTGCAGCAGGACCTTCCACAGCCGCGGGTTCTCGACCCGTTCGTCGGCGCGGGACTCGGTCTGGACCCCATCGGCAATCTTCGGAACGGCCACGCACTGATCATACCGCTCCCGCGAGGGGACTGACCCCGAGCACCCGGGAGGGGACTGACCCCGAGCAAGAAGTGCCGAGGGGTCTGTCCCCTTCGCATCATGCGCGATCGGCTCAGACCCCGAGATCCGGATCAAGGGTCCAGCGAGGCGGCGGTTCGAGGACCAGGCGCACCACTTCGGCCACAAACCGGCGCCGCGGCATGGCGGTGGCGCCCAGCGACAACAGGTGTTCGGTCTCGAGCTGGCAGTCGATCAAGGGAAAGGCCCAGCGGTCGAGTTGCGCCGCCAGGTAGGTCATGGCAATCTTCGACCCGCCGGTGCGGCGCGAGAACATCGATTCGCCGAAGAACATCCGGCCCACGGCCACGCCGTAGATCCCGCCCGCGAGCGCACCGTCCATCCACACTTCGATCGAATGGGCGAACCCCTGCCGGTGCAAGGCCAGGTAGGCGTTCTTCATCCGCGGCGTCAGCCAGGTGCCGCCATCATCCAGGCGCGGCGCGGCGCAGTCGTCGAGCACCGCCGCGAACGCGGTGTCGAGGGTGACGGTGAAGTCGCGCTTCTTCAGCCGCTTCCGCAGGGAATGCGAGACGTGGAACGCACCCGGCACGAGCACGATGCGCGGATCGGGCGACCACCAGAGAATGGGGTCGCCTTCGTTGAACCACGGAAAGATGCCGTGGCGGTAGGCGTCCAGCAGACGCCGGGGCGTGAGGTCGGCGCCGGCGGCCAGCAGACCGTCCGGTTCGTCGAGGGCCTGCTCCACCGGGGGAAACGGTTCGGCCGCGCCAAGGAAGGGGATCATGTTAAACTGAGTAACCCCTGAGATAGGCAATCCGGCACATGGTCTGGTTCTTCGAACGGCAAGGCACGTTTATCCGCTGCGAAACCCGCGCCTCCGAGACTGGAGCCGGTTTCGAGTTGGTCGTCATCAATCCCGACGGTTCCGAGCGTGTCGAACACTTCGACGATTCGGGAACGCTGGCGCGGCGGCAGGTCGAGCTCGAAAGCACGCTGACACACGACGGCTGGCACGGGCCCTTCGGACGCACCATCTAGTCGCGAGCGTCTTGGTTTTTACTTCTGACTTCCGCCTTGCTACAATCAGTGTCTTCCGACCCCGTGGTGAGTGTAGCTCAGGGGTAGAGCCCCGGATTGTGGATCCGGCCGTCGCGGGTTCGAATCCCGTCACTCACCCCATTCTCCAATTAGTGAACGACCGATTGATGATTGACGATTGGTTGCGCGACCTCGAGGCGCGGCACTTCGCCAACCTGCGATTCAGCGAGGTCACGCGGGCGCTGCGGGCGCTGTCGTCGGCCTACGTCGAGCGGCGCGAAAGCGCCCTGTCGGACCACCGCGCGCTGGACGGCGCCGGTAAACGCGCCGCGTTCGCGCTGTACTACGGCCCCATTCACTTCGAACTCCTCCGCGCGATCGCCGCGCGGCTGGGCCAGCCGCGCCGGCCCGGGCTGGTCGTCGATCTCGGCTGCGGCACCGGCGTGGCCGGCGCCGCCATCGCCCTCGCCACCACCCCGCCGTCACGCGTGCTCGGCCTCGACACCCACCCGTGGACGCTGGACGAGGCGCGCTTCACTTATCGCTCGCTGGGCCTCACCGCCGAAGCCCGCCGCGGGCACGCCGGGCGCGCGCGCATTCCCGCCGACGCCGCGTTCGTGGTCGCCGCGTTTGTCGTCAACGAATTGGGCCAGGGCGAGCGCGACGACCTGCTGCGCGAGCTGAAGGCGGCCACCAGCCGCGGCGTCGCGGTGCTGATCGTCGAGCCCATCTCGCTGCGCATCTCGCCGTGGTGGGAGGAATGGGCCGCCGCCTTCCTGCAAATGGGCGGGCGCGCCGATGAGTGGAAGATCCGCGTCGACCTGCCGCCCATCGTCAAGCGGCTCGCCAAGGCCTCGAGTCTGCGTCCCGACTCGCTGACGGCGCGCAGCCTGTTCAAGCCGGCGTCTTGACCGCGTCGGGATTGGGCGTGCTGGGCAAGGCCAGCTCGCCCTTCTCGTGCAGTTCGACGGCCGCCCTCACCATCGCCGGATCGAACGCCTTGCCCTCGAGGTCGCGCACCATCCGCAGCGCCTCCTCGAGCGGCAGTCCCTTCCGGTAAGAACGGTCCGACGTCAGCGCGTCGAGAAAGTCGGCGACGCCGAGCAGGCGGCCGAGCAGCGGAATCTCCTCGCCCTTCAAGCCCTCGGGATAGCCGTTCCCGTCCCACCGCTCGTGGTGATACTTCACGCCGGGCAGAAGCCTCACCACCTTCTGGCTCTGGATGTTGGCAAGGATGCGCGCGCCGTGCAGCGGGTGCAGGCGCATTTCGCCGAACTCCGAGTCGGTCAGCTTGCCGGGCTTGTTGAGGATGGCGTCGGGCACGCCGATCTTGCCGACGTCGTGCAGCAGTCCCGACAACTCGACCACCGCGCGGCTCTCGGCATCGAAGCCAAGGTGCCCCGCCAGGCGGACGCCGAACGCGGCCACGCGCTCGGAATGCTTGTGCGTGTAGCCGTCCTTGGCGTCGATGATCGAGGCGATCGCCTTCATCACGTCGAGGAACAGCCGCTCCACTTCCGCCATCAGGCGCGCGCGATGGAGGGCGATGCCGGCCTGGTTTCCCACCGCCGCCAGCAGCTCCAGCTCCGCCTCGCTGAACTCCTGCGACACCTGGCTGTCGACGTAGAGCACGCCCAGGATGGCGTCGGTGGTGCGCATCGGCGCGCACATCACCGAGCGGATGCGCTGCTGCACGATGCTGTCGCCGCCGACGTAGCGCTCATCCGCGAGCGCGTCGTCGGTGTAGGCGGAGATGCCCTTCTCGAGCACGTCGTTGACGACGGTGCGCGACAGCGTGACGGCGCCCGTGGCCGCGCCGTCTTTTGTGCGCACCGCCACCATGTTGACGTCGCCGCTGTTACTGTCGGCCGGCCGCATCAGGATGGCCGCGCGATCGCCGCCACTGACTTCGAGCAGGGCACTGAGAATGGAATCGAACAACGCTTCCACGCTGGTCGCCCGCGACAGGATGTCCGACACCTTGTGCAGCGTGGTCAGGTATTTCTGCGCCGACGCCAGCAGATCGGCGTCGTCCGTGCGGTGGTGGACCTGTGAGAGGAACTCGAGCTTCGTCGGATCGACGGCGCGCTGGACCAGCGTCTGGCTGCGCGCCTCGACGAGGCTCAGCGAGGTGGTGCTGTGAGGGCCGCGGACCGCCGACCCCGGCGCGTGGCTGTCGAGCAGCTCGAGCACCGTCGAGCCAATGCGAATCTTGTCGCCCTTCGCGAGCTCGGTCGTCGCAATCCGGTGCTCGTTCACGAAGGTGCCGTTGGCGGACTGCAGGTCGGCCAGCACGCACACCTCCTCGCGCGCCGTAATCGTGCAGTGGCGCCGTGACGCGGCTTCGTCGTCCACCACCACGTCGCAGCCCTTCAGCCGCCCGATGGCGATGGTCTGCCCGGTGGTGAGCGCCACCGTCCGCCCCGCTTCCTTGCCGGACCGCACGACGAACTCGAATCGCATGAGCAGATGATAATGAAGAAGGAGCGTTCTTTGCCAGAAACCGGCGGCCGTGCCGGATGATCACGCCGAAGCTGTATGCGTGGAAGGGCACCAAGTGGGGCGTGGGGCGTGGGGCTTGAGAACGCGGTAGCATCAGCCTGTGTTTGCCGCAAAGGACCTCCGCCCGATGCTCGCGACGCTGCCGGCGCAGCCGCCCGCGCTGACGGCCGCTGAATTCGTCTACGAGCCGAAGTACGACGGCATCCGCGCCATCGTCGAAGTGGTGCCCGGCGACGGCCCAGCGGGCGTGCGGCTGTGGTCGCGCAACGGCAACGAGAAGACGGCGCAGTTCCCCGACATCGTCGAAGCGGTCGGCGCGTGGGGCCGCCGCTTGCCGGGCGCCGTGGTCCTCGACGGCGAGGTCACCGCGCTCGACGCCCACGGCAGGCCGGCCGGCTTCCAGCGGCTGCAGCACCGCATCCACGTCAGCGTGCCGGGCTATCGATCGAACAAGGCCATGCGGTCGCCGGATCAGCAGCCTGCCGCCCTGATCGTGTTCGACCTGCTGCGTGACGATGGCGACGACCTGAGGGCGCTGCCGCTCACCGAGCGCCGCGCGCGGCTGGAGGCGCTGTTCAAGAAACACCAGCCCGCCGCCAAGGCGCTCTGGCTGACCGAGCAAGCCGTGGGGTCGGGCGAAGGCCTGATGGCTCGCGCACGCAAAGAGGAATGGGAAGGGCTGATCGTCAAGCTGGCCCGCTCGCCCTATCGCACCGGCAAGCGCAGCCCCGAGTGGATGAAGGTGAAGCTCCTCAAACAAGACGAGTTCGTCATTGGCGGCTGGACCGCGCCCCAGGGCACGCGCGCGCACTTCGGCGCGCTGATCCTCGGCGCCAAGGGCGAATCCGGCGCGCTCGAATATGTCGGCGACGTCGGCACCGGCTTTACCGGCGCCGAGCTCGATCGGTTGATGGACCTGCTGAAGCGTATTGAGACGCCGACATGCCCCTTCGCCGCCAAGCCCAAGGTGAAGGCCACTGTGCACTGGGTCAAGCCGCTGCTGGTGGCGCAAATTCGTTACACCGAGATGACCGACGAGGGCCGCCTGCGTCACCCTGCTTACCTGGGTCTTCGCGACGATAAACCCGCGCGACAAGTTACGGTGCCAAAGGTGTCCGCCTCCGCGGCCGAAGGCCGCTACGGCGAGACCTCGCCGAAGCTCGCGCGAAAGACTGCCGCGAGCGAAGGCGGGCCTAGGGAGACCGTTACGGCGAAAGACGTCGAGCCGCTCATCGAGCAGCTCACGTTCTTCGAGAAGGCGCGCAAGAACGGCAAGCTGACGTTGCCCAACGGCGACACGCTCGAGGTCACCAACCTTCACAAGATCTTCTGGCCGCACGGCAAGAAGACCAAGGGCGATCTGCTGCGCCACTACGCGCGCGTCGCGCCATACATCCTACCCGTCGTCGACAACCGCCCGCTGGTCATGAAGCGGCTGCCCAATGGCGTGGACGGGCCGTCGTTCTACCAGCATCGCGCGCCGGAGCCGGTGCCGCCCGGAGTGCGGGTGGCGACGCTGCCGAATGACGACGTGCCGTCGCGGCTGGTTGGCGGCTCGCTGAAGACGCTGCTCTACATGGCGCAGCTCGCCTCGATCTCGATGGACCCGTGGTTCTCCACCATGGCCGACCTCGACTCCGCCGACCAGGTCGCCATCGACCTCGACCCGCAGCCGGGCGCCACCTTCGCGCAGATTCTCGACGTGGCGCGGTGGGTGCAGGAGGAGCTGGATCGCGTGAAGGTCCCCGGCTTCCCGAAAACGTCCGGCTCCGAAGGGCTGCACATTTTCATTCCGCTGCCGAAAGGCACGCCCTATACCGCCGGCATGATCTTCTGCCAGATCATCGCGACCCTGGTGGCGACCAAGCATCCGAAGGTGGCCACCGTCGAGCGGGCGGTGCGGCGGCGGAAAGAGAAGACCATCTACGTGGACTACCTGCAGAACATCCAGGGCAAGACCCTGGCGTGCGCTTACAGCGCGCGCGCCAGCGCGTTTGCCGGCGTGTCGACGCCGCTGACCTGGAAGGAAGTGCACGACTCGCCGGCGCCACGGGACTTCACCATCGACACCATTGGCGCGCGGATCGCGAAGGCCGGCGACCTGTGGGCGAAGCTGCGGTCGCACAAGGGCGCGGACCTCATGGCCGCCATCGACCAGCTCAGAAAATGAGCACCACCGGCATCGTCCTCTGCGGTGGGCGCTCCAGGCGCATGGGCCGCGACAAGGCGGCGCTGCCGTTCGGCGACGAGACCCTGCTGGCGCGCGTGGTCCGCCTGGTCGCGATGGCCGTGGACCACGTGATCGTGGTCGGCCACACCACCCAGGCGCTGCCCGCGGCGGTCCGCGTGGAACGCGACGAGGCCGAGGGACTCGGGCCGCTGGCCGGCCTCGCGCGCGGCCTGCGGACCAGCACCACGGACCTCAACTTCGTCACCGCCTGCGACATGCCGCTGCTTCAGCCGGCGGTGGTCCACCGGCTGCTCGACGTGATTGGCGACGCCGACGCCTGCGTGCCCGTGGACGCGCGGCACGCGATGGTGTTGTGCGGGGTGTATCGGCGCTCGTTGCTGCCGGCCGCCGACGCGCTCATCGCCTCAGGGCAGTTGCGCCTGCGGGCGCTGGCCGATGGCGCACAAACGAAACGGGTCGACACCGCGGCGTTCCGCGACATCGACCCGCATCTCGACAGCTTCTTCAGTTGCGATACGCCCGAGGCGTATCAGCAGGCGCTACGGGGTCTGACCCCGCGAGCGTAGCCAGAAGGGGTCTGACCCCTTAAAACGTGAACCTCAACTCGCCAATGATTTGGCGCTTCAGGATGTCGCCGAACACGTGCGACTGGATGTCTTCGTTGGTGAGGTTGATCCCCTTGATGGTGGCGGTGACCTTGTCGCGCGCGAACTTGACGCCAAACGCGCCGTTCACCTGCGTGTAGGCCTCGGTCGGTCCGGTGAAGCGGGCGTCGAGCACGTCCTGCCACACCGCGTCATCGACGTAGCTGACCGAGAGGTTGCCGAGGAAGTGCCCCTGGCTGAAGTTCAGACCGACGTTGAACCGGTTCTTCGGCGGCAGGTTCACTTCCGATTTCGGGAAGTCCGGGTCGGGCTCCGCCTGGTAGGAATAGTTGGCGAACAGGTTGAGCGCCTCGTTGACGGCGCCGTCGATGCCCAGCTCGAGGCCCTTGTTCTTGACGGTGCCGAGATTGCGGTAGCTGAACTCCGAGGGCAGGCCGCCGGTGTCGCAACGGGACGCGGTGCAGGCGGGCGGCAGCACCTCGAGCACCACCGCCGGCAGCGGCCATCGCGGGGGCGGCGCCGCGGCGCGATAGCGGCCGGTCTGGGTGAAGAAGATCTCGTCGCGGTTGGTCGTGAAGTAGACCGACGCCGACAACGTGGCGCGGTTCCGGATGACGCCGGTGTAGCCGACCTCGAACGATTCGGTGGACTCTTCCTTGAGCGACTCGTTGCCGATGGCCCGGACCGGGAAGTTGTAGATCACGCCGTTCAACAGCGGGTTGATCGCGCCCAGGTTCAGCTGGTTGACGATCGCCGTCTCCAGGTAGTTGTTAATCAGCGACGGCGACCGGAACGCCTTGTTGAACGACAGGCGCACGGCGTGGTCGTTGGCGGGCTTGAGAATCAGCGCGACGCGGGGCGAGAACACCGGGTTCTCGATATTGTCGTACTTGTCCACGCGGGCGCCGATGCTGACGCGCACCTGGTTGTTGAAGAAGATCTCGTCCTGCACGTAGCTGCCCATCTCGGTGCGGTTGTCACCGCGCGGGGCAATCGACAGGTCGAAGGTGTTGAAGCGGACGTTGCCGCCGTAGCTCAGCACGTGGCGGCCGCCGAAGGTGTTGATGTTGCCGACCTCGAAGTCGTAGGTCTTGGTGTCGAACTTGAAGAGAATCGGCTTGCCGTCGACGCCGATGGCGAGCAGCCCCGAGGCGTCGCCGTTCAGCATGTTGGTGAAGACGTTGAACTTGAAGGCGTTGCGCGCGTAGCGCATGGTGCCGTAGGTCACGCCGACGCCGGTCATGTCGAACGGCCCGATGCCGGTGTGGATGATGCCGTCGGTGCCCGAGTAGCCGCCCGCGAAGGCGAGCTTGTACTTGCCGTCGGGCGCGTCGTAATCGACGCGGGTGTCGAACTTCGGCTGCGTCGTGCCCTGGTTGGCGAAGGCCGGGTACTGCGTGCCGGTGCCGTTCGGGATGGCGCCGGTCGGCCGCGGGAACGCGTCGGAGGTGTAGCCGCCCGCGGAGATCTTGTAGGCCCAGCGATCGTTGACCGCCCGGGCGTGCGTGCCGTTGATGCCGAAGAGCGAGCCGGCGCCGAGCTTCTCGCCCTTGGCGGTATCGCGGTCGAAGGTGCCGAAGGTGATGGTGGCGCTGTTGCCGTCAAGCTCGCGCGGCGTCTTCGAGATGAAGTTGATCACGCCGTTCATGGCATTGGCGCCCCACACCGCTGACGCCGGTCCGCGGATCACTTCGATCTGCTTCAGCTCGTTCGGGTTCACGGGCAGCAGGTCCCAGGCGACGAAGCCGAAGAAGTCGAGGTAGAGGCTGCGGCCGTCGAGCAGCGCCAGCGTGGAGGTGGCGAGCGTGGAGGTGGCGCCGCGCATCGTGATGTTGAAGTCGCGCGCGGAGGTCTGCGACAGGTTGACACCGGGCACCGATCGGAACAGCTCGGCGTAATTGGTCGCCGGCGTCGAGGCGATCACATCCGCCGACACCACCGACACCGTGGCCGGCGCGTTGACGAGTTGTTGCTCGACCTTCGACGCGGTCACCACCACCTGTTCTTCGTAGACGGGCTTCTCGTCCGGTTTCGGGGGTTGCTGGGGCGCCGGAGTGGGAGCCGGCGTCGGTACCTGGGCGAATGCGGTGGTCGAACTGGCCAAGGCCAACGCGAACCATACCGCGAAACAGCGCGCCTTCATGGAGCCTCCCTAATCAAGGGGACGATATGTCCCCGCGGTCGATCGTTTCGAAAAATCAAGCGCCGCCATAATACCGCTTCGCCGGACCGGGCAGCCTGCCCGAACCGTGCGAAAGCGCGCACGCCATGCCGCCGCGCCACGCCTCGGCTAGAAACTCACCTTGAGTGCGAGTTGCGCCTGCAGCGGCGACGCCGCCTGCGTGAATTGGCCGAACGTCGGCAGCGGCGTGCCTGGATAGGCCCCGGTGCCGAAGATGTTGTTGATCTCCGTGTAGTTCGTCCGGTTGAGCAGATTGAACACCTCGAAGATCCCATCCACGCTCGCCCTGCCCGCCAGGCGGAAGCGCCGGCTCACGCGCAGGTCCACGGTGGCCTGATTCGGCATGGTCCCGCGGTTCCGACCAACGCTGGACGAGGCGTCCGCGGGCGCCGTCCGGGCGCGATCGGGCGGGAACGCGCCGCCGTTGCCGTCGCCGTTGAGATCGGCGCCGGCCAGGATGTTGTACGGCCGTCCCGACGCCACGGTCACGATCGACGACAGCTGCAGCTCGCCGGGCGCGACGTAGAGACCGCTGAGGACGAAACGGTGACGTTGATCCTGCGTCGAGGGCCCACGCTCCAACCCGGCGTCGAATCCGACCGGCACGCCGAGCAAGTCTTCACGGTTGCGGCCCCGGCCGTTGTTCTCAGGCACGAACGCGCTCTGGTAGTCGGTCGAGTTGTCCTCGGCCGTCGACAGCGTGTAGCTGGCGAGGAACTGATGGCGACGGCTGAACCGCTTGCTGGCCGACACGGTCAGGGCGCGGTACCAGGTCTCGCCAAACGACGTGTATTGCAGGATCGAGGCCGAGGTGCCCGGGACGCCGTTGACGTCTTCGGGACGACGGCCGGCGCCGAGCGCGGGAACGATGGGGTTGTAGTCGATGGTCCCGACCTGCTCGAGGCCGCGCGCGTAGACGAAGCTCGCCGAGAGGGCGAGCTGACCCGCCAGCTCGCGATCGATCCCGACCGAACCGTGATGCGCGTAAGGTGTCTTGAGTCCCGGATCGATGGAGATTTCCAGGCTTGGATACCTGCCCACGGCCGCTTCCGGGAGTCGCCGGCCCGGTGCGTTCCAGGCCCCAATCGGCAGCGGGTTGGGCAGTTGCGCGACCAGCGTGCGGACGTTGGCATCGCCGTTGACCAGGTTGGTGATCCCGGCGAGCGCCGTCATGTGATTGTCGAAGAAGATCCCGTAGGCGCCGTGCACCGACGTCTTCTTGTCGCCGATCGGATCCCACGCGAACGACAGGCGCGGCGCCACGTTGTTGTTGTCGGATGGGAACGCATACGCATCGATGCCGCGAACCGTGTAGGTGAAGCCGGGCCAGAACTGCCTTTGGTAGCGGAGCCCGAGCTTCAGCGTGAAGTTCGACGTCAGGCGCCAGTCGTCCTGCGCGAACAGCGACAGATCGCTCACCTTGTAGCTGTTGACCGGATTGCCGTAGCCCTGCACGTAGGCCGCCGGCAGCCCCAGCGCGACGGCTTGAATCGCGTTGATGACGGGAAACGGCAGGCCGAACAACGCGCCCGGCAGCGCCGCGGCGAAGATGTAGCGGCCGCCAAAGTGCAGTGGCAGGGCTTCGTCCCGGTTGTCGATCGAGCTGAAGTCAAAGCCAGCCTTGAACTGATGGTCGCCCACGTAGTAGCTGGCGGTATCGATGATTTGGGCGCGCCGGCTGTGCCGCGGCTGCGGCGTGAAGCGCTGACGGCCGACGCTGGCAAACCCGGTGACCTCGAGCGTCGGGCCGCCCTGGTCGTTGGCGGTGCACGGGCCCAGGCATCGCGGGTCGAGCGAGTTGACGTCCTGATCGCGCTTCGCATACTGCGCCCGCAACTCGTTGACGAACCGCATGCCGCTCACTTTGGTGTGCGACGCCGCCGCCATGTAGTCCGTGCTGTCGAGCGAGGCGCCGCGGCTGCGCGCCGTCTGACCGCCCCACGCCTCGATGTTCTCGTTGAAGGCATCGGCGTAGTTGAAGCGCACCGCCAGGTTCTGGTCCTGGGTGAGCTGGTGATCAACCTTCGCCAGGAACTGATTGCCCTTGACCGTGTAGGGGACGTTCCCCGTCTCGACGACAAACCCGGCGCGCTCGAGAATCTGCTTCGGCGTACCAAGAGCGGTCGCGCCCAGCATCACCACGTTGCGATCGTCAATGGTGACGAAGTTGTTGGTGTCAACGTCGAGCCGTTCGAACGACAGGAAGTAGAAGCTCTTGTCCCGCCTGACCGGTCCGCCGAGGGTGAAACCGAACTGCTTCTGGCCGTACGACGCCTTGTCGCGATCGATCGCATTGGCGGCGGAATCGAACTTCTCGAAGTGCTCTTTCGCGTTGAGCGCCTCGTCGCGAAAATACCCAAACAGGTTGCCCGCCAGACGGTTGGTGCCGCTCTTGGTCACGATGTTGACGACGCCGCCCGACGCCTTGCCGAATTCAGCCGAGTACGAATTGGTGAGGACCTGAAATTCGCGGACCGCTTCCTGACTGAACGTCGCGCGCACGGCGCCGACCGCGGAGTCGTTGTTGTCGACGCCGTCCACCGTGATGTTGTTCGAGCGCGCGCGCTGGCCCGCGAAGGTCAGTCCGGAGGTCGCCGACGCGCCCTGCTGCGGCGTGCGATCGGTCGTCACGCCCGGCGTGATGACCGAAAACGAGATGAAGTTGCGGCCGTTGATCGGCAGGCTCTCGATCTGCTGTTGCGACACCACGGTGGCGACCGCCGTCTTCTGGGTGTCGACCAGCGGCGCTTCCGCAACCACGGTAACCTGCTCCTGCGCACCCGAGACGGTCAGCGTGAACTCAACGTCAACGGCGGAGCCGAGCGCCAGCTGAACGCCCTCGCGCGCCTGCGGCGAGAACCCCTGGAGCTCGGCGCGAAGGCGGTAGATCCCGGGCGGCAGCGCCAGCACCGCGAAGCGGCCGTCGCCGGACGTCACGGCCGTGCGGACGAGCCCGGTGTCGGCATTGGTCACGGTCACCGTGACGCCCGGCAGCACCGCCTGGGATTGGTCGTACACCACTCCGCTGAGGTCGGCGCTGGTCGATCGCGTTTGAGCGGCGGCCGCCCCGGAAATGACGACGAATGTAACCAGAGCCAGCAGTGCAGGGCGTAATCGGTTCACCATGGGGCCTCCTTGGAAATCATGCCATTGTAGCGCCGCTCAGGCCGCGAAGGGGCGACCCTTCCGGCAGATCGATCACGCCGTGGCCAGGGCCTTGGCCGCCCATTGCTCCAGCTTGCGCCCATCCTCGTCGAACCGGCGGATGCCGTCCGACAACTTCTCCACCGCCATCGCGTCCTGGTTATGGAGCCAGCGGTAGGTCTTCTCGTCGAGCGTGATCTTCTCCTCGGCCGAGCACCGCGCGGCCTCGGGCGTCAGCCGCGGCGTGATCTCGCCATCGGCCTGCTGCAGCACCTCGAGCAGATCCGGGCTGATGGTGAGCAGGTCGCAGCCGGCCAGGTGCACGATCTGATCGACCTTGCGGAAGCTGGCGCCCATCACCTGGGTCCGATACCCGTATTTCTTGTAGTAGTGATAAATGCGTGTGACCGACGAGACGCCGGGATCCGCGTCGGCGGGAATCTCGGCGCCGCGCTCCTTGCGGTAGTAGTCGTAAATGCGGCCGACAAACGGCGAGATCAGCGTGACGCCGGCCTCGGCGCACGCCACCGCCTGCGCAAAGCTGAACAGCAGCGTCAGGTTGCAGTGGATGCCTTCGCGCTCGAGCTCGGCGGCGGCGCGAATGCCCTCCCACGTGCTCCCCACCTTGATCAGGACGCGTTCACGCTCGATGCCCGCCGCCTGGTAGAGGCCAATCAGCTCGCGCGCCTTCGCCACCGTCGCCGCGGCGTCAAAACTGAGGCGCGCATCAACCTCGGTCGAGACCCGGCCCGGGACAATCCTCAGGATCTCGCGGCCGAAGTTCACCGCCAGGCGATCCATGAACGCCTCGGTCCGCGTGCCGCCGGCCAGGCCCAGGCGATCCGCGTCGGCCAGCGCCGCTTCAACCAGCGGCCGATAGGCCGGTTGCTGCGCCGCCTTCAGCAGCAGCGACGGGTTGGTGGTGGCGTCCTGGGGGCGGAACTGCCGCATCGCTTCGATGTCGCCGGTGTCGGCGACGACGGTGGTCACGCGCTTGAGCGAGTCGAGCAAAGACATGCAGATAAGAATAGTGCCTAAGGTGCCTAAGGTGCCTAAGGTGCCTAGGGTGCGGGTATGCTTTAAGC
>CAYHCX010000060.1:0-2898 GCA_964355095.1 uncultured Acidobacterium sp.
AGGGTGCCTAGGGTGCCTAGGGTGCCTAGGGTGCCTAGGGTGCCTAGGGTGCCTAGAGTGCCTAGGGTGCCTAAGGGGCCTTGGGTGCGCGAGATTGGTCTCTGGGCATCAGCGCGGCAATCCAGGCACTCAAAGCACTCTTGGCACTTTAGGCCCCCTAGGCACCTTGGTTTGTCATGTAATTGCTACACGGTTACATGGCCCCAGGAGCTGTCCAAACTCACCCGTATTTTGTTAAACTGCTGAATCCAAATGAGTTACCAATTTGGCAGGAAACTTGGAGGTAGGTTGGGCATGCGGCGATTCCTCCTCGCCCTCGCGATTGTGAGTCAACCGGTGTCCGGCTGGGCGCAGGAGGCCGCAGGCCACCCCAGCGCGGGTGCCGCGCCGGGGACCCCGGCGGAGAAGCAGGCAACGTTCCGTTCAGGTGTTGACCTTGTCACGGTAAGCGCGACGGTGCGCGACAACAAGGGACGACTCGTGACCAACCTCACCAGGCAGGACTTTGAAGTGATCGACCGCGGCGAGCGCCGCGCAATCAACGAGTTCCGCTCCGAACGGGCGCCGATGAGCCTGGCCATTCTCTTCGATGTGAGTGGCAGCATGGATGTTGCCGAGCGCACGATCGCAGCCAGATTTGCGGCCTTCCACTTGTTGTCCTTGCTGGACGACGGCCGCGACGAAGCCGGGCTGTTCGCGTTTGACAGCCGGCTGCACGAGGTGGCCCCGTTTACGGTCGATACGCGTGCCCTTAAGGGTGCGCTGGGGGAGGTCGATCCATTCGGGGCCACCTCGTTACATGACGCCATTTCGGCGGCGGCGGAGCGGGTGGCAGCCCGCCCGATGGCCCGCCGCGCGGTGGTGGTGTTGACGGACGGCATTGATACCGCGAGCCTGATGACGCCGGCCCAGGTGTCGGCGAAGGCCGCGGCCATCGACGTGCCGGTCTACATCATCGCCGTGGTCTTGCCGATCGACGATCCGGGTTCCGATCGGGCCACGCCGGGCTCGAAGCGGCAGGCCCCCGCGTCGGTGGGCACGATTGAAGACCTCGCGCGATGGACCGGCGGCGCGCTGCACTACAGCAGCACCTCGGCCTCGGCCCACAAGGCCGCGCGCGCGGTGATTGACGAATTGCGCCACCTCTATCTGATCGCGTTCGAGCCGGGCGCATCACCGGGGTGGCATCCCTTGGAAATACGGACGTCGCAGAAGGATTTTGTGGTCAGGACCCGCGGCGGTTACGTCGCCGGGTCGAGGCGGTAACGAGGATTTGGCGATTTGGATCGCAGGGAGAATGTGATTATGCGTAAGTCTCTTTTCGTCGTCGGTGTTTTCACGGTCGCATTGGCCGTCGCTCCGGCGTGTGCCACGAAGAAGTTCGTCCGCACGTCGGTTGGTGAAGTGAACGAGAAGGTCGGCACCATGGGCAAGTCGCTCGAGGAAACCCAGGAGCGCGTGCGCACGGCTGAAGGCCGCATCACCGAAGTGGACGCCAAGGCCGCCGCCGCCAACGCCTCGGCGACCAAGGCCAACGCCGCCGCGGCCGACGCCGCCACCGCCGCCGGCCGCGCCGCCGAAGTCGGCAAGACCGCCGACGCCCGCGCCGCCGGTCTTGAAGCCGAGACCCGCAAGCTGATCTTCACCACCGTGCTCAGCGAAGACCGCGGCGAGTTCAAGCTCGGCAAGGCCGAACTGCCGGAAGACGCCACCGCGGCGATCGACAACATGGTGAACGCGCTCAAGGCCGACAAGAAGGCCGTGTGGGTCGAGATTGAAGGCCACACCGACAACGTCGGCGACGCGAAGTACAACGAGCAGCTCGGCCTGCTGCGCGCCGAAGCCGTGAAACGCTATCTCTACGAGAAGCACCAGGTGCCGCTGCACAAGATCAACGTGATCAGCTACGGCGAAGAGAAGCCGGTGGCCCCGAACACCACCCGCGCCGGCCGCGCGCAGAACCGCCGCGTCGTCATCAAGGTGCTCGCGTAACACCTGGCTCGCACCGGCCGGGAGAACACTCCTGGCCGGGGCGGCACGGCTTGACGGGGTTGCGCTTCGTGACGGGGTTGGCACTACTTGACGGAATTTCCCCGTCAGGCATTTTCGCCCCGTCAAGCAGTGCCGCCCCGTAGATGAAGTACACTTTCTCCGCCTCATGAAACTCAGCGTCGTGATGCCTGCCTACAACGAGCAGGCCACCATCCGCACCATCGTCGCGCGCGTGCTCGCCGTGGATCTCGGCCCCGTCGAGAAGGAACTCGTGATCGTGGACGATGGGTCGAAGGATGGGACGCGGGACATCCTCAAGGCACTGGATGGCAATGACGGTGTCCGCGTGCTGTTCCAGCCTCATAACCAGGGCAAGGGCGCGGCGGTGTGGCGCGGCATCCGCGAGTCCACCGGCGACATGGTGATCATCCAGGACGCCGACCTCGAGTACGACCCGCGCGAGTATGCCGCGCTGGTTCGTCCCATCCTGGACGGTGAAGCGGACGTGGTCTATGGCTCGCGCTTTCTCGGCTCGCCGCGCGGCCACCGGGTGCTCTACTACTGGCACTTTGTCGGCAACAAGTTGCTGACGACTCTCTCGAACATGTTCAGCGGCCTCAACCTCACCGACATGGAGACCTGTTACAAGGTAATGGTGAGGTCGGTCGCGGATCGCCTGGATCTGCAGTCGAAGGATTTCGGCATCGAGCCGGAGATTACCCAGAAGGTGTCGGCGATGCGCGCGCGCATCTACGAGGTGCCCATCTCGTACAACGGCCGCACCTACGAAGAGGGGAAGAAGATCGGCTTGAAGGACGCCTTCAAGGCGGTTTACACCATCCTCCGCTTCTGGGGCTGGCAACCCAAGTAAGAAGAAAACAGAAGATCAGGAGATTAGGAGAAACA
>CAYHCX010000060.1:2998-16583 GCA_964355095.1 uncultured Acidobacterium sp.
GGGGCTGGCAACCCAAGTAAGAAGAAAACAGAAGATCAGGAGATTAGGAGAAACAACTTCTTCCAATCTCCTAACCTCCTGTTCAACTCCTGATCTCCTGTTAAGGGATGCGCGCCAGGCGCCAAAGCCTGATCGGTCAACGGTTAACGCGAAGGCCTGGCGCCGGCTGATTACGCGGCCCGAAAGCGGTTACGCGACGCGTACGCGCAGGCGCGAGCCACCGAGACACGGATTCACTTCTGGTTTCCGCGCTTCAGTGGCCTAATTGCACGACATGGAGCTGAACGGCAAGGTCGTACTCATTACCGGCGGCAAACGTATCGGCGCGGTCGTCGCCACCACGCTGGCCAAGGCAGGTGCGGACGTGGCGCTGGTCTTCAACCAGTCGCGCGCGGAGGCCGACGCCACGGTTGCGGCGGTGCGCGAGATCGGCCGCAAGGCCGTGTCGGTGCAGGCCGACGTCTCGAGTGAGCTCGACTGTGTCCAGGCCGTGGAAGCGACCGTGTCGCAGCTCGGACGGCTCGACATCCTGATCAACATGGCGTCGCTCTATGGCTCGAAGCCGTTCGACCAGCTCTCAGCCGCTGACTGGGACCGCCAGATGTCAGTGGACCTGCGGGCGGCCTTCCTGTTTTCGCGCGCCGCGGCCATCGTCATGAAGCGCGTGGGCGGCGGCCGCATCATCAACTTCACCGACTGGGTGGTGGCGAGCGGCCGGCCGCGCTACCCGGGGTTCCTGCCCTACTATGTGGCCAAGGCGGGCGTGAAAGCCCTGACCGAAGGGCTGGCCCTCGAACTGGCGGCCGATCAGATCCTGGTGAACGCGATTGCGCCCGGCCCCATCCTGGCGCCGCCCGACATGCCGGCGAAAGAAAGCGCGTCGGTGGTGCGGAACACGCCGCTCGGCCGCTGGGGCGGCGAAGCCGAGATCGCCAAGGCCGTGATGTTCCTCGTGGCGTCGGACTTCGTGACCGGAGAGACGATTCGCGTCGACGGCGGCCGCCACGTGAAATAGGCCGCCTGACGACCTACACCACGTATGTGGAATCCGGCTTTCGCCGGATCAGGAGCAAGACGCATGGCCACAGCTTGGCATCCGTCGTTCCGCCCACTGACCCACCGCGCCTACGGCGTGCTAATCGCGCGGCACACCGATCATCACTTCAGGCAGTTCGGGCCATGGCGGAGAAGGTCTCCTTCATCGACGCCAGGGCGCCGGTGAGCTCTTCGCGGCTGCGGCCGGTGCAGAAGCGCATGTAGCCCTCGCAGGCGGCGCTGAAGTCAACGCCGGGCACGCAGCCAATGCGGCCGTGCTTGATCAGGTACTCGGCCATGGCCCACGACAACGAGTCGCCGGTGATGCCGGCGTCCCTGGCCCAGTCGGCATTGATTTTCACGAACGCGTAGAACGCGCCATCGGGCGGCTCGCCGGAGAACACGCCGGGCGCCGCGTCGGCCAGGCCCTGGTAGAACAGGTCGCGGCGGGCCTTCAGCTCGGTGCGGAATTCAGCGATGCAGTCCTGCGGACCCTCGAGCGCGCCGACGGCGCCGTACTGCGCGATCGAGCAGACGTTGCTGGTCGTGTAGAGCACAAGCTTGAGGGCGCGGGCGCGCAGGGCCTTGTCGCGAATGGCGTAGTAGCCGACGCGCACGCCGGTGATCGCGTACGACTTGCTCATCGTGTAGACCGGGATGGTGCGCTCGTACATCCCCGGCAGCGAGGCGATGCTGACGTGCTCGCCGGTGAACAGCAGATCCTCGTAGGCCTCGTCCGAGATCACCCACAGGTTGCGCTCGCGCGCGATGGCCGCGAGGCGCTCGATGTCGGCGCGCGTCAGGATGCCGCCGGTCGGGTTGTTCGGCGAGTTCAGGTACAGCACGCGCGTCTTCGGCGTGATGGCCTTCTCGACCTCGTCGATGTCCCAGCGCCAGCCGAGGCGCTCGCGCAGCGGCACCTGCACCGGCACGCCCCGCGCCGCCTGGCAAATGGCCATGGTCGGCGGCCATTCCGGCCCCGGCACGATCATCTCGTCGCCCGGCTCCAGCAGCGCATGCATCACGGCGTAGAGACCGTGCGTGCCACCGTTGGTAATCACCACCTCATCGTCTGATTCGACGGGGATGCCGTTCTTGGTGCGCAGCTTCTCGGCCACCAGCTTGCGGAGCTGCGGAATCCCGGGCGTCGGCAGGTAGTGCGTCCGGTTCTCAACCATCGCCTTCGCGACGGCCGCCTTGAACGTCTCGGGCGCGTCGAACGAGACGTCGCCCTGATCGAGGCGGAACGGATCCTTGACGGAGTACATCATGTCGCGGATGCGGACGATAGCGGAGACCGGAACGGAATCGTAAAACTTACCCATGGAGATATTGTATCCGCTGACGGGCCATGAGCGATTCGCGCGTCATCAATGCCAGCCGCAGATTGGACACAGATTGGATACAGATGCTTGCTGTCTGGTTCGCGAATCGCGTGTCGTCTGGGAATCGGCGTAATCGGCGAAATCTGCGGCCGTATTCTTATCGTGAAGCCACGGTCACGCCGGCTTTTTCAAGGATCGCGTTCAGCGTGGCGGCGGTCTTCTTCGTGGGCAGATTGCTGACGTAGAAATGCCTGGCACCGAGGTCGAGCAGCGATCGAATGGTGCGCGCGCAAACGTCGATCGGCGTCGCGCCGGCGGCGAACTCGGCCTTCAGTTCCTCCACGGGCACGGGCAGGAACTGGTTCAGGATGTCGAGCGTCTTCTGGTTGGCGCTGCGGTAGTAAAACACGCCGAGCACGCCGGGCATCTCGAGACCGCCGGCGCGGCCGGCGTCGAGGAACGCGGCGACCTGGCCCTCCTGGTGGTGCGACACGATCTGCGTCAGATAGAAATCCGCGCTGACGTCGGGCCGCAGCAGGAAGTCCACCTGCCCCTTCGGGTTGGCGATGGGGTTGGCCCAGCCGCCGAGTTCCAGCCCGGGATGCCGGCTGCGAATCACCTTGCGCAACTGCCAGGCGTGCTCGAGGCAGCGCGGCCGGCCGACGTGCTTGTCGCCGCCCAGCACGACCAGCGACGGGAAGCCGCTTTGCGCCGTCTGGTCGGCATAGGCCAGGCAGAACTCCAGCGAGTGCTTGGTCGTCAGGAACGGGATGATCTGGTGGCGGCCGACGGTGTCGCCGAGGTTGTTCACCAGGTGGCGCAGGTTGTTTTCTTCCTGCGCGCCCACCGCGCTGTCGGTCACCATCACGCGCACGTCGTGGCGCGTCAGCGAGCGGATCGCGTGGTAGGTGTCAATCCACGCGTCCATGCCTTCCGCCGACTCGAGCTCCGCCCTGGGCGGGCGGAGCTCGACGGCGATCACGCTGGTGGACTCGCGCCGAAGCAGCGAGAGGTATGAAGACAAGCCTTATTTCTGTTCTTTGACCTTGTAGCCGGCCGGCGGCGCGAACAGGTCAGCGGCGAGCGCGCCGGTGTCCACGGACGTCACGGTGGTCGTGCTCGTGATGTTGCCCATCTTCGCCATCATCCCGGCCATCGGGCCGTCGCCGCTCATCTTGATGCTCATTTCCTGTTCGTACGGGATGCCGCCGGTGGCGGCGAGCTCGCGATACATCTCGGCCATGGCCTTGGCCTGGCCCGGCGAGCCCTTGGCGCCGCGCGGGTCGCTGAAGATCCAGCCCTTGTCCACCGCGCCCTTGTAGAACGCGATGTACTCCGCCGTGCCGGGCGCGCCCTTCACGACCCACATCGGCCCGGTGAGGTTCACCGTCATCTTCATGCCGTCCTTGCCGCCGATGGTGGTCGGCATCGAGATCGACATGTCGTAGCCGGTGGCGGTCTTGCCGGCAATCACCTTGGTCTGGCCGTTGGCCTTGACCGAGGCCTTCATCTGGCTGGTATCGACGCTGGCCGCCAGGTTGGCGCCGAACGCCTGCATGTCCCACGCGTCGGCTTCCTTCTTCTTCGAGTCGAAGGAGTAGAGGCGCTGGTTATCGACGTCGAAGATCATCGTGCGGGTGGTGTCGCCCATCACGGTGTCGGTCCGCATCTTGTTGCCCTTGATGTAGGTGACCGTCTGCATGGTGGTCGACATGCCCATGCCCTTGCCGCCGCCGGTGGACTTCACCGTGACATCGGCAAACGACGGGACCGCAAGGCCAAACGCGAGGAGAGCCGCGAGGATGAACCGTTTCATGTCTGTCATCTCCAGGGGAAGGCCTGATTATAGCGGCTTGGGACCTGGGACCAGAGGCTTGGTTTGGCCCAAGCCCCAAGCCTCAAGCCCCAACCCTACTGCTGCTGCGTCGACGTGGTGCGCGGCTTGGCGGCCTTGCCCCACTCGTTCGCCCAGTTCAGCATCTCCGCCACCGTGTGCAGCACCGACTCGCGCGCCACGTAGCCGTGCGCCTCGTACGGCAGCGTGACGTAGCGCACCGTGGCGCCGTGGCCCTTGAGCGCGCGGTAGAAGCGCTCCGACTGGATCGGATAGGTGCCGGCGTTGTCGTCGGCTTCGCCGTGCATCAGGAGGATCGGCTCCTTGATCCTGTCGGCGTGGTTGAACGGCGACATCCGCGCGTAGAGCTGCGGCACTTCCCAGAACGTGCGCTCCTCGTTCTGGAAGCCGAACGGCGTCAGCGTGCGGTTGTAGGCGCCGCTGCGGGCGATGCCGGCACGGAAGATGTCGGAGTGCGCCAGCAGGTTCGCCGTCATGAAGGCGCCGTAGCTGTGCCCGCCGGCGACCACCCGATCCGGATCGACAATGCCCATGGCGGCGGCCTTGTCGACGGCGGCGCGGGCGCTGGCGACCAGTTGCTCGATGTAGGTGTCGTTGGCGGTCTCGCCGGCGCCGACAATCGGCATCTTCGGGTCGTCGATCACCGCGAAGCCCTGCGTCAGGAACAGCATGTGCAGCGTGCCCCAGCCGGGCGTGGTGAAGCGGTCCGGCGAGCCGGTCACCTGGCTGGCCATCTTCGGATCCGCGAACTCCTGCGGATACGCCCACAGCAACGCCGGCAGGCGGCCCTGTGCCGGCGTCCAACCCGGCGGCGTGTGAATGGTGGCGCGCATCTGCACGCCGTCGGGGCGCATGTAGGTGACCATCTCGGACTTCACGCCCTTGAGCGGCGGCGCCGGGTCGGCGTAGTTCGAGATCGGCCGGCGGGAATTCGACTCGCGCCCGCGCACGAAGAAGTTGGGCGGCTGGTTCCGCGTCTCGTAGCGTGTGATGAACTTCGCCCCATCGTCCGACAGCAATCCGAGCACCGTCTCGTAGCCGCCGTCTTCGGTCTGGAAGATCCGTTCCTTGGCGCCGGTCTTGATGTTGACCTTGTCGAGGAAGGGATGATCGCCTCGCGGCGACGAGCCGACGCCGGTGAGGTAGACCGTGTCGCCGGTCTGGAACAACGAGTCCACGCCGGACGATCGCGGCTGGCGAATCGGCGTGCCGGCGTTGGCATAGGCATCTTCGGAGCTGCGTTCCCACAGCTTGCGCAGCGGCCCGCCGGGCGTGTCGATCACTGACGTGCGCACGGCGCGCGTGTCGCGGTTGCCCTCGTTGATCCAGGCGGCGCCGGCGGTGGTCCAGGTGATGTTCTGGAAGCGGTATTCGGTGCGGGTCATCTCCACCGGGTTGAGGGCGAACGGCGCCGCCCACGTCATCACCTTGTCGCGCTGCGGCACCACGGCTTTCGGGTCGCCGCCGTCGAGCGCCTCGGCCCACGCCACCGTCGCCGGCAGCGTCGGGTGCCAGCGCCAGCCGCGCGGGCCCGCCAGCACGCCGTTGCGCGGCACGTCATCGGCGAGCGGCAGGTCGGCGACCACCTTCACGAGCGCGCCACGGCGATCCCAAATCTCCGCCATGGTCGGGAAGTCGTCGTAGCGGACCAGCCACGAGAACGGCCGCTTGATCCGCGTGACCAGCGTGAACTGGCCATCCGGAGAGGGCCGGAAGTCCGTGTGGATTGCGGGCCGGCCGAGCGGCGAGCGCTGGCCCGTGGCGGCATCGACGGTGGCGAGCTGGCTGGTGCCGTAGTACTCGAACAGCGCCTCGTCTTGAACGCTGGTCAGCATGTCCTGCACGGTGGGCGTCGGCGCCACGCGTCCGCGGCTTTCCTGGACGTTGGGGCCGGTGGGCGCTTCGGGCGGCGCCGGCGCGGCGCCGCGGTTGCTGTTGGTGAAGGCGCACAGCAGCGACCCGCCGTCGCCAATCCAGTTGCAGGGCGCGCCGAACACGGCGTTCAACTGCGCCGGGGTGACGGCCCTGGCCTGGCCCGTGGCGGTGTCGCCAATCCACAGCTCGACGCCGTTGTCGCGCATGTTGGTGAAGGCGAAGCGGCGGCCGTCGGGCGAGAATCCAATCCACGACAACACCGGCGACGCCGGCAGCGTCACCTTCCGTTCGCTGCTGTCGGCGACGAGCTTCAGCGTGAGGTTGCGGTAGCGCGTGTTCGACCGGTGCGGCGCGTTGGTCTTCGGGTTGATGCGCACGCCGGCCAGCCGCAGCATGGGCTGCGCCAGTTCGGCAATGGTCGGCATGCTGGTGCGCTCGAGCAGCGCCACCACGTCGCGCGCCGGGCTCAGCTCGGCGGCCGGCGGCGGCGGCGCGTCGAGGATGTCAACGATGACCTTTGGCGGCAGCAGGTAGCCCGACGCCGCGGGTGCCTGGGCCAGCACCGCAACCGATCCAAGAGACACGAGGGTGGCGATGGCGACGAGTCGATCACGCATTGAGGGTTCCCTCCGCAACGCCCGATTCTACCGCGTGTCCTCCAGCAGAGGTTGGACCTCGCCGGCGGCGCGGCCGGCGGCGCGGCCCGTGGCCCACGCCCAGGCAAAGTTGTGCCCGCCGATCGGGCCGAATGCGTCCAGCACTTCGCCGCAGAAGTAGAGGCCCGGCCAGCGGCGGCTTTCGAGCGTGCGCGGCTCCACGTCGTCCAGCGCCACTCCGCCGCCGGTGACTTCCGCCTTCGTGTAGCCTTCGTCGCCGCTCACCGGCAGTTCATACGAGGTCAGGCGGGCGATGAGCGACAGCCGTTCGGTGCGGCGCAGGCCGCTGCTCCGCCGTTCAGGCGGAATGCCGGCTTCGATCATCAGGCGTTCACCGAGGCGCGAGGGCAGGTGACGCGCGAGCAGCGTCGAGATGAGCGCGGAGGGCGCGTCGAACTCGCGCTCCCACGACGCCGAATCCAGTGCCGACCACTGTGCCCTGATCGCCGCAGACTTGTCCGCCGCAGCGCGCAGCGCGAAGGTGGATGACGCAGATGACGCAGATCCAGATGCGCGCGTCACGACATGCGAGATGTCCAGCACGCTGGGTCCACTGTAACCGCGATGCGTGAAAAGGAAGCCGCCCGAGGTTTCAACCGCGCGCGTCCCCAGTTTGGCGCGCAGGCGCACGTCCAGGGACACGCCCGACAGCGCCGCGTGTCCGGAGGCAGGCAAGCCGAGCAACGGCGTGAGTGCGGGGTAGGTGTCGATCATCCGGTGGCCCAGCGCTTCGGCCACTCGCAGGCCCGTGCCGTCGCTGCCGGTGGTGGGCACCGAGAGCCCGCCGGTCGCCACCACCACGCGTGAGGCTTGCAGGGTCCCGGCGGATGTCGCGATCGTGAATCCCCCTGGCGAGACCGTGAGGTCCGTGACGGTGGTGTCGAACTGCATCCGCACGCCGCGCTTGCGCGCGAACGTGACCAGGCCGTCGCGGATGTCGCGGGCGCGGTTGGACCTGGGGAACAGCTTGCCGGACCCGGCCTCCAACGCGAGGGGAATGCCGAGGTCACCCTCGAAGAACGCGCGCTGCTCGTGCAGCGGCCACGAGCGCAGCATGCCGCGCAGCAGATGCGCGGGCGAGTCGGTGACGAAGCGCTCGGGGGCCAGCACCGACGGCAGCACGTTGCAGCGCCCGCCGCCGCTGATCAGGATCTTGCGCCCGCCGTCAGCGGTGCGTTCGATCAGCACGACGTCGGCGCCAGCGGCCGCGGCGAATGCCGAGGCCACCAGACCGGCAGCACCGGCCCCGATCACGGCCACAGATGACTGAGATGACGCAGATGCCATTGAAACAGGAGCCTAGAAGTTCAGAAGAGTGGGTTTCTCCTGACCTCCTGGTCTCCTGTGAAAGCTAAGACTGGTCATCGGAACAGATCGTCGATGGGAACGATGGTGATGGGCCCGAGGTTGAGGGCGCGAATTGGCCCCTCGATCACCTTGCGATCGCCGACCACCACCACCGCCATCTTCTCGGGTTGAACGTACCGCGCCGCGGCCCGCTGCACGTCCGCGGCGGTCACGCCGGTGACGCTCGGCACGAAGTTGCTGAACGTGGTGTCGGGCAGGTTGTAGACCACCAGCTCCTCGAGCTTGCGCGCCATGTCGCCGGTGGTCTCGAACTCCCCGGGGAAGCCGAGCGCCACGTAGTTCTTGGACTTGGCCAGTTCGTCGGCCGGCACCGGCGAGAGAATCCCGTCGAGCTCGTTGAAGAACTCCCGCAGCGCCTCGGCGGTCTTGTCGGTCTGCACGCCGGCCGTGGCGAGGAAGGGGCCGGCCGACAGCCGCATGTCGAACCCGGAGCTGGCGCCGTAGGCGTAGCCGTTCTTCTCGCGCAGGTTCTGGTTCAGCCGCGAGGTGAACGATCCGCCGAGCACCGTGTTCAGCACCTGCAGCACGGCGTAGTCGGGCGTCGATCGCGGCACGCCGACCCAGCCGATGCGAATCTGCGACTGCGCGGCTTCGGGCTTGTCGACGAGGTAGATCTGGCGCTTGCCCAGCTGCGGCGCGGTCGGCACTTCGGCGACGAGCGCGGCCATGCCCTCTGACTGCCACGCGCCGAACGCCTTCTCCAGCATCGGCAGCGCCGCCGCCGGAGTCAGGTCGCCCACCACCAGCAACGTGGCGTTGTCGGGCCGGAAGTGCGCGCGGTAGAACGCCTTGAGATCATCAACCGTCAGTGACTCGATGGTGGCCGGCAGGCCGTTCGCCGAGGTCCCATACCGATGTGTCGGGCCGTAGACAATGCGAGGGAAGGCGAGCTGGATGAGCGCGGCGACGTTGTCGCGGGCCTGCAGCAGGCCGGTGAGCCGTTCCTTGCGCATCCGCTCGAGCTCGGCCACCGGAAAGGCGGGCCGCAGCGCCACGTCCGACATCAGCGGCAGCGCGTCGGCCAGCTTCGACACCGGCACCGACATGCGCACGGCCGAGAAGTCAAACGAGCTGGTCGTGGACAAATTGGCGCCGAGGAACTCGATGGCGTCGGCGAGGTCGAGCGACGAGCGCGTGCCGGCGCCTTCATCCAGCATGGCGGCGGTGAGGCTGCCGACGCCGTACTTGCCAATGGGATCCGCGGCGCTGCCCGACCGCACGATCAGGTTGACCTGCGCGAGCGGCACCTCGTGGTGCTCGACAATCCACACCGCGAGGCCGTTCGACAGCTTGTGCTTCTGGATGGCGGGCAGCTTGAGCGACGGCGCCGGCCCAATCGGGGGCGGCTGCCTGCGGTCCGGCTGTTGCGCCGCCAGCGTGATTGACGCCGCCAGCACACCGAAGAGGATCAACGCGCGCTTCATTTCTGGTCTCCCGGAACGACGCTGAGCTCGACCCGTCGATCTTTCGGCAGGTAGCGATCGACCGCCGCCTGCACCTCCGCCGCCGTCACGGCGCGGTAGCGCGCCAGGTCCTGCTCGAAGTAATCCGGCGTGCCCGCCGCCTTGAAGTAGGCGTTCAACTGATCGGCCTTGCCGTTGACGCGCTCCATGTTGCGGTAGAACGAGGCCTCGGTCTGGTTCAACGCGCGGGTCATCTCGCGGGCCGCCGGCGGCGCCTTGCGAAGGGTGTCCAGTTCCTCGTCGATCACGGCTTGCAGCCGCTCGAGCGACTGGCCGGGCCGCGCCGTGGCGATGATCACGAAGTTGCCGCCGAGCGCCTGCGACTGCTGGAACGCCGCGACGTCCTGGGCGATCTGCAGGTCGTAGACCAGCCGGCGATAGAGCCGCGAGTTCTTGCCGCTGCTGAGCAGGTTGGCGATGATGTCCATGGCCGCATCGCCGGGCTTGAGCAGCCCGGGCGTGTGCCACGCCAGGTACAACCGCGGCAACTGCACGCGATCGGTAATGGTCTTCTTCTTGACGCCGTCGAGCACGGCGCTGGGCGACGCCAGCGGCGGCACCGGCTTGCCGCGCGGCACGTCGTCAAACCACTTCTCGACCAGCTTGCGGGTTGGCGCAATGTCGATGTCGCCGGCAATCACCAGGCTGGCGTTGTTGGGGACGTAATAGGTGCGGAAGAAGCGCGCGACGTCTTCGAAGCTGGCGGCGCTCAGGTCTTCCATCGAGCCGATCACCGGCCAGCTGTAAGGATGCGCGGGCGGGTAGAGCAGCGACGACAACTCGACGAACGCCTGGCCGTAGGGCTGGTTGTCGACGCTCTGCCGCTTCTCGTTCTTCACCACGTCGCGCTGGCCGTCCACCTTGCCGGGCGCCTTGTCGTCGAGCAGGAAGCCCATGCGATCCGATTCGAGGAACAGCGCGAGCTCGAGCGCGTTGGCCGGAAGGTCGATGTAGTAGTTGGTGCGGTCGGTGTTGGTGGAGCCGTTGTTGTTGGCGCCCGCGGCCTCGAGCCAGGTGTCGAACGACCCTTCGGGCACGTGCGTCGAGCCCTCGAACATCACGTGTTCAAACAGGTGCGCGAACCCGGTGCGCCCGGCGCGCTCGTTGGCCGAGCCGACGTGATACCAGACGTTGACCGTCACCACCGGCACGCTGGTGTCGCGATGGAGGATCACGTTCAGGCCGTTGGGCAGGGTGAACTGCGTGTAGGGCACCGTCAGCGCGGCGGCTTGCGCCTGGAGGGACCGCTCGATGCCAATCGCGGGGCCGCCGGCGAGCACGAGGATCGCCGTGGCCAGGGCCAGTGGTGTGCAGGTGAGCCAGCGCGTCATCCGCCAAGTCTAGCGCACGCGCCAGTCGTCCCAGCCCGGCTACGCCGGCTTCTTCGGCTTCGCCAGCATCTCGTTGGCGGCCTCTGAAATGGCGACCACCGCCGGATGCTTGAGCCGGCGCTCGACTGAAATCGCGAAGTAGCGCTCGCGCACCGCGTCGATCCGGCCGGCCGGCACCACGCCGTACTGGCGCATCACTTCCTTTTCAATCACCGTCGGCGCCACGAACAACCCCGCGCCGGCCTGCCCGAACGTGGTGAGCAACGCGCTGTCGTCCACCTCGGCGACGATGCGCGGGCGAAGATTGTTCTCGTCGAACCAGTTGTCGAGCGCGCGCCGCAGCGTCTTGCCGTCGGTGGGCAGCAGAAACGGCGCGCCGTCGAGCGACCGCGGGAAGTTCTTGCGCCGCGGCGCCGCCAGCTTCGCCGTGCCGAACACCGTGACCGGCGTTTCGCCCAGGGCGTGGCTGAAGGCCTTGACCTTGATGGCCGGCGACATCGGCGTGTCGGCGATCACCAGGTCCAGCGCGTGAGTGGCCAGCTCCGTCAGCAGCCGCTCAGGGGCACCGTCGCGGCACACGATCTGGACCGGTTGCGGCAATCGCAGCGCGGGCTCGAGCAGGCGATAGGCGATGATCTTCGTGACTTCATCCGCCACCCCGACCTGGAACCGCATGGGCCGTCCCGTGGGACGGTCCTTGAGTGTGTCCATCAGCTCGCGGCCGATGCTGAAGATGTCGTCGGCGTAGCGATAGACGACGCGGCCGACGTCGGTGAGGACCAGGTTGCGGCCTGAGCGCTGGAAGAGTTTCTCCCCGAGCTGGTGCTCGAGCGCGCGAATCTGCCCGCTGATGGTCGGTTGTGCCAGCCGCAGTTCCTCGCTGGCGCGCGCGATGGTGCCCTGGCGCGCGACGGTCCAGAAGTACAGCAGGTGGTGGTAGTTCAGCCACTCCATGCAGGGTCTACGATATACTTTCCGTTTCCATCGTGACTGACAAACCACTGGTAGCGGTCGTCATGGGCTCGACGTCCGACTGGGAGACGATGAGCCACGCGGTCGAAATGCTCGAGCGCTTCGGCGTGCCCTACGAAAAACAAGTCGTCTCCGCCCATCGCACGCCGGTGTGGATGGCGGAGTTCGCGCAGGGCGCGGAGGCGCGCGGCATCCAGGTGATCATCGCCGGCGCCGGCGGCGCCGCGCACCTGCCCGGCATGGTCGCGTCGCACACCGTGCTGCCGGTGCTCGGCGTGCCCGTCAACAGCGCCGCGCTCCAGGGCCTCGACTCGCTGCTGTCGATAGCGCAGATGCCCGCCGGCGTCCCCGTCGGCACGCTCGCCATCGGCAAGCCCGGCGCCATCAACGCCGGACTGCTCGCCGTGAGCATTCTCGCCACCACCCGTCCCAACCTCCAGGAGCGCCTCCGCGCCTTCCGCGCGGAGCAGACCGCGAAGGTTCGCCAGGACACGCTGCCGTGAACCATCCCGTGCTGCCCGGCGCCACGATTGGCGTGCTTGGCAGCGGCCAACTGGGGCGCATGCTCGCCCTCGAGGCCCGGCGCATGGGCTACCGCGTCCACACGCTGTCGCCCGGCGTCGACACGCCCACCGGACAGGTGGCGGACCTTGAAGTCAGCGCCGAGTACGACGACCTCGAAGCCATCCGCACCTTTGCCCGTGGCGTCGACGTGATGACGTTCGAATTCGAGAACGTCTCCACCGACGCCGCCGGCGCGGCCGCGGAGCTGGTGCCGGTGCGGCCGGGTGGGTCGGCGCTGCACATCACCCAGCAGCGGGCGCGCGAGAAGGGCTTTCTCGCCGACCGCGGCTACCCGGTGGCGGCGTTTGCCAAGGCCCAGTCGCTCGACGAGCTGGCGATTGGCCTCGGCATCGTCGGTCTGCCGGCCATCGTCAAGACCGCGGCCTTCGGCTACGACGGCAAGGGCCAGCACCGCATCGATCGCATCGAGGACGGCGAGCGCGTGTGGGGGCTGATCGGCCACCAGGAAGCGATCATCGAGACCGTCGTCGACTTCACGCACGAGATCTCGGTGGTGGCGGCGCGTGGGCTCGACGGCGAGTTCGCGCACTATGGGGCGATCGAGAACATCCATCGCCATCACATCCTCGACCTGTCGGTGAGCCCGGCTCGCGTGCCGGAGGGGATTGCCGGCGAGGCCGTGCACCTGGCGCACCGCGTGCTCGACGACCTCGGGTTTGTCGGCGTGTTGTGCGTGGAGTTCTTCGTCGCCCGCGACGGCCGGCTGCTGATCAACGAGATTGCGCCGCGGCCGCACAACTCGGGTCACCTCACCATTGACGCCTGCGTCACGTCGCAGTTCGAGCAGCAGGTGCGCGCGGTGTGCGGGCTGTCGCTGGGCGACACCGCGCAGATCAAGCCGGCGGCGATGGTCAACCTGCTGGGCGATCTGTGGATCAACGGCGAACCCGATTGGGCGGCGGCGCTGGCGATATCGGACGTGAAGCTGCACCTGTACGGGAAGGGCGACCCGCGCGCGGGCCGCAAGATGGGCCACCTCACCGCGCTCGGCGATACGGTGGATGAGGCGGCGGCGAAAGCCCTCGCCGCCCGGGATGTGCTCTGCTGAACCACACACATTGGCCACAGAGACGCAGAGAACACAGAGAATCTTTTTTGAAATGCAATCAAGCTTCGAACT
>CAYHCX010000060.1:16683-24073 GCA_964355095.1 uncultured Acidobacterium sp.
CAGAGACGCAGAGAACACAGAGAATCTTTTTTGAAATGCAATCAAGCTTCGAACTTGCTGACGGGCATTTTGAAAAGATTGGCTCTGTGCCTCTGAGCCTCCGTGGCCAACATTCATGACAGAATCTCCGACGTGATCCGCTTCGGTCCGTTCCAGATCGACCCGCGGACGTGGACGCTGACCCGCGACGGGCAGCCCATTGACCTGTCGCCCCGCCTCGTCGAGATTCTCGGGTATCTCGCCGCCCGCGGCGGGGAGATCGTCACCAAGGACGAACTGCTCGAACGCTTCTGGCCGGGCGTCAATATCACCGACAACACGTTGACGCGCGCCGTGGCGGACATCAGGAAGGCGCTGGGCGACTCAGCATCCGAGCCGACCTATCTGCAGACGCTCGCCAGGCGCGGTTATCGGTTTGTCGGGGCGACGGAGGCGGTGCCCCCTGCGCGGTCAGGAGCCGAAGAGGATCCGTTTCAAGCGTGGGAACAAGGGCGCCTCGCGCTCGAGTCCCTGGATCTGTCTCGCTTGGATCAGGCCATCACGGCTTTCGAGCGCGCGGTGATCGAGCTGCCATCGTACGCGCCCGCGTATGCCGGGCTCGCCAACGCCTACATGCTGCGCTTCGAGACCACGCGCTTCAGCAACATCCCCGACCGCGAGACGCTCGACCGCGCCATGACCGCGGCGCGGCGCGCGTGCGCGGCGGATCCGGCGCTCGGCGAGGGCTGGGCGGTGCTCGGCTACCTGCTGGCGGCCACCGGGCAGGTGGCGGAAGGCCAGGCCGCGGCGCGGCGGGCGACGGCCCTCGAACCCGGCAACTGGCGGCACCACTTCCGCCTGGGCTACGTGACCTGGGGTGAAGAACGCCTGCGCGCCGCCGATCGCATCATCGAGCTGATGCCGGCGTTTGCGCCCGCCCACATGCTGTCGGCCATGGTGTTCGTGGCCCGCGGCGCGCTGGCCCGCGCGGAACAGGAAGCGACGCGCGGCGCGGAGATTCAACGCCAGAGCACGGGCGACCACACGCCGATTCCCGCCGCCGGCTTGCACTGGCTCAAGGGCCTGGTGTTGTCGGCCCGCGGCGAGCCGCAAGCGGCGCTCCAGTGCTTTGACGATGAGATTGCGGCGGGGACGGATGGGCACGTCTACGGGCGCGAGTTCATCGCCAACGCGCGGATCGCCGCCGGCTTCGTGCGGCTCGAACGCGGTCACGCCGAGAGCGCCGCGGACAGCTTCACGCAGGCGCTCAAAGACACCCCGGGTCACGCGCGCGCCACCCTCGGCCTGGTGGCCGCGCGTCTCCAGATGCGTGAGCTGCGGCCTTCGGAAGAAGCGTTCGCGCCGGTCCGTCAGGTCATTGACGAACTGGTCCGCGGCGGCCGCCAGGTGGAGGCCGCCCTCGTCGCCGCGGGCGAGCAGTGCATGCTGGGGCGCACGCTGGAAGCGGTGGAACTGCTCGACCAGATGCTGACCGACGCGCCCACAGGCCCGGCCGGGTGGATCATCCCGGTGGATCCCATGCTGACCGCCGTGCGTTTTGCCCCGGGCCGCTCCAAACTGCTGGCAAGACTCGCCGCCCGCGCGTCCTGACAACGTCCTCCGCTCACCATTTCTCACATCCTACTCATCCGCGGCTCAGGACTTCCGCCCCCTCTCGCCGCCACGATGGCGGTGGAGGCTGTCATGGTGAGTCTGCTAATCGCAACATTCGTCGTCGCGCTGGCCGGTCCGCAGGAGCCGCAGGCACCTGCGCCCATCACCGCTTCGGCTGAAGCGCAGGCGTCGGCCAATGCGTCTCCGGCCGATGCCTGGCCGGCGGATCCGAACCCGACGCGCCTATTCTTCGCGCCCACCGGACGTTCGCTCGACAAAGGCGAGGCCTACTTCGGCGTCTACGAAGTGCTGCTGCCCTTCGTGCAGTACGGCGTGACGGATCGGTTTTCGATCGGCGGCGGCACGCCGCTCGTGATCGGGTTTGGCGGCGATCAGCCGTTCTGGTTCACGCCGAAGTTCCAGGTCGTGAAGGGACGTTCGACCGAGGCCTCGGTGGGCGTGCTGCACTTCGTCAACATGGGCGACGCCAGCGTCGGTATTGCCTATGCGGTGGTCACCCAGGGCAACCCGGACTCGGCCGTCACCGTCGGCGGCGGCTATGCGTATGCGAGCGCCGACGAGAGCCGCGCCGGCGCGCCGGTGGTGATGCTCGGCGGCGAGAAGCGGGTGTCGAAGCGGTTGAAGCTGGTGACCGAGAACTACTGGTTCAGCAACGCCGGGCTGCTGAGCGGCGGCCTGCGCTTCATGGGCGAGCGGCTCTCGGCCGACCTCGGACTGGTGTCGCCGCTTGGCGCCGGCGAATTCGTTGCGTTCCCGATGATCAACTTCGTGTGGAAGATGCGTTGAGCCCGCGGGATATCCGGCGGCGTGAAATTGCCGAATGATTGATCGACCGATTTAGCGACTGTCTGGTGATTGACGAATGTCGATTGGGTGACTCGATTGGGCCAATTGGCGAACTGGAGAATGGTTGCCAACGCGAGGCAGGTGCCAATCGGCATTCGACCATCCGCAAATCGAGTCACCCAATCTCAAATTCGCCAATCACACAACAGTCGCTAAATCAGTCAATCAGTCATTCGGCAATGTAGCCCTACCGCGCCGGCGTCAACGTCAGCGTCGACACCACCGGCCCGGGCAGGAACGGCGACGGCTCGCCGTTGAGCCACGCGCGGTACTGATCGCCGTAGTGCGGCGACAGCGGATGTCCGCTCTGGCCCGTCGGCACGTGCAGGATGCCCTCCTGTTCGCGGCCCGGTGACACCGCCATCCGTTCCGACGGTCCGGTGCGCGGCGCCTGCGCGCGCGGCGTGTAGACGTCGCCCGGCAACGGATCCTCGGGCATGTTCATGTAGCGCCCGAACCAGGGGATGGCCGACGCCAGCGGATGCAGGAACTGGGTGCGATTGACCTCGCCCCATCTTCTGTCGGCCAGCCGGCGTCCGCCGTCCGTGAGCTCCGCGATCGCGCGATCGACCGCCGACAACAGCCACTCATCCCAGGACTTGAATTTCGGATTCAGCAGGTGCGCCGGACGCTCGCTCACCAGCTGCCACACCGGCCCCTCACCCCGGAGCGATCGCGTGTAGTCGAACGCCGGATCGAGCGCCGCCGCCGGCGCGGTGAGCGTCGTCATCACGTCACGCACGAACGTGGTGCGGAACTGGCGCACGAGGCGATAGGCCACCGAATCCGGAGAGGCGCGCCCGGTCCAGGTGGTTTCGACCAGTTGCCTGAACTCCGCGCGCGGGCCGGTGCTGCTCGACGCGAGCGTCGCCAGCAACAGGGTTCGCCACCGCTCGAGATAGAGCGCCTTGTCTTCGAGCTGGATGGCGAGCATGTCCTTCGGTGTCGCCTTGTCGAGCGAACGCAGCCGATCGCGAATCAGCCGCGCGCGAATGCCGTCGGCATACCCGCCTTCGCCGATGGTGGCGAGCATGGCGTCGCCAACCACCGGCGCGTTCGCGGTCCAGATGCGGCCCTCTGCTGGATCGACGATACGCGGGAACTCGGAGGGCGAGAGATAGCCATCCCACCTGCGCGTGCCATCGGCCCAGGATTCGGGGGTGAAGCCGTCGAACCCGACGCGGCGCGGAATGGCGCCGCCGATGATCCACGCGATGCGCCCGGTGTCGTCGCCCATCGTCACGTTCTGGTTCGGCATGCCGAGTCCGGCGATAGCGCCGAGCAGGTCGTCCACGGATCGCGCGCGCTCGGGCCTGGTGATGTCGGACGCGAGCGTCGCCGCGTCGTGCGCGATCCAGTGCTGCGCGTAGTCGCGGCCGCGCGCGTCCTTCCACACGACCGGTCCCCACATGGTCCAGCGGACGGGAACGACCGCCGATTCCGCGCCCTTGATGGCGATGGTCTCGCGGAACACGTCGAACGGCTTCGGGCCGCCGGGTGTCAGGTATTTGCCGGGGTCGCGCGGATCGGGCTCGATGCGGACCAGGTCGCTCCAGTCACCGCCGGTGTTGGTGAAGCCCCACGCGACGTGCCCGTTGCTGCCCACCACCATGCTCGGCAGCCCGGGCAGCGTGACGCCGGCGATACTCTGCGCCGCGCCATCGGCACCCGGGAACGACAACACCGCGCGATACCAAATGATCGGGACGCCGATCGACAGGTGCATGTCGTTGGCAATCAGCGCCACACCCGACGCGCTGTGCGCGCCATCCACCGCCCAGTTGTTGCTGCCGATGGTGGCATCCGCCTCCGGATCACGTACAAGCCACGGAAGTACGGAAGCACGGAAAGAATCCTCTTCGGCCGCCTGAGTCAAAGAATGGCTTCCGTGCTTCCGCGCTTCCGTGGCCCGTACGTGGCGAAGGTCGAACACGTCCGGCCCGGGAATCGGGGGCCGGACGATCGCGCTCCCCACCACGGGCGTCTCCCATTCGGACCCGGCCGACGCGAGGAAGCGAAACATCGGCTCGGGCAGCGCGTCGCGCATGGCGCCGATGGTTTGTTCGAACAGCGCCTGGCGTCCCTGCAGCGTGTTGAACATCGCCAGCACGGTGAGGATGGTGTCTTCGGGTCTCCACGGCTCCGGCGTGGCGCGCAGCACGAGGTATTCCGGCGGTGCCGCGCCCAGCGCGCTGAGCCCGGCGTTCACACCTTCGGCGTAGGCCTCGAGCACGGCGCGATAGGCGGACTCGGTCTGCCCCACCGCGCGGTGCGCGACGTCGCGGAGGCGATGCACGCGCGCGTCTTCATCCAGCGCGAGCGCCCGCGCACCGACCAGTGCCGAGAGCTCCCCGGCGGGCTGGCGGCGCTGCAGATCCATCTGGAAGAAGCGGTCCTGCGCATGGACGAAGCCCAGCGCGCGCGCGATGTCCGTGCGCGAACCGCCAACGATGGTGGGCACGCCGAGCGCGTCGCGGTCCACGCGAACCGGGGCGTCGAGGTTGGGAATGGTTGACGTCCCCTCAACTTGCGGCAGGCTCGCCCGCAGCTGCGACCGCGCGTATACGCCGCCGGCGATCACGAGAACGGCCAGCACAACCAGGGAGGCGACGAGAAATCGAAGCAGTCGGCGCACGGGCTGATATTACCTCTGGGTCTATCTGGTGTCTGGAGAGGTGTTCCCAATCCAGCAAAAGGGTGAAATTTGAGGCCTGACCCCAATCATCCCATTCTGATCGCAAGGGGCGGATCGCGGGCGGGGCGGCCGCTGGCGTAACTTCGCTGCATGATGCAGCATGAACTCGTGGCACCCCCCTTAGGCACACTAGGCACCCAAGGCACCGGCGTCGCGGGGGCACTCGATCCACGGTGGAAATCACTGTCAGAGCGCGACCCCACTGCCGATGGCACCTATTTTTACGGCGTGACTTCCACGGGAATCTACTGCCGCCCGAGTTGTCCGAGCCGGCGGCCGCGGGCCGACCGGGTCCGCTTTTTCGATACCACGACCGCGGCCCGGCAGGCCGGGTTCCGCGCCTGCAAGCGGTGCCGTCCCGACACCGTCGGGCTGGCGCAGCCGGGCGTCGAGGCGGTCCGGCGCGCCTCCGCGTATCTCGCGACCCATGCCGATCAACAGGTGACACTCGGCCAGCTCGCCCGCGTGGCGTCCATGAGCCCGCATCACCTCCAACGCCGCTTCAAGGCCATTGTCGGCTTGTCGCCGCGGGAGTTCCAGGCGGCGGTGCGCGCCGGCCGGCTGCGAACGAGCTTGCGCGACGGCCGCGACGTGACCACGGCAATCTACGAGGCGGGCTACGGATCGCCCAGCCGCGTCTACGAGGCGGCGCTCACGGGCAAGGGCATGACGCCGTCGCGGTACCGCCGCGGCGGCGCCGGCATGAGCATCGGCTACTCGACGGTGTCGAGCCCGCTTGGGCAGGTGCTGGTGGCGGCGACCGACAACGGCGTGTGCGCGGTGAAGCTCGGCGACAGCGACGCCGCGCTGGTGCGCGACCTCCGCCGCGAATACCCGGCCGCCGAGATTCACGCCAACCAGCAACCGCGAACCGAATGGGTGAAGGCCATCGTCCAGCACCTGCGCGGGACGGCACCGTCACTCGATCTGCCGATCGACGTGCAGGCCACGGCCTTTCAGTGGAAGGTGTGGCGCGCGTTGCAGCGGATCCCGTACGGCGAGACGCGGGCGTATGCCGACGTGGCGAAGAGCATCGGCCGGCCCACCGCCGTGCGTGCCGTCGCCCGCGCCTGCGCCACCAACCCCGTCTGCCTTGTCGTCCCCTGCCATCGGGTTGTTCCGACCGCCGGCGGCGCAGGCGGTTACCGTTGGGGAACGGAGCGCAAAGCCCGGCTCCTGACGGCGGAACGAAGGCGCACGAAGCAGGCACCCTAGGCACCTTAGGCCCCTTAGCGGTTAGTATTTACCCGTGCCTCAGACTCGCTACGGCATCTCCCCCTGGCTTGATGCCGTTCCCGTCAAGAAGAGACGTGAGTTCCCCGCGTTTCGTGACGTCATCACTTACCCGGTCGTCGTTGTCGGCGGCGGCATGTCCGGCGCCATGGTCGCGCAGGCCTGCGCGGCGGCGGGGATGAAGGTGATCCTGCTCGAGGCCGGGCGCATCGGGCAGGGCGGGAGCGGGCGGGCCACCGGCCTCATTTCGAGCGAGGCGAGCGGGTCGTATCGCGAGCTGGAAGCGCGCGCGGGGAAGCGGGCGGCGCGGGCGTTGTTCGAGCTGACCGAGAAAGCGCCGCGCGAGCTGGCGGCCGCAGTCAAGCGCCTCGGCATCAAGGCCGGACTCGAGCTGCGGGACGCGGTGCGCACGCTGCCCGAGGGCGGCTCCGACAAGACGCTTCAACGCGAGCTGGCCGACCGCAAGGAAGCGGGCCTGACCGCGTCATGGATGTCGCCGGCCATGGTGCAGCGCCAGGCCGGGCTGGCCTCCGCCGGCGCCCTGAAGGTGCCGGACTGGGGCTTCGTGGATCCCTACCAGTTGACGCTCGGGTTCCTGTCGGCGGCCATCAAGAAGGGCGCCAGGGTCCACGAGCGATCACGCATTTCCAGGATCACGTTCAATCGCAGGAACGCCACCGCTTTCCTCGAGCGCGGCGGCGCGATTACCACCTCGAACCTGATTATCTGCATCGGCGAGCCGACCAGCCTGTTCAAGCCGCTCAAGCGGCACTTGCGGCACGACGACCGGTATGCGGTGCTGACCCAGCCGCTGCCCGCGGCGGTGCGCGCCGAGCTGGGCCAGCAGGCGGCGCTCCTGACCGACACCGAGTCGCCGGCGCATCAACTGTGGTTCACCGCGGATCATCGGGCGCTCTTCACCGGCGCGGATCAGAAGCGGCCGGCGGATCGGCTGAGGGACCAGACCCTTGTGCAGCGGACCGGCCAGCTGATGTACGAGCT
>CAYHCX010000061.1:0-21645 GCA_964355095.1 uncultured Acidobacterium sp.
TGATCGTGCGGCCCTTGAATCTGCGTCCAATCTGCGGCTGTGATCGTGCGGCCCTACTTCTTGACGTGCCGTTCCAGCATGCGGCGGCGGACCACACCGCCGTAGACGTTGCCCTGGGCGTCCACGCCAATGCCTTCGGCGCCGGCGTGATCCGCGGCGGTTGATTCCTGGTCCTCGATGAACGCCGTCACCCGCCCGTCGCGGGCACTGCCGATGCGGATGCCCTTCTTGATGCCCGGCAGCTCGCGGGCGCCGGTGTCGGTTCCCCACGACTCCGAATCAGCCACATACATCGTGTCGTCGCCGGTGATGACGAGGCCGCTGGGGCGGCCGAACTGGCGCCACTCGTCCAGCACCTGGCCGTCCTGGTTGTAGATCACGATGCGGTTGTTCTCGCGGTCGCCGACGAACAACCGGCCGCGCGAGTCCATGGCCAGGGTGTGCGGCTCGCTCAGTTCGCCGCGACCGGAGCCCTTGCGGCCCCACTCCTTGATGAACTTGCCGTCTTCGCTGAAGTGCATCACGCGGTTGTTCTTGCCGTTGCGATGACTGTCGGTAATGAACAGATCGCCATTCGGCGCGACGACGACGTCGGTGGGTTGATCGAACAGGCTGGGACCCGATCCGCTGACGCCGGCCTGGCCGAGCGTCATCAGCACCTTGCCCTCGGGACTGAATTTGATGGCCTGGTGCCCCTTGCCTGGCGCATTGCCGGCGTCGGTCATCCACAGGTTGCCGTCACGATCGACCGTGCCGCCGTGTGGAAAGATCAGCAGACCCTGGCCAAAGCTGGCGAGAAGCGTGCCGCTGGCGCTGTATTTCAGGATGGGGGCTTCAGGCCGGCCCGCGCACGAGTTCTCGAAGCAGCGATGGACCACGTAGATGGTGCCGTCGGGCGCGGGCTCGATCGCGGTCACCGCCGCCCACTTCACGCCGGGCGGCAGCTCTCCCCAATCGCGGCTGGTCGCATACGGCTGCGGCAGGTCGTTGCGGGGCTGGCTCCCCTGCTGCGCACGCACCGGCATTGTTACCAAGGTGACAGCGGCGAAGGTAATCACTCGAAGGAGCTGCATGATGGCTCCTTTATACTTGAAGCGCCTCCTCCATGCCTCGCCTGACCGACCAGCACGACATCCGCAGGATCCTGCGCCGCGACCCGATCTGGGGCGTCTATGCCCTTGGCGACCTGGCGCCGCGGATGTTTCCGAAGACGCAGTGGTTCGAGCCGGACCTCGCGCTCGTGCTGCACGACTTCGACACCAGCATTCTTTTCGCGGTCGGCACGGGCGCCGTTCACGAGGCCCTCGACCATGTGCGCTGGCCCGTCCATCTGCAGCTGAAACAGGACGCCCTTGAAGAGGTCGCGCGGTACGCGATCATCGGGAACCAATGCCCGATGTGGCGCATGGGATGGCATGGTCCGGCTGACCACCTTCGCCGAGGCTTCGGCGGTCAAGAAGCCGGACACCACATGGAGCGAGGACGGGCCGTGCGTCTCGGCGCGGATGATGTGCCGGCGTTACTGAGGTTGTATGCGGATGGCGAAGCGACCGGGGAGTCGCCCGACTTCTTCTACCCGTCCATGGTGACGGATGGAGTGTTCTTCGGCGTCTACGAAGGCGACGCGCTGGTCGCGGCCGCCGGCACCCACTTGTTTGCTCCCGAAGAGCACGCCGTGGCGATTGGCAACATCTATACGATGCGCGATCGCCGCGGATGTGGCCTGGGAGGCGCGGTCACCCGCGCGGTGCTGGAAGTGGTGAAGGACAGTGGCACAGTGGGCCTGAATGTTCGGGCCGACAACCACGCGGCCCTTCACCTCTACGAATCGCTGGGCTTCGTCCGCCACTGCCCCTTCTACGAGGGACTAGCCACGGTCCGGAAGTAACCGGGCAAACAGCTGCTCGACGGATAACTCGAAACCGGGCAGCAACGGGGTCGACAGCGTGGCCTTGTCGTCCGCGCCCAACTGAGACGCCTTCGGGAGACTGCCATCCGGCGCCCGACGGTAGACCGCAACATCTTTCGCGATCGGGTCCACCACCCAGTATTCCCGCACGCCGCCACGGTCAAACAGCTGCTGCTTGATCCCGAGGTCGCGCTTTCGCGTGCTGGGCGAAAGGATCTCGACGACCAGCGCCGGAGCGCCCTGGATGTTCGCCTCGGTCACGATGTCCAACTGGTTCGTCGCCACGAAGATCAAATCCGGCTCGACGACGTCCCACGTCGAAAACACCGTATCGAACGGCGACAGCACGACGTGGCCGATCCCGGGATGGGCGGCGAGGTGGTTGCCGATGGCGAGGTGGAGGCGCCCCAACAGTTCCTGGTGTCGCCACGCCGGAGAGGCCGTCACGTAGTGCACCCCATCGATGAGCTCGTGCCGCAACCCATCGTCCGGGAAGCGGAGGAAGTCCTCGTACGTGAGGCGCGTATCGCAGTGAGTTGTGGGCATTGCGTTCTCTCCGTCCACGATCGGATATTACACCCGGCCATGGGGATCGATCCTGCGAAGGGTGTGCCGTACGAAAACACGCCCGAATCGTCAGTTGGACGATCCGGGCGTTGGAGCAACTGCCGCGACATGCGCGCGGCGGTATCGAAAAAACTGCGTACTCGGTGGGACTACGGGCGGGCGCCGAAGCGTCCCGACCGCGGTGCCGGACGGCGTCCGGGTCCACCGGACCCCTGACGCGCGCCCGATCGGGGTCCACTGGACCCGCGATTGTTCCTGCCGCCCTGGTGACGGCGGCCCGCTTCCGGCAACGCCTCATGCGACCCCGCCGTCGTCGGGAAGCCTTCGATCACCACGTGCTCGACCGGCGACGGCAACAGGCGCTGGATGTCGCGCAGCAGATCGCGGTCCGCCGGCGATACCAGCGACACCGCGCGACCGGCGAG
This sequence comes from uncultured Acidobacterium sp., assembly GCA_964355095.1. Lineage (GTDB taxonomy): Bacteria > Acidobacteriota > Vicinamibacteria > Vicinamibacterales > UBA2999 > 12-FULL-67-14b. The sequence goes on from CAYHCX010000061.1 coordinate 2,902, forward strand.
GCCGGCGCGGCCGGTGCGTCCCGCACGGTGGATGTAGTCCTCGGCCACCAGCGGCAGATCGAAGTTCACGACCAGCGGCAACTGGACGATGTCGAGACCGCGGGCGGCGATGTCGGTGGCGACGAGCACGTTGACGTGCCCCGCCTTGAAGTCGCTGAGCGCCTTGGTGCGCGCGCCCTGGCTCTTGTTGCCGTGAATCACGGCCGCCTTGACACCGGCGCGTTCGAGGTACTGCCCGACGCGGTTCGAGCCGTGCTTGGTCTTGCAGAAGACCAGGGCCTGCCCGGTCGGCTTCTGCTGCAGGATGTGCGTCAACAGATCGCCTTTGCGCTGATCCGAGACGGGATGCACCTGGTGCGTCACCGTCTGCGCCATGATCTGGCCTTCCGACACATCAACCCGCTGCGGGTCGCGCGTGAAGTCGGCCGAGAGCCGCACGACGTCCTGGGAAATCGTCGCGGAGAAGAGCAACGTCTGGCGCTCGCGCGGCAGCACCTTCAGGATGCGGCGCAGCGGCGGCATGAAGCCCATGTCGAGCATGCGGTCGGCTTCGTCGAGCGTCAGGATCTCGATGCCCGACAGGTCCACGGTGCGCTGCTCCATGTGATCGAGCAGGCGACCCGGCGTGGCGACGATGATGTCGGTGCCGCGCTGCAGGTCACGCTTCTGCGGAATAATCGAGACACCGCCGAAGATCGCGGTGACGCGCAGGTTCGCGGGCACACCGTAAGTGGTCAGTGACTTGTGCACCTGGAGCGCGAGCTCCCGCGTCGGCACGAGGACGAGCGCGCGCGGCTTGCGCGTGCCGGCGGCGGCGCCGCCAACGATCTGCAGCCGCTGGATCATCGGCAGGCCGAACGCGGCGGTCTTCCCGGTCCCGGTCTGCGCACGTGCGAGCAGATCCTTGCCGGTGAGCACGATCGGTATGGACTTGAGCTGCACCGGCGTGGGCGTGGTGTAACCGAGTTTGGCGAGCGGATTACAAAGTGAGGGCGTGAGCCCGAGAGACACGAACGGCATAGCGAAGCGCTCCTGATATTGCCTGAGCGTTCCCTAACCGCACACAGCAGGCCGACACAAACAACGATTGTCGCGCCGGATTGGCGCCTTGCGGAGGGCACCCTTATAGGGGTGCCGCGCATCTGAGCTAACAATACCGAAGGGTGGTAGTCCCGAGGAAATCTGAGGACGCAAGCGCAGTGACTTGTAGAGTATACCCCAGATCGAGTGCCGAGACCCGACTGAGCTGTATTCGCCGGCAAAGACCGCCAGACCAGGAGCTGACGGCGCTGCAGCACTACATCAGGCAGCAGGCGGAGGTGACCCTGCGGCAAACACCCTGAGGGAACCACGTCATTTCCTCGCCTCTCGGCCGTGGAACGCGCGGAGCATCAGAATGGCGTTGCCTTCGTATCGATACTGAAGGACGTAGGTTCCACCGAGCGCCTGGAGGACGACCTCGCGGTACTCTTCACGCTTGGCTATCGGGCGGCCTAACCTCGGATGCCGACGGAGAATATCAGCCCTTGCGATGAGTTCACTGGCAACGCGGGCGGCAAGGTCGGGGAACTGCTCGTCCAGGAACACGGCAAATCGATCGAGGTCGGCGAGCGCATCGATCGACCACTCGATTGCTACTGGCCCGACCACCGTCTGAACCCGGGCGTGCCCCACGTCCGCAGCCACTGCACCACGCGCTCGTGGGGCACAGGCGAGCCCTCCGATGCCCTGGCAAATCGGCGATCGAGCTCTGCGATCTCATCAGCGTCTACTGCCCGGGCATCGCTGTCGAGTGTCGCCAGTTCAGCAATCAACTGCGGAACTGTCACGCCGAGCTCAGCCGCTCGAACTTTGAGCACGTCCGCGGTTTGCTTGTCGACTTCAATACTGACGTTGGCGCTCATGACACGAGAATACCCGAATTCGGACGCGGCCGGCTGTCACGCTACAGCCACAGGCTTCACCTACCGTGGCCGGCGTGGCTCGACGATCGAAAACCCCGCGTCGAAGTGGTCGAGCACATCGAAGAGCAGCGTCGCCGCCGACAGGTCGCCCGCCAATGTGGCTGCCCCCTGCTTCACCGCGTCGGCCAGCGACTGCCGCCCGAGCACGATGGCGTCAAAGGTATCGCGTGGCAGAGTGACCGAGGCGCCGGGATTCGCCGCTCGTGCTCCCGCCACGTAGGTCAGCGCCCCGTTCCGCAACGTGACGGCCACCTGTTCTGGCCGGCCGGTCAGCGTCCAGTTGACGACCACCTCACGCGACCAGGCCCGCGGGCCGTTCACATGCGTGCCGAGCACATCGAAGACGTCGGTGGCCCGCATCGCCCGCACCATCTCGGGATCCAGTGCCGCGGGCCGCGGCGCGAGTGGCCCCTGTCGCAGTTCCTGCGCGCCGACCAGGTACGCGTTTCGCCAGGTTGCGGCTTCCGAGGCATAGCCCAACTGTTCGAACGCGTCAGCCGCCAGCCGGCGCGCCTCGGTGTTCACCGGATCGGCGTACACCACGTGACGCATGACTTCAGCAACCCAGCGATACTCCCCCTCCGCAAAGTCAGCCCGCGCCTTGGCGATCACGGCCGCGGCACCGCCGAAGTACTCGACGTACTTCTTCGACGCCTCTCGCTCCGGCAATGGATTCAAGTTGGCCGGGTTGGCGTCGTACCAACCCAGGTACTTCTGATACACCGCCTTGGCGTTGTGAGACAGCGTGCCATAGTAGCCGCGTGCGGCCCAGTCATTGGCAAGGCCCGGCGGCAGCACCAGTTCCTCGGCAATCTCGGCGGGCGTGTGGCCGTGATTCATCAGCCTCACGCTCTGGTCGTGGATGTACTTGTAGAGGTCACGTTGATTGGCGAGGGCGCGCGCAACCCGGTCGTTCCCCCACGTCGGCCAGTGGTGCTGCGCGATCAGGACGTCGCTGTCGGGGCCGAACCGTTCGAGCGCGGCACCCAGGGACTTCGACCAGGCGCTCGCATCCCGGACCTCGGTGCCGCGGAACGGCAGCAGGTTGTGCATGGTCTTGGTGGCGTTCTCGGCCAGGTTCAGGACACGGTGCTTTGGGAGGAACAAATGCATCTCGGCGGGCGCTTCGGTCGCCGGTGTCAGCTGAAACACGATCGGCACGCCGTCGATCGTGTGGGTCTCAATCGACTGGGTAATGGACATCGTCGGCGCCAGCACGGACCGTCCCACGGCGCCGACGCCGTCGATCTTTCCCAATCCCGCGTCCACCGAGCCGCGCTCACCGCGCGGCAATGACGTGCCGAATTGATAGGTCGCCCGCCGTGCCATGGCGTTACCGGCGACCACGCTCTCGGCAATCACCGCGTTCATGAAGCCTGCCGGCCCGATGATTGCGGTGCGCCCTGCCGTGACTTCGGCTTCGTCCGCGACACCGCGGACGCCGCCGTAGTGATCGCTGTGGCTGTGCGTGTAGATGACGGCCACAACTGGCCGCTTGGGCCGGTGCGCGAAATAGAGGTCGAGTGATGCCCGGGCCGCGCCCACCGAGCCGAGCGGGTCAACGATGATGAGGCCCGTTGCTCCCTCGACGAAGGTGACGTTGGCGAGCGCAAGGCCGCGAACCTGATACACGCCGGGCACCACCTCGAACAGGCCGTTGATCGCGTTCAGCCGCGCCAGCCGCCACAGGCTCGGGTGCACCGTGTCGGGGACCTTCTCGTCGTTCAGGAAGCCATAGCGGCGCGGATCCTGCCCAGCGGGCAGGGTCGCGATGAATCCCCGTCGCGCGTCAGCGAAGTCCTGCTGATCAGCGAACGGCAGATCGCGGAGGGCCGCCTCGTACACGGCTCGCACCGCGGGCGCGGCGGCGTTTGGCGCCGGGACTTGCGCCACGGATTGCGCGTCGACGGCGCCGCCCGCGACCGCCATGACCGCAATCGCAAGAACCGGCCTGACTCCAATGCTCGACTCGCGCATACCCACCTCTGGCGGGGAGGATAGCACTGTCCTGCGGCGGCCAATGGGTCGGGGAACCGGCCATGCCCTCGTCGTGCTTCGAGTCACGACACTGGATAGCATCACGACGTGGAATCCCGACCGTTGGCGCTGGCGAACTGGTCGCCTGGACAGGTGGCGCAGGGACGGCGATGGGTCAAGACCAGTTGGCGCCGCTGGCCGAACTCAAGGATGCTCCCGTCCTGGTCGACGAGCTCGACCGCGGGCGCGGCGGGTTGCCAGGACTAGCTCCAAGCCGCAGACCAGCACAGCCGCCGATTGGAAACCAGGGCCATCCGGTAACGTGTGGTAGTTTGTACACAACATGCCGCAGACAAGCACAACCATTTCGGTGCGTATCGACGCCCGGACCAAGAAGCAACTCGAGGCACTCGCCGGGCGCGCGCGCCGCTCCAGGTCGTTTCTCGCCGCCGAAGCCATCACCGCGTTCGTGGCGGCGGAAACCTGGCAACTGAATGAGATGGAGGCTGGCCTCAGGGAACTGGATGAAGGCCGGGGAGTCCCGCACAAGGACGTCGCCACCTGGCTCCGTTCGTGGGGCGGGAAGCGTGAGCGCAAGGCGCCCCCGGCGTGACTGTCGTCTGGTCGCCACGGGCGATCCGACACCTGTCGGCCCTTCGCGCCTACATCGCGCGCGACAACCCGGACGCCGCAGCCGGCGTCGCGCTGACGCTCGTGGCGGCGGTCGAACGGTTGGCCGAGTTACCCAATCTCGGGCGGCCCGGACGCCTGGCGGGCACGCGCGAGCTCGTCGTCTCCGGCACGCCTTACGTGATTAGTTACCGCGTGGGGCCTGAACGCCTTGAGATCATCGCGGTCTTCCATGGACGCCGGCAATGGCCCTCCCGCTTGTAGGAATGGCTCAACTGAGGACAACGGCATCAACCGCGTCGACGCTGTTCCCGTCGGTCATCGACCGCCGGCTCCTGCCCACGTCTCGTCGACCGCCCCACCTCGCATGCGCTGGACGATGCGCCCGCGTTCGGTCTCGTCGAAATCACTTCCGTAGGTGCGCTCGAAAATCTGCACGCGCAGTTCCGTCTCGGAAATACCGGGATGCCGAGACCGGAGGTCGGCCGTCATCAGCGCTCGGGCCAGGTCGAACATCTCGAGGGCCATCATGACGCGTTCGCCCTCGGAGCGTTGCATCACCAGTGCCGTGAATGCCGCGGCGACGTCTGGGGGCGTATCTTCGAGTCGCGCAGTGACGAGTTTGAGGACGGAGCATTCTTCGAGCATGGTCCGCACGGCCATGATGGCCCGAGGTCGCCAGCCGCGCTCCTTTTCGAGCATCCCCGGCGGCCCCGCTGAGTTAGGATCGACGGCACCGATGCCTCCTCAGACCAGGGACTCGACCGCCAACGACACCCAACCGGCCGTGAGAATGTAAGGGGCGACAAATGACGACCCACGCAAGGCGGCACGGCACGCCGACATGGCGGATACCAGCTGCGGCCGTCCTGATTGCCACGGCGGCTCTCAGCGCGGGCGCCCAGCAGCCGGCACGCCCGGTCGAGGCGCGCACAACACTGATCCTCGCCGCCCAGATCATCGACGGCCGCGGCGGGGCTCCGCTCCGAAACGGCGGGGTGCTGATTCGCGGCGACCGCATTGAACGCGTCGGGCCGGCCGCGGGGATGTCCGCCGACCAGGTGATCAACCTCGGTGCGGCGACGGTCCTGCCGGGGCTCATCGATCTCCACACCCATCTCACCGACGAAGTCGGCACCAACTGGGAATCGGCACTGCTGACCACCACGCCAGGCCGGGCCGCGATCTACGGCGCCGTGAACGCGCGCACGACGCTGCTGGCGGGATTCACGACCTGCCGCGACATGGGACCGACCTGGCCCTATGTCGACATCGATCTGCGCCACGCCATCGACAAGGGATCGGTGCCCGGCCCGCGGCTGCAGGTGGCGGGCAACTACGTGTCGGCCACCGGCGGCGCCGGTGATGCGCGGCAGTTCTCCATCTATGTCGACGTGCCGATTGTCCGCAACCTGGCCGACGGCGTCGACCAGGTGCGGCAGGCGGTGCGCACCAACTTCAAGAACGGCGCCGACTTCTCGAAGATCCTGGCCACCGGCGCGGTGATGTCGAAGGGCATCCCGCCCGGCGCCCAGCAGTACTCCGATGCCGAGTTGGCGGTCGCGGTTGAAGAAGCCAACCGGTGGGGCCGCTTCGTCGCCGCGCACGCGCACGGTGCTGAAGGGATCAAGGCGGCGCTGCGCGCCGGGGTCCGCACCATCGACCACGGCAGCATGATGGACGAGGAAGGGGCGCGGCTGCTCAAAGCGAAGGGGGCGTTCTTCGCGCCCACGCTGTATGTCGGCCACACCATCCTCAACGACAACCAGGCGCTCAATATTCCGGCTCACCAGGTGGAGCGCGAGCGCGCCATCCAGGGCACGCAGGAGCGCGCGTTCAAGCTGGCGCTCCAGTATCAACTGCCCATTGCCTTCGCTACCGATGCCGGCGTGTTCCCCCACGGCGACAACGCGCGCGAGTTCAAGATCCGGGTGGGCCTGGGGCAGACACCGATGGCGGCCATCGAGGGCGCGACACGGATCGCCGCCGATGCCATGGGCTGGTCCGACCGGGTGGGCACGCTCCAGGCCGGGCGCTACGCCGACCTGATCGCCGTGGCGGCCGATCCGCTCGCCGACATCAGCGAACTCGAGCGCGTGCAGTTCGTCATGAAGGGCGGGGTCGTTCACAAGTCGCCGTAAGCGAGCCGGCTTGGGTGACAACGCCCCTTTTCCGATCTTGACCTGGTGTCATGGGCGATGAGCCGCTCGACCTATTCCTGCCCTCCCGGCCTTCGTCCCCATGTCGGCGGCGCCGGTTCAGTCGTCCGGCGATCCACCGGCTTCTCCTTGAGCAACCGTAATGCCTCATCCACCGCGCGCTCGAGTTGCGGATCGCGGCCGGCGATCACGTCCTTCGGCCAGTTCTCGACATCGATATCGGGCGCCGTGCCTTCGTTCTCCACCGCCCACTTGCCGTCGCGCGTAAAGAAGCCGCCGCGCGGCGCGATCATGGTGCCGCCGTCGATGAAGCCGGGCGTGTCGGCGGTGTGCACGAGGCCACCCCACGTGCGCTTGCCCACGAGCGGGCCGATCTTCCGGTAGCGGAACATCCACGGCATCAGGTCGCCGCCCGAGCCGGCCATCTCGTTGACGATCATCACCTTCGGCCCCCAGATGCCGGCCGAGGGGCTGGTGAACGGCCGGCGGTCACCGGCGACGTTGTTGAAGTAGCCATCGAAGTCGCGCTGCAGCACGTCGATGATGTAGTCGGCGGCGGAGCCGCCGCCGTTGTAGCGCTCGTCGATGACCGCGCCCTGCTTGTCCTGCTGCGCGAAGTAGTAGCGGTTGAAGCTCTCGTAGCCGCCCTGCCCGGTGTTCGGCACATAGACGTAGGCGAGCTGGCCGTTCGACCGCTTCTCGACGAAGCGGCGGTTCTCTTCCACCCACGCGCGGGTGCGCAGGCCCTGCTCGTTGGCCACCGGCACCACGGTCACCTGCCGGGCGCCCTGCCCGTTGGGCTGCGCGTTCACGGTCAACACCGTCTGGCGATTCGCCGAGCCATCGAGCAGGCGATGGATGTTGTCGGGCGCGGCGAGGTCGATGCCGTTGATGGCCAGGATGTAGTCCCCCACCGCCACGGCGATGCCGGGGCCAGCCAGCGGCGCGCGCAGCTCGGGATTCCAGCTTTCGCCGTCGTAGATCTTCGCGATCTTGTAGCGGCCGTTCTCGACGACGAAGTCGGCACCCAGCAAGCCGCCGGGCGAGGTCGGCACTTCCGGCATCGCGCCACCGCGCACGTAGGAGTGACCGATCGCGATCTCCGCGCCCATGTTGTCGAGCAGGTAGTTGAGGTCCGCGCGATGCGCGACGTGCGGCAGCATGGCGCCGTACATCTCTTTCATCCTCGGCCAGTTGGTTCCCTGCATGTTCGGCACGTACAGATAGTCGCGCTGCAGCCGCCAGCCCTCGTTGAAGATCTGCGCGAACTCGGCCCTCGGGTCCAGGTGCATCCGCAGCGTCACGTCGAGCCGTCCGTCACCGGCCTTCGGGGCGTCCTTGGTGGCGTCCACCAGGAACAAGGAGGGACGCTGATTGGCATTGGCTGCGGGCGCCGCGCCCGGCGCGGCCGGCGGAGCCGACGTTCGATACACCAGCTTCTTCCCGTCGGCGCTCACCGCGTATTCGGCGACGCCTGGCTGGAACACATCCGCCTTGCGGTCGCTGAGACGGTATCGATGCAGCGTGCTGCGTCCGCCCTGCCCTTGAGCCGCCTCGAGAAAGAACACGCTGCCGGCAGTGCCGGCCTTGAGCTGCGAATACTGGCGCGAGGGCACACCCGCGACCGGGAGAATCCGCTGTGGCAACCCGGCGAAATCGATCTGCACTGCCGGAACCGGCTTGGCCCCTTCTTTCTCGGGCGCCGCGGCGGTCGTGCCCGGGTCTTCATCGCTCTCTGGAAGGAGCGGGCTCGGATCCGACTTCTTGAGCACGGCCAGGTACAAGGCAAAGGTCTCTTCGCGGTCGTAGGAGGTCATGTCCAGCCACTGCGACCCGAGGCCGAAATCCGTGGAGGCGAGGAACCAGAGATATTTTCCGCTCGCATCCCACACCGGATACATCGCGTCGGCCAGGCCGTCGGTGACCTGCGTCTTCTCGCCGGTCTCGGCGTTGGCGACCACAATCGCGCGATAGAGCGTGTTGAGGCGCGAGGCGAACGTCACCCACTTCGAGTCGGGGCTCCACGCCGGCGCCAGCGTGCGCTGCGGCACCATCCACGGATCGTTGCCGACCACCCTGGCCTGGCCGCTCGCCACGTCCATCACCCACACGTTGAGGTTGGTGTCGGTGTAAAGCAGCTTCTTCGAGTCGGGCGACCACGCCGGCGTGTAGTAGAACGCCGGCTTCTGGAACGCGATGGCTCGCGGCGGCGCGATGCCGTCCTGCGATTCGATCACCAGCTGGTATTCGCCGGACTTGTCGCTGAAGTACGAGATCCACTTGCCGTCCGGCGACCACGCCGGCTGGCGTTCCGCCGAGCCGCTGGAGCTGGTGATGTTGCGGATGTCGCCCTTCTCCGCCGGGATGGTGAAGATCTCGCCGCGCGCCTCGACCACCACGCGCTTGCCGGTCGCCGACAGGCCGAGGTTGGTCATGCGGCTGGTGACGTCTTCGAAGCGCGGCATCAGCCACGGAAAGTCGCCCGCCGCCGTGATGGTCAGCTGCGTCATCTTGCCGGTCCTGGGGTCAAGCGTGTGCAGCCACCCGGCCTGCTCGAACACCACCGTGCCGGCGCCCGCGTCCAGCGCCTTGACGTCGTAGTCGATGAACCTGGTTCGCTGCGTAATCGCCTTGGTGGCCGTGTCGTACGACCACACGTTGGCGATGCCGTCGCGATCGGAGATGAAATACACGGTATCGCCCACCCACACCGGGTCCACATCCTTGGAATCCGTCCACGGTGGCGAGACGAGGTCGAACGTCTTGAGGTCGACAATCCAGACGGGACGATTCTGGCCGCCGCGATAGTTGCGCCGCTCCTCATCCCACGAGGTATTCATGCGATAGGCGATGCGGCGGCCGTCCGGCGAGATCTTGCCTTGGTAACCTCGTGGGAGCGGCAGCGGCACCTCGACGCCGCCCTTGGCCGGCACCGTCCAGAAGCGCGGCGTGGCGTTGGGCGCCGAGGTCGCCCGGGGCGAGGCGAACAGCACGCTCGCGCCGTCGGATGTCCAGCCTTGCACCTGATCGGCGCCCGGGTGCCAGGTCAGCCGCTTGGGCTCGCCGCCCTCCGTCGGGACGGAGTAGACGTCGACGTTGCCGCCGTAGTCGCCGCTGAAGGCGATGGTCGTGCCATCAGGCGAGAACTTGGGGTTGATCGTCTGGCCCTGGAAGCTGGTCAGCCGCCGGGCGTTGCCGCCTGCCCGCTCCACCACCCAGATGTTGTTGGCGTAGACAAACGCCACGTGCGTAGCGCTGATCGACGGCGACCGCAGCATGCGCGTGGGTCCGCCGGCGGCGGTCACTTCGAGCGAGCCGGGCACGGCGACCACGGCGAGGAGCGCGAGACCAAGGAATGGCTTCATGGAGGCGAATGCTAGCACGCAGATTGCGCTAGAATCCCCGGCACCATGACACGCCAGCGACCGCTCCTGCTTCTGGCCATCGCCGCCTTCGGCGCCATTGCCCTGGCCTTCGGGCCGGTCGCGGCCGGGCAAGGCTCGCCATCCGACACCCGCCCTCCCGGCACCAACTACAAGGCACCGGCGTGGACGTTCAACAAGATCGCCGATGGCGTGTATCACGCCGTGGGCACCGGCAGCCTGGTGGTGATGTCGAACGCGACCATCATCGAAGGCGACCGCGACGTGCTGGTCGTGGACTCCCACGTGTCGCCCGGCGGCGCGTGGGCGCTCCGCGAAGAGCTGAAGGCGATCACGCCCAAGCCGATTCGGTGGGTCGTCAACTCGCACTATCATTTCGATCACTCGCACGGGAACCAGATCTACGGTCCCGAGGTGGAGATCATCGGCCACCAGTTCGCGCGGCAGCAGATTCTCGCCGGCAAAGTCCGATAGTGGCGCTGCGCCCGGTGGTCCTGGCCGTCGTCCTCAGCGTGATCCTGCCGGCAAGCGGCGCCGCCGGACAGAGTCTCCCGGCAATCCAGCCGCTCGATCGGCCCCTACGGATGTTCATGGACTGCCGCGCCGGCGGTTGCGACCAGGAGTTCTTCCGTACCGAACTGGTGTGGGTAGACCATGTCCGCGATCAGAAGGACGCTGACGTTCATGTGCTGGTCACCGGGCAGGGGACCGGCGGGGGCGGCACGGAGTACACGGTCCGGTTCATCGGCCACGGTCAATGGGAAGGCCAGGAAGACACCCTCCGGCGCCACAGCGAAGCGGCCGAGACCGACGATGGCCGCCGGCGCATCCTGACGCAAGTCTTTGCGCTGGGCCTCGCGCGGTTTGCTGCCGCGACGCCGATCGGCGCAACCCTGCGCGTGGCCGCGGTCTCAGCCGCGTTGCCTGGACGGCAGACCAGCGCGACGGACGATCCGTGGCACTTCTGGGTCTTCCGCACCAACTTCAACCTCTACCTGAGCGGGGAAGCCACCAGCAGTTTCCAGAACCTCAACGCCAACCAATCCGCGAACCGGACGACGGCGGAATGGAAACTCAACTTCAACGCGGGGGTGAACTACAACGAGAGCACCTACGAACTGAGCGACGGCGAGACGTTTCGCTCATTTCGCCGGGGGTGGAACGTCAACGGCCTGGCGGTGAAGAGCCTGGGTGATCACTGGTCGGTCGCCGGCAAGCTCGGTACTTCACGCAGCAGCTATAACAACCAGAAGCTGAACCTGCGGGCGGCGCCTGGCGTTGAATACAACGTGTTTCCCTACAGCGACTCCACCGAGCGTCAACTGACCGTGCAGTGGACCACCGGTGTCAACCGTTTTGTCTACGACGCGGTCACGATCTACGGCAAGACCGAGGAGACCAAGTGGGACCAGACGGTGATGACGTACTTGAACCTCAGGCAGCCCTTCGGCACGGTCAGCGTCACGGTCGAGGGCGCGTACTACATCGGCGATGCCGACAAGTATCGCCTGGCGCTGTTTGCCGACAACGAACTGCGAATCACGCGCGGACTCTCGCTGCGTCTTGATGGCAGCTACCAGGTCCTGCACGACCAGATTTACTTGAGGCTCGACGAGGCCACGGACGAGGAAATCATCGCGCGCCAGCGCCAGCTCGCGACGTCGTACCGCTTCTCCCTGTCAGTGGGATTCACCTACCGATTCGGGTCGATCAACAACAACGTCGTCAACCCGCGTTTCGGCGGCGGAGGCGGATAGCCAGCCGCCGCGGCGGTCATAGGTGTGCTTCATCCACCTCCGGCTACTGCGCCTGTTGGACTTGTTCCCGAAGGCTATCGGCCTCTTCCCAGCGTTCCTGCGCTTCTCCCAGGAGCATGCCGAACACGCCCACCAGCCAGCGCACGGGCATCGACTGCGCCAGTTTGTTCAGTACCATCTGGGGCCCCTCGACCTGCTTGTCGAGGAGCCACTCGCCTTTGTCGACCAGCTGAGCGATGCCCCGCTTGAAGGGTGCGGCCCGCTCGACGACCTCGTCACGGATGTCGCCCCAGTCGCGGACCACGTCCTGGTAGGTCTTGTCCTTGAACGCGATCAGCCGTTGCAGGTGGCTCAGTTCGGCCGCCTTGACGCACCGTTCGCTGTCATCGCAGCGCTCGTCTTCCTGCTCCCAGCGGCGCTCGAGGCGCTCCACCTCCTGCCCCTCGCCCATGCCGCGGGCGGCCGTCTGCATGGCGAAGCGCATGACGGCGCTGTTGGCATCCTGCGTCCCGAAGTCCGGGAACGGCGACGGCAGGGTGGCCTTCATCGCGTCGGTCTCCGCGCGGTCGCGGGCGGCGTTCTGTGGATTGCCCGGCGTCTCTTGCTGCGCATCGAGCCGGCGCTGCGCGGCCCGGCCCTGATCCTTGGCCGCCTGCAGCGCCTGCTGCACGTCGGCCGCCTGCACCTTCTCGATTTCCGAGTCGGTCTGCTCGAGCCGCCGTTCGTAGGCCGCGAGCTGGCGCTCCAGGGTCTGGAGCCGCTGCTCGATCTCCTTCTTGTAGCGCTGCGCCTCGGCCACCGTCTGAGGTGGCGGCGGGATCTGCTGGATGATGTCGGGCAGGTCGCGCCAGGCCGGTTGTTGGTCGGGGGCATCGGCCGCGAACGAGGGAGCCGCCGCACACGCGAGCAGTAGGCAGGAGCTGAGGGCCAGTCGGGGCATGCGCGATTCCTCTACTTCACAGGCACGAGCAATTTCGTGCGATCGCCGGCCTTTGCCGGCGCGTACTTCTGCGTGCGCCCGCCGAAGCTGTCGGCGATGTAAAGGTTGCCCTCGGCATCCACCGAGCCGGTCTCGTCTTCCCCGCCCTTGACCTGCGCCCCGGCCGACGCGCACGACAGCAACACCAGACCGATCGCGAGAGGCCAGCACCTCGTTTGCATGGCGTGAATATACCGCACAGGCGACGGTCGTCCTACGGCAAGGGCCGCAGCCACTCGGCGATCACCGGCGCGGTATCGACGCCGGTGGCCTGCTGAATGAGCGCCGCCAGTTCGTCGTTCGCAAACGCCCGGCGCTCGCGCGCGGTCCAGGCCACGAGGAACTTGAGTGCGTCCTGCAGGCTCCTGGCGCCCTGCGATGCCGATCGAATGCGGTCGTCGATGGCAGCCGCCATCAGGCCGCCGCGCGAAAACACCAGCCGCCCCGTCCGAAAGTCTTCCGCGTACCGCGTCGAGGCGACGCGGCTCAGGTCGACCAGGCTCAAGCGCTTGAGGAACGGGGGCGCACTGGCCAGGTTCGCGCGGAAGCGCCGATTCAACATGCCCTCCCGATACGCCGCGGGATCCGGCATGCCTGGCGCCAGGGCCATGATCGCCGCGTATTGGCCGAAGCCTTCCGCGAACCAGATCGAGTCGAGCACCGGCGCCAGTTCCCACTGGAACGGGAAGTAGCCGTGCCCATACGTACGTTTGGGCACCCACGCGTGGGCCATGTGATGCGCGAAGTTGTAGAGCACCCGCGCCTCGTCATCGGCCGTGGACGCCGCGGTCAGGCCGCTTGAGGCCAACAGGTAGTACGTGCTGGAGCCAAGATGCTCCATGCTCATGCCGTACTCGTGCTGGGGCGACACCGGAGCAAGCAGTTCCTGGTGCACGGTGTAGTGGCTGAACGGCACGGTACCGAAGTAGTCGGCGACCCGGCGAAAGGCGGTCGCGGCGAGACGCCCCACGCGATCGAAGTCAACCGCGCCTTCGGCATATCCGGCGAGATACAAGGACGCCGGCGCCTCGGTGAGGCGACGCACCACCGCCTTCGGACCCATCACGATCTGGCCGTCGGCCAGTTCGTAGAAATCCGCGGCCCTGGCGTCGACGGCGGCGGCCGTCACCGGCCACGACGGCGCCAGGGTTGCGAACACCGGCCACGCCACGGGCCCCTCCACCCGCAACCTGACGGGCCGCGTTTCGAAGCCGTCCACAAACGCAAACACTGAGTAGCCCAGGGCGCCCAGGTAGCCGTCGCGCACGCGCGAGGCATCCGAGGCGGCGCGGACCTCGCGCTCCATTCGCTGCAGATCCACGCGGTAGGTCACGCGCGTCGTGCCGGCGGCCAGCTTCCACCGCGGCCCCTCTTCACGCTCGGGCGTGGTGCCCAGTCCATCAGCCGTGATCGCGCGCACGTCGGCCACAAACGCATCGTAGCGCTGCTCGCCGTAGCCCATCGGAATCGCGCGCGGCATGACCAGCGATCGCGGCTCGCCCAGCGGGCTCGCCCACGCGACCTCAACGGCGATCGTGGTGTCGCCGGCCTTCGCGTAGGTGAATCGGTACGAGACGTCCGCCGATGGTGCTTGCGCGGCCGTCGCGCCGGTGAGGAAGGCCGCCGTCATCACGATCAGTCCCACGATTCGTCTGGTCGTCATCGCAGGAAGTGTAGGGTATGCTGACCCGTCGGCGCCACCCCGTTTCGCCGCCGCCCCAGGAGCCGTTCCATGACGATGTCACTCGCTCATCGCGCCGCCTTGCTCGCCAGCCTCGCGCTGCTCTCCCTGGTATTCGCGCCCGCATCCGCCGCGGCGCAGGCGCGGTCAGGCCACAAGGTCGCCAGCCTCGAGATCAAGATCCTCTCGACGATGCTGGCCGACGAGGGCTTTGGGGAGTGGGGCTTCGCCGCGCTCGTCGAAGTGGACGGCCGCAAGATCCTGTTCGACACCGGCGCGCACGAAGACACGGTGCAGCGCAACCTCACGGCGATGAAGCTTGACCTCTCGGACGTCGAGGTGGTCATCCTCAGCCACAACCACGACGACCACACCACGGGCCTGCTGACGCTGCGCCGCCAGTTCGCGGCGAAGTCGCCCACGGCACTCAGTAAGGTCTATGCCGGCAGCGGCATCTTCTGGCCGCGCATCAGCGCCGGCGGCGCGGTGAGCGATCGCATGGCCGGCGTCAGGCGCGACTACGAAGCCACCGGCGGCGCCATCGTCGAGGTGACCAGGCCCACGGAGATTCTGCCTGGCGTGTGGCTCACCGGACCGGTGCCCCGCGTCCATCCCGAACGCAACTGGAGTTCGGTGGGCAAGGTCCGCACCGCGGCCGGTGATGTCGAAGACACCGTGCCGGAAGACATGACGCTGGTCGTCCAGACCGCGCAGGGCCCTGTTTACCTGTTTGGCTGCGGCCATGCCGGGGTGATCAACACGCTGGAGCACGCGCGCAAGACGATCGATCCGGCGCCGGTGAAAGCGGTGATTGGCGGACTGCACCTCTTCGCCGCTGACGACAAGCACCTGGCATGGACGGCCGGGCAATTGAAGGCCTTCGGCGTCCAGCAGTTGCTCGGCGCGCACTGCACCGGCATCGAGTCGGTCTACCGGATCCGCGAGCTGGTGGGCTTGACGCGTCAGACGTGCATGGTCGGCGCCGTCGGCGCCTCCTATTCGCTCGTCAACGGCATCAACCCCGTCAGGATCGCGAAGTAGTCCGAGCGTGAAGGCGGCTCCGCTCAGGGTCGATCCGGAGCAGCGCTTCACGTGCGGCCGCTGCGCCCGCTGCTGCCGCCGCTGGGAGATTCTCGTCTCGCCGGCGGAGGTCGCGTCGTTCCGCTCGCGCGGCGCCGCCCGCTGGTTCCGCGAGGCCGATGGCACGTCCGAGGGCACGACGCGCGACCCGTTCGAGGCGGTTCCCGGGTGGCGGGGTTTCCATCGCATCCGCAAGCGCGACGATGGGGCGTGCGGCTTTCTGTCGACTGACAACCGCTGCCGGCTGCACGAAGAGCTGGGCGGTGGCCGCAAGCCGCTGACTTGCCGGATGTTTCCGTACAGCTTTCATCCGGCCCCGGACGCGGTGATCGTGACCACCAGCTTCGGTTGCCCCACGGTGCTGGCGAACCACGGGGAGCGCATCGCCGACGGCGCCACGTTGGAGTCCATCAAGGCGCTCAAGAGCGAGTGGTTCGCGGGCCGCCACCACGCGGCCGCCCCACGCCTGTTGGTCCCGGGCCGCTCCATCGAACCGGCCTCGCTTCGCATCCTGCGCGACGGCCTCCTGACGATGCTGAATCGCGCGGATGGCGGACCGCGCGATCTGCGTCTCAACGTCCGCCGCATGGCCCTGCTGCTCGACGACCTGACGCGCACGCGCGTGGTCCGATTGGCTGACGCCGACTTCGCGGAATACGTGAAGCTCACGGTGCCCTACGCCGCGGCCGCCGACACCGCCGTGCCGGCGCGCGCGACCGGCTGGGTGGGACGGCTCCTGCAACGGGGCTTCCTGTTTGTGGTCGCCGCCACGCGCCTGCGCATCGAGCAAGCCGCGCTGTCGAACCTCACGATCCGTCTGCGGATGTTCCGGCTGCTCGCGCATTTCCACGGTCTGGCGCCCGCCTTCGGCCGCGTTGACGTGACAGCCCTGTCACGAAAGGACGGTCCGGCTACAGCCGGACGCCACGTCAACGCCCACGTGGACGTGAACGCGCCGGAGATTCAGCCGATCGCGCACCACTACCTGCGCGCGAGCATCCAGTCGCTCGGCGCCGGCGAACGTCCGCTACTGGACGACCTGGCCATTGCGGTGTCGTACCTCAACGCCGCGTGCGCGCTCGCGGTGATGAACGCGCGGGCTGAGGGGCGGCCGGTTGACCGCGCGGTGTTCAGCGACGCGCTGATGGAAGCCGTGGACCTATCTCACAGCGACGATCGGGGCCTTCTGGGACGGGCGCTCCGGCGTTTCGCGGGCGGTGTCGGCGCCTTGCATGCCTTCGCTACCCAACCGTAGGCCGGCCGCGGTGCTCGTGGTCACGGTGGCGTTCTCGACGATTACCTCGTAGGCGTAGCCCGAGCCGAAGTCCTTGTCGACCGCCAACGTGCCGGACACCGTGACGATGTCGCCCACTTTCACCGTGGCGCTGGTCGTAATCGTCAGGTCGTTCGTGCCGTCCTTGGCGGAACCCGACCCGTCCTGCAAGTGGAACCAGTTCTTGCCCATGACCTCGGTGATGGCCTTCACCACCTTGCCACGGACGACCACCACCTTGCCGGCAAGCGACTTTCGGTTCGCCCAGACATCGGCAATCGACCGTCCGCCCGGCGCGGGCGCGATCGGTTCGACGACCTGCGCGGCCGCGGGAGCCGCGGCGGAGTCGTGGCTGCCGGCCAGGGCCGGCATGGCCGACGCCGTGGGCAGCGACTCGCCTTCGCGTGCCACACCCGTCACAAAATAGATCAGCGGGAAGGTCCGGTTGAGCGTCTTGCTGGTGAAGTTCTCCATGGGCATGTTGATGGCCGCGGTCAGGCGCTCGCCCGTCTTGACGGGGAACTCGCCGGCCGCGATCCAGACGTCCTGCCGGCCCGTCTGCAGGCGCACGTAGGTGTATCCGCCCGAGTTCATCGTCTCGGCGACGGTGCCCGTCATGGTGCCCGCATCCGCAGCCACGGCGGCGACCGGTGCGGCGGGCGCGGAAGGGGCAGGAGCCGCGGGCGACGTGGCGCCACAGGCGGCGATATGGGCGAGCGCGGCGAAGGCGATGGCCAGACGAGTATGGGTCACTGAGCTCATGCATCAAGCGTAGTCGTATTCGCTCCGTTCTTTTTGCTAAACTCCCCCAGCCGGAGGATTCCATGCGGACCCGATTGACCTACGCCTTGATCGCGGCCCTGATTTTGGGCGGCGGCGCGATCGCGGCCCAGACCCGCGCAACGGCCACCAACGTGGCGGTGATTCCGCACGAGGCGGTCCCGAACTTCTTTAAGAACCCGTCGGGGATCTACACCGGCGAGAACATGGGGATTGCCACCAACTCGAAGGGCAACATCTTCATTTATCACCGGGCGAACGAGACCCGGTTGTTCGAGTACAACCCGCAAGGCGTGTTCGTGCGCGAGATCGGCCGCGGCAACTACGGCTTCGCGTTCGCGCATTCGGTGCGCGTTGACGCCCAGGACAACATCTGGGCCGTGGACGAAGGCACCGACATGCTGATCAAGTTCAGCCCCGAGGGCAAGGTGCTGATGACCATTGGCCGTCGTGAAGACCCGGTCGCCAGCCTCACGAACATGCCGGGCTCGGGCCGCTTCCATGGCCGTAACGAGAACTACCGGTTTGGCCGCGAGACCGACGTCGCCTTCGACCAGCAGGGCAACATCTTCGTGGCCGACGGCTACAGCGACGCGCGCGTGGTCAAGTATGACAAGAACGGCCGGTTCGTGAAGGCGGTCGGCACGCGCGGCAACGGCAACCTCCAGTTCAACACGCCACACTCGATCGCCGCCGACTTCCAGGGCAACGTCTATGTGGGCGACCGCGGCAACGCGCGCGTGCAAGTGCTCGACAACGACCTGAACTGGAAGGCCAATTACCCCAACGTCGGCAATCCGTGGGCCGTGTGCGTGTCGGGCGGACCCGGCCCGAAGAACCCGGGCAAGCAGTATCTCTACGTCTCGAACTCGTGGCAAGACAGCGCGCCGGCCGCCGGCGCGGAGTTCACCGGCGAGGTCTACAAGATGGAGCTCGACGGCACCATCATCGGCAAGTTCGGCCGGGCCGGAAAGGCCGCCGGCGAGTTCGCCACCATCCACCAGATGGACTGCCGCGACCCCGACGTCATCTTCACGGCCGAGATCAACAACTGGCGGTCGCAGAAGATCCTGCTCAAGCC
>CAYHCX010000061.1:21745-23362 GCA_964355095.1 uncultured Acidobacterium sp.
TTCGACCCGGCCGGCAAGTTCGTGCGCGAGTTCGGCCAGGACGTCTACGGCTTCAACGCCGCCATCGGCCTGCGCATCGATCCACAAGACAACGTCTGGACAATCGACGAGGGCGCCAACCAGGTGGTCAAGTTCGACACCGAGGGCCGCGTCGCGCTGGTGCTGGGACGAAAGCCTGAGACGATCAGCGTCCGGCCCTTCCAGCCTGGCGCTGGTGGCCCCGGCGGTGGCCCAGGAGCCGGCGGACCTGGCGGCGCGCCTGGAGCGGGAGCACCGGCAGCCGGAGCGCCCGGCGGTCCTCCCCCGGGTGCTGGTCCCGGTGGCGGCGGCTTCGGCGGCGGCCAGGCCGGGCGCGCGCCGGGTTCCGGCACTCCCGGTTCGAGCTTCAGCCGTCCCACCGACGTGGCCTGGGATCGCGCCGGCAACATCTACGTGGCCGACGGCGTCGGCAACAACAACCGCATCGCGAAATTCGACAAGGAAGGCCGCTTCATCGCGCACTGGGGCTCGACCGGCAAGGAACCCGGCCAGTTCACCGGCGTCAAGGCCCTGGCCATCGACGCGCAGGGCAACGTCTACGCCGCCGACCTCGGCAACAAGCGCATTCAGGTGTTTGACGCGGAAGGCACGTTCAAGTCGGAGTTCGGCAATGTCGGCACGCCGATCGCGATGTGCATCACCCGCGGCGCCACCCAGCACCTCTACATCTCGCACGCCGGCGACGAAGACGGCATGGAGGACGCGGCGATCTACAAGGTGGCGCTCGATGGCAAGGTGGTCGGCAGGTTCGGCGCCGCCGGCAAACTGCCGAAGGAGTTCGGTCTCGCCAACTCCATCGACTGCCGCAACGAGTCGGAACTGCTGATCGGCGAGCGCGCCAACTGGCGCGTGCAGAAGGTCTCGCTGAAGTAGCTACTTCACTTCCAGGTTCGCCTGGATTGCGGCCAAGAACACGTCGGCCATGCGCCTGTATCCCACTTCGGTGGGATGCAGGCCATCGACGCCAATGATGGCATTGGCCTCCGGCAGCAGCGTGTCGTAGAGGTTGACCAGGACCAGCCCTTCCAACGCCGCCATCGCCTTGATTCTCGTGTTCAGCTCATCGACCAACACCTGGTTCGGCGTATTGCGCCCACCAGGCCTGGTGGGCATCAGCGTCGCGAGGAACACCGTCGCGCCGGCACGCTTCACGTAAATCGTCAGGTCGAGCAACGACGACATCGGCAGGTCGGTGTTGCCAAATGGCAGGTCGTTCACGCCGTGCAGCAGCAGCACCACTTCAGGATTGGTCGCGGCGAGAGCCTCAGCCAATCGCGGCGCCGCTTGAAATGAGTACTCCCCCGGCTTGCCGGCATTGGTGACCGACAGGGTCGCGGCCTGCGACGCGTAGCGCGCCTGCAGCATCGACAGCAGCTGTGTCGGGTAGGAGACCGCCGGCACCAGGACCATCCTGACATTCGGCGGGTGGAGCACCGCGGTGCCCGGCACCTCGGGCATGAGGCCGACCGGCGCGGTGACCTCCCCCGAGGTCATGCTGTCGCCAAACGCGAGAAACCGCGTCCGCGACAGCGCCGGAGTTTTCGAGGGGCCGGTGGTCGTCGAACCACCACACGCCGC
>CAYHCX010000062.1:0-5372 GCA_964355095.1 uncultured Acidobacterium sp.
ACCCGGTTCGTGCAGTCGGCGGCGAGCTAGGCGCGGTCGCCCCTGGGCGTCCTAGCCGTCGATGCCGGGCCGCTCCTTCGCCGCGGCCTCGGCCCCTGGCGGTACGCGGAACGGTTCCACGGGAATGCGCTGGTAACGCACCTCGATGATCAGCAGTCGCTCCGTGCTGCCCGGCGCGTGCAGGACCACGCGATCACCTGGTCCGGACTTCATCAACGCGCGCGCCAGTGGCGACACCCAGCTGATGTGATTGCGGTCGAGGTCGACCTCGTCGGTGCCGACGACGCTCACCACGCGCTCCATTCCAGCGGCATTGGCGTAGCGCACGGTCGCCCCGAAGAAGACCCGCATCGCCGCCCGCTCAGGTCGCGGGGTTTCCGGATCGACCACTTCCGCGGCATCTATTCGTTTCGTGAGAAAGCGAATCCGCCGATCGATCTGGCGCAGCCGCCGCTTGCCGTACTGATAGTCGGCGTTTTCGCTGCGATCGCCGTTGCTCGCGGCCCAGGCCACCACCTGTGTCACTGCCGGTCGTTCCCTGGTGAGCAGAAACTTGTGCTCGTCCTTGAGTCGCTGCAAACCGCTCGGTGTGATGTAGTTCTTGACTCGCGCGACCGGCAAATTGTCGTCGGATTCGTTCTTGGGCAACCTGCTCATGCGGCTCCACCGATTCAATCACGACTGGCACTGGAACTCGCCCAGACGAAGCTCTCATTGTGGTCGGGGACGGTCCGCCTTCGCAAGGCGCACTGCTTGGCCTTGCTACGGCGGGACAGCCTTCGCCAGAATCAGAGCGAAGGCTGGCGTCCCCGACGGGATTCGAACCCGTGTTTTAGCCTTGAAAGGGCCACGTCCTGGGCCTCTGGACGACGGGGACGCTTGGTGAGAAACAACGAATTATAGCACAGGGTATTTCGACGTCTCCCGCTCTCGCCGGGCGCGCTCCAAGCTTGACACGCTGCGGTCCGGCCGCGAGTATGGGGAACCTCTTCCCGGGAGGACCTATGCTCATCACGGCCACGACACATGAGGCACCCGCGTTCCTCACGCTCACGATGATCGGCAAGTGGCCGGAGTTATTGGACGACGAAGCCGCCGCTCGAGACTGGCTCACGCAGCAATGAAGCGGGTGGCCGCGTGGCTGGGCGCCGTGCTGCTGGCGGCGTCGGCCCATGCCCAGACGCCGCAACCGCTGCGCTGGGGCGGCGACGCCGAGGGCGGCGCGCCGTACGTCGAGGCGGACCCCGCCGATCCCAACACGGTCGCGGGCTTCGATGTCGAGGTCGCTGAACTGATCGCTGCCCGCCTGGGCCGCACGGCGCGGTTCATCCAGGTCGCCTTCCAGTCCCTCGATCAATCCGCGAAGCGCGGCGACTTCGACATTGGCCTGAGCGGCATCGAAGACATCCCGGCCCGGCGGCAGTCGCTGGGCGCCAGCGTCCCGTACTACGAGTTCCGCGAAGTGCTCACGGTCCGCGATGGCGACCGCGAACGCTACCGCCGCCTGTCTGACCTCCGGGGCCGGAAGGTGGCCACGCTCGGTGGCACCATGGCCTACGACCTGCTGCTGGCGGCCGAGCGCACGCATGGCATCACCGCCGTGTCGTACGACGAAGACGTGCATCCGTATTCCGACCTGCTCAATGGGCGGGTGGACGCCGTCGTGCTCGACAACGTGCTGGCCAACCGCGCCATGCGCCGCGCCAACGGCCTCTACACCCATCCCGACGCGCTCGCCATCGGCCACTACATCGTCATCACCGCGCCGGAGAACACGGCGCTGCGCGAGCAGATGGACGACGCCCTCCGCGCCGCCATGCGCGACGGCACGCTCGAGCGCATCTTCCGCAAGTGGCAAGTGTGGAATGGGGATCAGCCGGCACTGTTTCAGCGAGTCCTTGGCACCCCTGGCACCCTAGGCACCCCTGGCACCCCTGGCACCCTAGGCACCCTAGGCACCCTAGGCACCCTAGGCACCCCAGGCACCCCAGGCACCTTAGGCACCTTAGGCACCCCAGGCACCCTAGGTACCGGCGCCACCTCGCTGTATTTCCCGTCGCTCGTGCGCGCCGCCTTGATTACTCTGGCATTGTCTTGCCTGGCGATGGCTCTCGCTGTGGGCGTCGGGTCGCTGATCGCGATTGGCCGCGTCTACGGCGGCCCCGTCACGCGGGTGGTGCTGACCGCCTACGTCGAAGTGATGCGCGGCACGCCCGTGTTGCTGCAACTGTTCGTGATCTACTACGGCCTTGCCTCGGTGATTCGCCTGCCGGCCTTCATGGCGGCGCTATTGGGCCTTGGGCTGAACTACGCCGCCTACGAGAGCGAGATCTACCGCAGCGCGCTCGAGGCCGTGCCGCGCGGGCAACTGGATGCCGCCCGCATCCTCGGGTTCTCGAACCTCCAGGCCTTGCGCCTGATCCGCGCGCCGCAGGCATTCCGGTTCGCGCTGGCGCCCATGACCAACGACTTCGTCGCGCTGCTGAAGGACTCCTCACTGGTCTCGGTAATCACCGTCGTCGAGCTGACCAAGCAGACGCAGATCTTCGCCACCAACATCGGCAGCTGGGTAGTGCCCGGTCTGCTGTGCGCGGCGATCTACCTGGCGATGTCGCTGCCGCTCGGCTACCTCGGGCGCCGGCTGGAAGAGCGGTGGAGGATGCCCACGCCATGACCGCCACTCTGACCGTGCGCGGACTGCGGCTGACGCGCGGCCGCCGCGAGATTCTTCGCGGCGTCGATCTGCAGGCCGCGGCCGGAGAAGTCGTGGCACTGATCGGCCTGTCCGGATCCGGCAAGACCACGATCCTGCGCATGATTGCCGGCCTCGAGCCGCCGGACTCGGGCGTCATCACGGCGGCCAAGGTGGGGATGGTGTTCCAGTTTCACTACCTGTTCGAGCACCTGTCGGCGATCGACAACGTGACGCTCGCGCCGATTCACGTCGTCGGGCAGTCCGCCGCGGATGCCCGCGTGCGCGCGCAGGCCCTGCTCGATCAACTCGGCGTCGGCCATCGCGCCGGCGCGCTGCCGCGCGAGCTGTCGGGCGGGGAAGCGCAGCGCGTCGCCATTGCCCGCGCCCTGGCGGTGGACCCACCGCTGCTGTTGCTCGACGAACCGACCGCGTCCCTCGACCCGGCCCGCAGGCACGATCTCGGAGATGCCTTGCGCGCACTGGCGGCGACGGGCCGCGCCCTCCTGATGACCTCGCACGACGACGACTTCGTGCGGGAGCACGCAACGCGCGTGGTGGTGTTGGCCGACGGCGCGGTGGTGGAAGAGGGGGACCCGAGGGAAGTGCTGAGCCGCCCGCAGCATGCGGCGACGAGGGAGCTACTGCAGGTGGAACGTGCGACGAGGAGGTGACTGCCGTTCATGGCCCGCCATGAGCGAGCCTATCGACCCGCCTAGGTGGGTCGATAGGCGAGTCGAATGGTGAGCCGGGTGGGGATCGAACCCACGACCACCTGATTAAAAGTCAGATGCTCTACCACTGAGCTACCGGCCCGAATCTCCCATTGTACACTGCGAGGAATCATGAACCCTCACCTGCAGCCGTGCTTCGACGTCATTGTCGACGCCACCTCCGTTTGGGCCGGTGAAGGTGCTGGATCACCCCGTGATCGGCGCCTTGACGGTGGACCAGTGGGCCCGATTTCATCTGGTCCATACCAGGCACCACGAGAAGCAGATACGGGCCCGGCGCTGAATGATTCGGCCGGATGTCGCCTCAGTCCGCTAAACGCACATGGCGGACTGCGGTGTCCTACCAGTCCGCCCTAGCGTTCCCGGGGTTCCGGGACGATAATTTCGTCGTGGTCAGAGAAGTGTCCCCCGTCGTTCTGGTTGTCGAAGACGACAGCGCCGTGCGCCAGCCGCTGGTGAAGTTCCTGCAAATGCGGCAGTACACCGTCGTCACGGCCGAAACCGCCGACGAAGGCCTCGACGCCATCAAGACCCATCGCCCGGCCGCCGCCATCATCGACCTGCGGCTGCGGCGCGGCTCCGGCCGCGAAGTGGTGGTCTCGATTCCGCCCGGCGTGCCGGTGATCATCTTCTCCGGACTCCGCTCCGAATCCGCCGACCTCGAAACGCTCCGCCCGAACACGCGGCTGGTCGAAAAGCCGTACTCGCTGGTAATGCTGATGGACACGCTCGAGGACATGATCGAGGAGTCGCGCGGCAATCAGAGCGGCTTCGGCCGCATCGCCGCGTCCTAAACAATTACAGACGGGGCGACACTTCTTGACGGGGAGGCAATCCTCGAGGGGGAGGCAATGCAGGACGGGGAGCAATGCCCGACGGACGGCATTGAGGTCGCGTCTCGGCCCCGTCAAGCGGCGCGACCCGTCAAGTTGTGCCGCCCCGTCCAGAAGTGCCGCCCCGTGGGCGTCAGAGGATGTTCTTCCCGAGCGCAGACAGCGCCAGCTCGGTCCCAAACTCGGCGGTCGTATTTCTGATGTCGAGCGCCGGGTTCACCTCGACCAGGTCGAGCGACGTCATCTTGCCGGACTCGGCAATCATCTCCATCACCATGTGCGCCTCGCGGTAGCTGAGGCCTCCCTTGACCGGCGTTCCCACGCCGGGCGCCACCGTGGGATCGCAGGCGTCGAGGTCGTAGGAGACGTGGAACCCACCGGTACCGCTGGTGGCGAGCGCGATCGCGCGATCCATCACCTCCGCGATGCCGAGGCGATCGATCTCCTTCATCGTGAAGACGTGGACGTTCGAGGCGCGCACGATTTCCTTTTCGCGATCGTCGAGGTTGCGGATGCCCACGAGCACGGTGTGTTTCGCCTGCACCACCGGCGTGTCGCCGGCGAAGCGCGCGAGCTCCGACGGCTCGCCGCCGAGCAGCGCGGCGAGCGGCATGCCATGCACGTTGCCCGAGCCGGTGGAGTCGGGGCTGTTCATGTCGCCGTGTGCATCCACCCAGATCAGGCCGAGCGGCTTGCCCTGCTTGCGCATCTGCACGGATGCGGCGGCCGCCGATCCCGTCGCCAGGCTGTGATCACCGCCGAGCGCGATGGGCGTGGCGCCCTCGTCCATCGACGCCATCGTCGCCTGGAACAAGCGCTGGCACACCCTGGCGATCTCTTTCACGTAGCGCTTGCGCGGATCGCCGGCGCCCTTGGCCTCGGGAATAGGGGAGGGCACGTCGCCTTTGTCGGTGACCGACAGGCCGAGCGCCGCGAGCTGTTCGCCGATGCCGGCAATGCGGAACGCCGACGGCCCCATGTCGGTGCCGCGGCGATTGCCGCCAAGGTCCAGCGGCACGCCGATGATGTGAACAGCCCTCATTTCAAGTCCCAAGTCCCAAGTCCCAAGTCCCAAGCCCCAAGCCTAGCGTTTCTTGTACGTCATCGAAATCC
>CAYHCX010000062.1:5472-7760 GCA_964355095.1 uncultured Acidobacterium sp.
CAAGTCCCAAGTCCCAAGCCCCAAGCCTAGCGTTTCTTGTACGTCATCGAAATCCCCTCGAAGCCGGGCGACACCGTGGTGGTGAGCGCCTGCGGATGGGTCTCGATGGCCGTCAGAAAATCGAGCATGTCGTTTTTCTTGTTGATGACGTTATGCGCCAGGAACAGCCCGCCCGGCGTCACCCGCGGAAACACCATTTCGAAGTACTTCTTGTAGTCCGGCTTCCAGGCGTCCAGGAACACCAGGTCGAACTGGCCCGTCACCTTGGGGATCTCCTTGAACGCATCCCCCGAAATCACCTGGACGATGTCGGACAGGCCGGCACGCTGGATGTTGGCGGTGGCTTCCCTGGCCCGGACCGGGTCGTACTCGATCGTGACCAGCCTGCCGCCGGTCTGGCGCAGGCCGAGGCCGATCCAGATGGCGCTGTAGCCGCTGGCGGTGCCGATTTCCAGGACCTGCCTGGCCCCGATCGCGCCGACCAGTACCCTCAGGAAGCGCCCGTCCTCTTCCGACACGGCCAGTTGGCCCTTGTCGGCGGCGCGGATGCCGGCCAGCAGCTTGGCCAGGGCGGGGTCAACGGCCGGGGCGGCGGGCCTGGGGGCTTGCTTGCCTGCCGGCCTGTCCGGCGAAGCCTGGGCCACGACGGAGGCCTGGCCGGCCCACATAAGGGCTACGAGAAGGGTCAATCCGCGAAAAAACATCCCTCCATTCTAGCCGGGCTCCCCGGAAGCGCGTGTTATAGTGCCGTGACTTTTACGAACCCCTTCCGGAGGTTCTAATGGAGCGTATGAGCGATTGTCCAGGGATCGGCCGCCAAGCTCGTCGACGCTTTCTGGGCCGTTCTGTCGGAACGGCCCCTTTGTATAACGAACGGACGGTCCATTAGTGAGCCCGATTCTCACCCGCCCGATCCGCGAGCAGCTCGAACATGATCGGGTGATTCGTCTGCTGCAGGCCCGTTACAAGCGCAAGAACGAAGTCATCATGAATCCCGGCAGCGAGCAGAACCAGTCGGTGACGGTCGGGAACCTCGTCGTGTACCCGGATCTGCTCCTCTTCGCGGAGGGCGGCAAGAAGCTGCTGGGGACCATCGAGGTGGAAACCGGCGAATCCGTCAATGTCCTCGAGGCGCGTGCGGAGTGGGGTGTCTTCTGTAAGTTGAAGGTACCAATGCACTTGTATGTCCCGCCCAGTTCGGTGGACGCGGCCCGCCGGCTCTGCACCGAATACAATATTCCGGTGGCCGAGATCTGGACCTTCCACGCCACGTTCGACCAGGTGCGGTTCACGATGATCCACCGCTCGCCGGACGCGCCGGTCGTCAAGGTCAGCGCACCCACGAAGCAAGCCGCCAAGGCCAAACCGGTGGCGAAGGCCAAACCCACCGTCAAGGCGAAGTCCAAGCCCGTGCCGAAGGCCAAGGCCAAGGCCGTAGCCAGGCCCGTCAAGGTTTCGAAACCTGCGCAGAAGGCGGCAAAGCCGGCCCCCCTTCGCCAAGGCTTCGGGGGGCAGGCCAAAGGGAAGCCTGCTGCGAGGAAGAAAACCAAGCCCGCGCCGAAGAAGTCCGCCGCGAAGAAGCGGCGTTAGGGCGGGTCCGTGCCATTCCTGCGCCTCACCCGCGACCGCCGCGGAACCGAGAACACCTTCCTCCTCCACGCCGATCGCCCCGGCGATCGGCCGAGGCTCTTGTACTGGTATCGCACCGCGCCCGGCATCGTGCTGGGCCGCGCCGCGCTGGACGAAGACGCCATTCGCACCATTGAAGAGCAGCATCCTGAGATCGATTTCGACTGGCCCGCCATCCTCGCGCTGAACGAGGCGATGATGCCCGAAGACGAGGCGGCCGCCCGGCCGTCGCCAGGCGGCCGCCGGCCGCCGCGGCGCGACCAGCCGCGCGAGGCGCAGCCGCGGCGGCGCCAGGACGCGCCCCCCGAGTCGCCGGCCCCCGATACGGCGGACCACGCGCCCGACGACGCCGCGATCGAGCCAGCGCTCGAGGCGCAGGCCGAGCAGGTGGTCGAGGAAATGGCGGCTGAGGCCGGCGCTCAGGACGAAGCGCCGCCCGCGCCACGTCACACGTATGGGCTGCTCGAGGAGCTGGTGGGCCGGGAGATCGCGACCCGGTTGCGGGCCCGCCATTCCGAGATCGCGGCGCGCATTCACGAGCGTCACGTCGAGCCGCTGGAACGCGAGCGCTGGATGGCGCGCGCCGCGGCGCTCGACCCCGACACGTGGCTCACGCCGGAAGCCATTCTCGACGGGGTGCGTCAGACCGACGCGCACTT
>CAYHCX010000062.1:7860-13947 GCA_964355095.1 uncultured Acidobacterium sp.
TGCCGCTCTTCACTCGAGAAGCTGGCCGCCAGGAACGTATCGGCCAGCAGGCGGGCCAGCGCCGGCCCGATCACCCGCGACCCCAGGCACAAGACGTTCAGATCATCGTGCTCGACGGCCTGGCGCGCGGTGTAGGCGTCATGGCACACCGCGGCGCGCACGCCGGGAAACTTGCACGCCGCCACCGCCGCGCCGGCGCCGCTGCCGCAAATCAACAGGCCGCGATCGGCCTGCCCGTTGCGGATGGCCTGCGCCACGGCTTCGGCGATATCGGGGTAGTCCACGGGCGCAGTCGAGTGCGTGCCCAGGTCGGTAATCTCATGGCCGCCCTGGGCCAGGTAACCGGCGAGGTCCCGCTTCATCTCGAAACCGGCGTGATCGGCTCCAATGGCAATGCGCATCGTCGTTCCAGCTTATTCCGAACCTTGGTCCGTTGGCCTGACCGGCTAATCCGGTGCCCAACCCGTCTTATACTGTCAGGATGACGACGGCAAGCCTTCGCTTCGCGGGAGTGGCCGTGCTGGCCTTGACGACGGGCCTCGGCGCGCAGTCGCCGGCACGACAGAAGCCGGCGGCGCCGCCACCGGCCCCGGCCGGACAGCCCCAGTTCCGCGTGGCCATCGACTACGTCAGCACGGACGCGATCGTGCGCAATTCGCAGGATCAGTTCGTGGCGGATCTCACGAAGGGCGACTTCGAGATCTACGAAGACGGCGTCAAGCAGGAGATTACCGGCCTCACGCTCGTGCATGGCGGCCGTGTGCACAACCTGGCGGCACCGCCCGCGCCGGTGGCGCAGGAAGGCATCATCCTGCCGCCGTCGCGTCCCAAGAACGACACCGCCGGCCGCATCTTCCTGATCATCGTCGACGACCTGCACCTGGACTTCCGCAACACGGGGCGGATTCGCGACTTATTCAAGAAGATCTCGAAGACCCTCGTCCACGAAGGCGACATGTTCTCCATCGTCTCGACGGGCCCCTCGTCGTTGGCGATCGATCCGACCTACGACCACAAGATCCTGGACGAGGCGATCAAGAAGATCACCGGCAGCGGCCTCAAGCCGTCCGACATCATCCAGGGCGCGGAAGGGTCGGATGGCCCGAGCGAAGTCCGCTATCGCGCGCACGTCGCGTTCTCGACCGCCTACGACATGCTGTCGCAGATGGAGAAGATCAACAACCGCCGCAAGGCGGTGATCTGGGTGAGCAACGGCTACGACTTCAACCCGTTCTCGGAATCGCGGCTTGGTGAAGACCCGGTGTTTGGCGGCCGCTTCGGGCAGACGCGCGAAGAAGGCCGGCAGCAGCAGGGGCAGTTCAGCGGGCAGCAGTTTGCCGATGCCGATCTGGCGCGCGAGCTGGCCGAAGTGACGCGCACGGCCAACCGCGCCAACGCGACGCTCTACACCATCGACCCGCGCGGCCTGGTGGCCGGCGCCGACCTCGACGAGCAACTGGATCCGGTGGAGTACGGCGAGTACGTGCGCAAGTCGCAAGACAGCCTGCGCGTGCTGGCGGAAGAAACCGGCGGCATCGCCGTGGTGAACCAGAACAACTTCGACAAGGCGCTCAAGCGCATCGACGCCGAGACCAGCGACTACTACGTGCTCGGGTATTCATCCACCAACCCCGACCCGCTCAAGCGCACGCGCAAGATCGAGCTCAAGCTGGTGAACAAGCCGGGGCTTAACGTGTGGTCGCGGACGTCGTATTCGCTGCGCCAGCAGCCGAAAGCGCAGTAACCGGCGCGACCGCGATCGATTCCTGGATGCGCTCCCGCAGCCACACCACCGGCTGGGGATGCCGGCGAACGAAGGCCTGCCACTCTTCTTCGTTCAGGACGATTGAGATGACACGTTCGCGGCTGGTTTCCACTGCGGGCCTCACTTCAGGGACGGGAAATGGGCCGATCCTAGCGACCGCTCTCACACCACGAAAATAGAATGATCGCATCGGAATCATCCAATGCGATCATGGTGCCAGTTTCAACTTCGGCCGTACCCGCTCGAAGGCCTTGATGACTTCCTGCACGGCGCGGGGCGTCCGGCTCATCTTCGGGTAAATCCAGCCGGTTTCTCGGACCAGCGACCGGCCCTCGATGCGGGCGCAGAACAGCTGGCCGCTGCTGACGTCACGCGCCACCGCCTGGTAGGGGATGATCGTGATGCCGATGCCGTTGCGGACCAGCGCCTTGATGATCTCGACGTTTTCCGTCTCCATGACAATCTGCGGCTCGACCTTGGCGGTCATGAAGAATTCGTCGATGGCGCGGCGGGTATTCGAGCCCGACTCGAACAGCACGAACGGCTGGCGGTAGAGGTCCTGCGGCAGCACCTTGCGCTTCTTCGCCAGCGGGTGCTTGGGTCCGGTCACCACCAGCAATTCTTCCTGCAGGACGGGCACCGTGACCAGGTCGGGCTGATCGACCGGCAGGGTGAGCAGGGCAAGGTCGCCGGCGCCGGAACGCAGCCGCGCCAGGCACTGCTCGGAACTGCCCGACATCAGCTTCAGCTCGATCTCCGGGTGCTGCCGCTTGAGTTCGGTCAGCAGGGGCGGGAACACGTACAGGCACACCGTCATGCCGCCGAGCAGCCGGACGGTGCCGCGCAGCGACACCTGGCTGTCGGTGATGCCGGCAGTCGTGTCCTTGAGATCCTGGAACACGCGATGGCTCAGCTGCAGCAACGACTCGCCGGCCGGCGTGATGCGAATGCGGCGTCCCACGCGGAGGAACACCGGCTCTTTCAATTCGTCTTCGAGCAGCAGAATCTGCCGGCTGATTGCCGACTGCGAGACGTGCAGCTTGTGCCCCGCGGCCGTGAATGAACCAGTTTCCGCAATGGCTCGTATGATTTCCAGTTGTCGAAGGTCCACTAATCACTCCCGGACGGCAGGTGAGCATATATCTCCGGCAGAGATGGATTCAAGGGGAACTATGGGGCACGCTTATTGAAAGCGGCCTTCGCCCGGGCTACCGCCTCGGCCAGGTAGTGTCGTCGAGCTCGATCCGTGGTAAAAGCGCAGCCGCTGGCGTCCGCGGCGCAGGTCGGTAAGGGGTTTGAAGGCGAGGCGGCACGTCGGTACGATTGTACCGTGGCCGTACGGCCGGTTGGCGGACCTTACGACGCTCGAGCTGTCAGCACGGTCACGGCGACGGCCGCGAAGCGCTCGCGTTCGGCCGACACGGTGTGGTTCCGACGGTGCGCATGGCTTTCACACCCCACGCCCTTTTCTTCCACGTAAGTGACCTCGCGCGTGCTTGCCACGTCCCGGTATCGACCGACTACGCAGCCACATGACAGCGTCGAGAATCCCAGAATACGAACGACGCTCATCGAATTGCTCCCCCCGAATCAATCTCTTAGCAAAGCGCGTGCCGGAGCCTGATCCGCGGATCTACCGAATGAAAAGCCGATGGCGCTGCGGTACCGCTGCTCCGGTTCGTGGCACTTCTTACACAGTCGGTGGTTGCTCACACACACGCACGCACGCCAACACTACCCAAAGGGTATTCGGCGAACTTGGATCAAACTTCAGTGAATTGGATAGCGGTTATGGTTTGGATTGAACGGCGGCGAGGCCTTCGCGCGCGGTCTGCGACATCGGATCGACCGTGAGCGCTTCGGCGAAGTAATGGAGGGCGCGCGCGCGGTTGCCGGTCTGGAACTCGAGCGTGGCGAGGTTGGTGTAGGTCCCGGATTCGCGCGGGTCGGCCTTGATCGACGCTTCGAAGGCGGTCCGGGCCGCGTCTCGCTGGCCCATGCTGGCCAGGCAGGCGCCCATCAGGTTGTGCGCCTTGGCGTGGGTCGGGTCCAGGGCCACCGCGTTGCGGGCCGCTTGAAGCGCCAGGTCGAGACGGTCCTGCATGAAGAACAGCGAGCCGGCGTAGTAGTGCGACCACACGTTTTTCGGGGCTTGCGCGACCAGGCGGGCGGCGACCGGCTCGAGCCGCGCGGCATCGCCGATATCCGAGAGTATCGAGGCCAGTTGCTCGAGTGCCGGGACATCGCCCGGGTTCGACTGGAGGATGCTGAAGGGGATTCGCGCTGCCTCATCGACGGCGCCCTGAGACGCCAGCACGCGCGACAACGCGAGCTTGGCAGCCGTGTGGGCGGGATCTGACGCCAGGTTGGTCAGCAGCGCCCGGGCCTCGTCGATCCGGGTGAGGGCCGCGGCCGACCGGATGAGCCCATCAAGGGCGACCGCATCGTTGGGGTCGGCTTCGATCGCCTTCTTGAAATCGTCGTAAGCCGGCCGGTGCGCATCTGACTTGAGGAACATCGATCCGCGAGTGCGCCAGTCTGCCCCCGCGGCACCGGTCATGGCGGCGGTCACGGCGGCCGGTTTCGGACTGCGGCCCGCGAGCTCGCGTAAGGTCACGGCATTGTCGTCGCGTGACAGGCCAAAAATGTTCCGCGGGCCCGAAAACTCCAGCCGCGATTGGTCGTCGGTCTGCAGCGGCGCGCCGTTCGCCCAGGCCCTCAACGTATCGCCCTGGGCCACGAAGAGGGAGGTGACCGCAAACGGTTCCATCGCGCCGACCGAGGCGAGGTCCGCCGCGACGCCCGGCCGCTGCCAGGCGGCCGCGATGCCGGCCACCCGGTCATCCAGGGGACCGGTCGAGCCGATCAGCAGGACGTCGGCGTCGCCGACCAGCCACAGCGTGCCGTCGGGAAACACGGTCAGGAACGTGGCCACGATCGATTGCAGGTCGTCGCGGCTGATGTCATAGGTATGCGCCCACTGGCACAGGATGCCGCCCGGCGCCAGCCGCGCCTTGGCCCCCTCGAAGAACTCCCGCGTGAACAGCGACGCGATGCCGGCCATCCACGGGTTCGACGGCTCCGACACGATCACGTCGTAGCTTTCCCGTCCGAGCATCAAGTGCGTGCGGCCGTCGCCGACGATGACCCGGGTCCGCGGGTCCGCCAGGGCGCGGTGATTCTCAGTGTCAAAGAACCGGGAGGCGTCCACCACTTCAGGTGAAATCTCGAGGACGGTTGCCGATTCGAGCGGATGCGTGAGCGCCGAGCCGAGCGTGACGCCGCTGCCCAGGCCGAGAATGGCCGCGCGCTTCGGCGCCGGGTGAAGCAGCAGCGGGACATGGGCGAGCAGCCGCTGCGTCAGCATGTCGCCGGCGTTCGACGCATCGACCTTGCCGTCGATGGCGAGCGACACGGTTCCGGCGAGGCGGCGCACCGCCACGGTGCCGGTCGCGCCTTCACGGTATGAGAGCAGCTCACCGGCGGCGAGCGCGGTCTCGAGGCTCGGTCCCCGCATGGCCGCGGCGTACTTGTAGGCGCCGCTCGACAGGAGGAGCTGATCCCATTGGGGCAACGCGAACCCGGCCGCCAACACGACCGCGGCGAGCCCGAAGCCAACCAGGCGGCCGCGAACGCGTCCGGCGGTCAGCAGGAGGATGGCCAGCGCGCTCAGGCCCACCACCGCGGCCACGGCGCGGATGGTCAGGTGCAACCCGATTTGCGGCACCAGCACGAACCCGGAAAGCAGCGCGCCCGCGATGGCACCCACGGTGTTGACCGCGTAGATACGTCCGAGAGTTTCCGTGATCGATTCATCGCGACCCGCGGCCAGGGCCACGGCAAACGGGAACGCCGCGCCGAATGCGATCGTCATGGGCAGCAGCAGGCCGGTGACCAGCAGAATTTCTCGCGCCAGCACGTCGCCAAACTGGAACTCCGGCGTCGCGACGACCTGGGCGATGGCGAGCAGCGCCCACTCCACCAGTGAGGCCGCGGCCAGGGCGAGGCCCACGCTCACCAGCATGCACACCGCGAGGCCGACGGCCGCGCTGCGCACGCGCGACACCAGCCGCGCGCCAACCGCGGCTCCCGCGGCCAGGCCGACGATGAAGATCGCGACGACGATGCTGAAGGCGTAAGTGGTGGGGCCCAGGATCTGGACGAGCAGGCGCGTCCACACCACTTGCAACGTGAGTGACGCGAATCCCGACGCGCCCAGGGCCAACGCCGCCGTCCACGGGCTGCCGTCGAGGGACGTTCGGAGAGCGGACGTTCGGAGAGCGGACGTTCGGAGAGCGGACGTTCGGAGAGCGGACGTTCGG
>CAYHCX010000062.1:14047-22806 GCA_964355095.1 uncultured Acidobacterium sp.
GGACGTTCGGAGAGCGGACGTTCGGAGAGCGGACGTTCGGAGAGCGGACGTTCGGAGAGCGGACGCTTTAGCGTCCGCTTTCATGCCGGACGCCGTGAGGCGGGGGCTGAAGTCCCCGCCCTCCGAACGATCGCGTGACTGCGCTGCGCTCCGCGCAATGGCGAATGCGCCGGCGGCCGCGGTGATGTTCAGGATGACGGCCACGTACGTCGAGCCGCTCAGGCCGAGCCAGGGGACGAGGACGAACCCTGCCAGCACCGCGCCCGCGGCGGCGCCCAGTGTGTTGGCCGCGTAAAGGCCGCCGGCGTCCTGCGCCGCGGTGGACGCCGCACGGACCATCCACCGCGAGGCAATGGGAAAGGTCGCGCCCATGGCCGCCGCCGGGACCGCCAGCAGCAGGACGCTGGTGCCAAGCCGCAACAGGACGAAGACAGCCCCGCCGTCGCCGTCAGCGTAGGCGGTGACCAGCAGGGGACGAACCGCCGTGAGCGCGAACGGCAGGAGGAGCGCCAGCACACCGATGGCCAGCTCGAGTCCGGCGTATACCGTCAGGGCGCGTTCCGGCGCGAGGCGTCCACCCTTGCGGCCCGCCACGGCGGCGCCCACGGCGAGGCCGCCCATGAACGCCGCCAGCACGGTGCTGACCGCGGCAACGCCGTGGCCCATCTGCAGCGTGAGCAGGCGCGTCCAGACCACTTCGTAGATGAGGGCCGCGGCGCCGGACACCGTGAACAGGATCAGGAACGGGCCACGCCGCATCCCCGACAGAGTATCAGAGGACCTCCGGTCCGCGTCCTATTGGACGACGTTCCTCGGCTGGTACAACGTGAGGTGTTGATCGCGCCGCACCTCCACGAGGTCCCATGCGTCGGCACGTGCGTGTTGGCGCCGGCAATATAGACGAACGGCCGGCGAGCTGGGAGGCGTGCTCTCGTCGCATGGCAGGTGCAGGCAGGTTCTATCACAGTACACGCGCAGGGCGGGTGGTTACCCACCCGCCCTGCAGTGTGACGCGGGCGGCCCGGTGCTAGAAGTTGAACCGGAAGCCGAAGCGGATGACGCGCGGGTTGAGAATCGCGGTCACGTCGTTGAAGGGCGCCGTCGCGGTGTTGGTCGTGCGCACCGTAGTCGGCACACCCGAGTTCATCACGTTGAAGATGTCGAGCATGGGTGAAACCTTGCCGAACTTACCCATGTCGAACGATTTATCGAGCCGCAGGTCGAGGATCGCGACCGACGGATAACGGTTCGAGTCAATCGACTGAACGCGGATGGTGCGATTGCCTTCCACCGGCATGGCGACGCTGATGGTGCGGGCGTAATTGAATCCGCTCTGCACCTTCCACGATCCCGAGAAGCCAATTTCATACGGCAGCACGTAGCGGCCGATGATCTTGTAGTTCCACAGGGTGTCGGTTTCCTTGCCTTCCTCCCCGAACAGCAGGTCGAACGGACGGTAGACGAAGGTGCGTGCGCCTGACGCCGCGTGCTGCATCTTCGACCAGGTGTAGCCGAACGAGGTCAGCAGCATCCACTTATTGGCGAAGCGGCGGTTCAATGCGAACTCCGCCGTGTGGAAGTCGGCGTCATTACGTTCGTCGTTGGTATAGACGCGCTCCGTGCCAGTGCCGGCGGCGAGGGCCATCGTCTGGAACGTCTGGTCGTCGGCCGTGCCGGCGACGCGATCGACGCCGGGGTCCCTGATGGTGAACGGAACCGTGTAACCGGCGGCGCGCACGACGTCGATCTCACCCCAGACGTTGCGCATGTTCTTGTAGACCCACGACGCGCGTGCCGAGAGGCCGGTCGCGACTTCGCGTTCCAGGTTTAGTGAGATTTCGTTGCTGGTCGGCCGGACCAAGTCACGGTCCACCCTCACGTTTCCGGCGTCGCCGAACGAATTCTGGAACGCCCCGAGCTCAGCCGGCGAGTCCACAAGGCGGTTGCCGTTCAGGTCGCAGTTAGTGGTGACCGTCGCCGAGCAAGAGACAAACGCGTAGCGGAGTTGGCCCAGGCCGACGGGGTTTTCCCGGTCGGCCAAAGTGTCGGCCGAGTTCCAGCGCGACTGGCCGACGAAGCCCTTGATGACCGTGCGGTTGTCGCCGGTGAGGTCGTAGGCAAAGCCGACCTTTGGCGCAAGCGTGGTGGTGTTGGCGACGGTGGTCGCGTTGGCGGTCCGTGGGGCGACAAATGCACGGTAACGGGCGTCGGTCCAGCTCGCTAGCGCGGGAATGCCGTTCGGCTCGAATTCCTGGTCGGGCCACTGGTCCTTGTAGTTCTCGACGCGCACGCCGAGATTCAACGTCAGCCGGTCGGTGAGCTTCCAGGTGTCGTTGATCCAGCCGGCGGTGTAGACCACGTCATTGGTGCCGGTGACCGACGAGTTGAAGATGTCGACGGCGCTCAGGTTGCCGTTGTTGTCACGGTAGTTGATGTCGAACGGCTGGTCGTTGAACAGGTGCCGGCGATCGCGCTTCCAGTCGAAGCCGGTCCGGATGTCGTGACTGCCCTTCCAGCCATCCTTGAAGTACGACAGGGTGGCGTAGACCTGCGGCTTGTAGCGCTTCTGGTCCTGGTAGCCGCTGTTGCCGCCGCGCGGCGAGATCACGCTGGTGGCGGTGTCGACCCGCGGCGCTTCCCACGGCCCGTCATACAGGCCGAAGTCGCGGACCGGGCGCAACGGGAAGAAGTTGTACCAGTTGCCGTAGAGCACGTCGAGAAAGGCGCGGCTGCCCATCACGCGGGTGGCTTCGACCTTCCACGGGTAGTTGCGCGAGCTCTGGTAGTAGGCAGCCGAGAGCGGCGTCGTGAGGTTGATGCCGCGCTTGTCTTGCAGCTTCTCGCGCTTGTTCAGGAAGGCGACGATCTGGTTGTTCTTGCCGACCTGGAAGGTGCCCTTGAAGGTGTACTTGTTCGACAGCTTCGAGCGCTGCGTCTCGTCGCCGAGGCCGGTGATGTACTCGTACTTGTCATTCAGCCGCCAGCTGGTGAAGAACCACACCTTCTGTTTCCACAGCGGGCCGCCGAAGTCGCCGTTGAGGTCGTACTGCTTCTTGGTGGCGTTGCCGCGGCAGATCGTTTCGCCGTTGCGCTCGAAGCAGAGACCGCGGCGCGAGAACATGCCGTTGTCGTCCGGCGTGTTCTCCGTCCGCAGGTTGTCCGGCACGTTGTCGGTCAGCTGGCTTTCGCCGATGTAGTCGCTGTACCACGTGCCGGTGAAGCGATCGCCGCCCGACTTGACGCTGATGCTGAGCACCGCGCCGCCGGCGAAGGCGCCCGAGTCCGCGCCGGCGCCGCCGACCTGGAACTCCTCGAAGGAACCGAAGTCGAAGTAGCCGGCGTTGGCCGCCGTGCCTTCGGTGGTGTCGATGCCTTCGACGCGCGTCTGGTTCTGCGTGTCGAACCCATACGAACGGAAGCCCGACTGGTTGCCGGTGTTCGAGCCGCCGACGTCGAACGCCGTCATCTGGATGCCGGGCGCCTGCGCCATCGCCGCCCAGATGTCTCGGGCGTTCGGGATTTCGGTCAGCAGTTCCTTGGTGAAGTTGGTGCCCATTGCCGTCGTCGAGGTGTCAACGACCGGCGAGGCGCCGGTCACCGTCACGGTTTCCTGCAGCGTCGCGACGTTGAGCTGCTGGTCAACGGTGAGGGTCTGGTTGATGACGACGCGCACGTCCTTGCGTTGCACCTTCTGGAAGCCGGTGAGATCGAAGTCGATGTCGTAAAGCCCAGGGGGCAGTGCGAGAAAACGGAAACTGCCGTCAGCGCCGGTGACCTGCACCTGCGGCTGAATGAGCGCGGGGCTCGTGGCGGTGACCGTCACGCCGGGCAGGATGGCGCCGGTGTTGTCGGTGACCACGCCGTTGATTCGGCCTCGAAATTCCTGTGCGAAAGTGGGAGCTGCTATCGCAAGCAGCGTCACGCACAGGCAGAACACTGCCAGCCTGTTCAGCCTCATCATCGTTCCCCCAACCAAAACACACGAGAGTTAACTCAAAACCGGCGTATTTCCCGCAAAACACCCAGTGCAACCGAACGAACGCGCCACAAGAAGGAAAGACAGGGCGAAACCCGGCGATAGGTGGGAAAGATGGTAGATCCGGTGGGGTGGGAAAGCAAGCGCACAGGGGGTAATCACTGGGATGGTCAGGGTGACTATTCCAGTGACGCGGCCGGGTGTCTGCATACTGAGGCGGATATACTTTTCACCATGACACGACGCTCTCTTTCCCTTGGACTTGTGCTCGCCCTGGTGATGACCGCCGGATTTTCCGGGGCGGCCGCGGCGCAGCAGGACGCCACCAACGTCGGTACCAGGCTCATGGCCGACGCGGCCGTGAAGGCCGCGGTCGACGCCATCCGCGCGGCCGAGCCGCAGACCATCGAGGACCAAATCCAGCTATGCGAGGTCGAGGCGCCGCCGTTCAAGGAACAGAAGCGCGCGGAAGTGTTTGCACGCATGTTCCGCGAGGCCGGGCTGCAGAACGTGCGCATCGACAAGGAAGGCAACGTGCTCGGCGAGCGGCCGGGCGCCCAGCCGCGGCCGCGCCTCGTGTTCAGCGCGCACCTCGACACCGTGTTTCCCGACGGCACCGACGTCAAGGTCAAGCGCGACGGCAACATCCTGCGCGGGCCCGGCATCGGCGACGACTGCCGCGGCCTCGCCGTCGTGCTCGCGGTCGTCCGCGCGATGAACCAGGCCAAGGTGCAGACGCCCGGATCGATCACGTTCGTCGCCACGGTGGGCGAGGAGGGCCTGGGCGACCTGCGCGGCGTGAAATACCTGTTCAACGAAGGCATGAAGGGCCAGATCGATCGCTTTGTCTCGATCGACGGCACCGGACTCGGCATCACGCACATCGCCGTAGGCAGCCTCCGCTACCGCGTGACGTTCAAGGGCCCCGGCGGCCACAGCTACGGCGCGTTCGGCCTCTCGAACCCGCTGCACGCGCTGGGACGCGCCGTCGAGACGATTTCGCAGTTCGAGGTGCCAAGCGATCCCAAGACCACGTTCAACGTCGGGCGGGTCGGCGGTGGCACCTCGGTCAATTCCATTCCGTTCGAGGCGTGGTTCGAAATGGACATGCGGTCGGCCAGCCCTTCGGCGCTGCAGGCCGTGGACGCCAAGTTTCATCGCGCCGTGGATGACGCGGTGAAGGCCGAAGACGCGCGGTGGAAGAAGAACGTGCTGTCGGTGGACAAGGCGCTGGTTGGCAATCGGCCCGCCGGGCAGACGCCGGCGAACTCGCCGATCGTTCAGGCGGCGGTTTCGGTAACGCGCGCGCTCGGCTTCACGGCCACGCTGGACGAGGGCTCGACCGACTCGAACATCCCGATGAACCTCGGCATTCCCGCGATCACGATCGATGGCGGCGGCCGCGGTTCAGGGGCGCACGCCCTCGACGAGGCATTCGACCCGACGAATTCATGGATGGGATCGCAGCGGGCGTTGCTACTGGCGATTGCGTTGGCGCAACAGTAGGCTTGGGGCTTGGGACTTGGGGCTTGGGCACGCAAGCCGCAAGCCTCAGGCCTTGTGTAACGCCCTGAACTGCTCGAGCTCGGCGACGCGCTGCGAGCGCAGCGCGCGGTCGGCGTTGACGAGCCAGACGATCAGGGCGAGATGGGGAATACCGAGGGCCGCCAGCTCGATGGGCGTCGCCCGCGGCTGCGCGAGCAACACCGGCAGGGTGTTGGCGATGGTCGCCAGAAAAAATATCGGGACAAATAACGGGTGCCCGCCCGTACCGGGGATCGCGCTCAACCTCATCGCCGTGCGTTCCCACGAGGGAGCGTCGGTCAGGGGACGCTCGGGCTGGCCGTCTTCCTCGTAAAACACCTGCAAATACCGCCCAATCCGCTCCGCGCCGAAGTGCAAAGGCCTGATGACCTCGAAGGTCGCGAGCAGGACGAGCAGCGGAATAATGGCCGCGACGGGGTAAGGAAGCCAGACGAGCACGGCTGTCAGCAGGAGGGCCCACAGGCCCAGGCCGGCCAGGGCAAGGATGGGGCGGAGGCTCCCGCGGGCGGCAATGGTCTCCCTGAGGACGCGGTACTCGGTCGGAGCCGGTCGTTCCATTAGGGGACCAAGCTTACCCCAAGACCCATAAACCCTCTTGATTCTTGGGGATAGTGTGAATACAATCCCCCCAATTGCTGATGGCGAAGCCAACCCGCTTCACAAAACTTGCCGTGTGCCTGGCGGCCGTCGCCACGGTCGTGCTTTCCGTACCTGCTTCTTATGCCGCGCAGGCGAAGGCGCCTGGGACGTCGATCACGGCGAGGAAGGCGACCGCGGCGAAGACGCCGGCGCGATCCACCGCCAAAAAGAAGGCCTACTCGCCGACCAACGCCCGCGCCCGTCGCGCGCGATTGGCCCGCGCCCGCGCTGCCGCCCGTGCCCGCGAAATGCGCGAGGTGCAGACGCCGCGCTTCCGCGTGGACGAGTTCGGCCGCGAAGTTCCCGACGTGCGGGCCGAAGCCGCCATCATCTACAACCCGACCACCGGCGAAGTGCTATGGGAAGACCACGCGCAGGATCAGCGCTCGATTGCGAGCATCACCAAGGTGATGACGGCGCTGGTGTTTCTCGAGAGCGGTGCGCCGCTCAGCACGGCGGTCACCGTGCAGCGCAGCGACGTGTCGCGCGCGTCCACCACCTATCTTCGCAACGGCTTCAAGCTCACAGCCGACGACCTGTTGAACCTGCTGCTGGTGGGCTCCGACAACGCCGCCGCCCGGGCGCTGGCGCGCATCTCGCCGTACGGCGCCGCCGGCTTCATCGCCAGGATGAACGAGAAGGCGACCGAACTCGGACTGCTCAACACGCACTACGCGGATCCGTCGGGGTTGCTCGCCGAGAACGTCTCGTCCGCCTACGACCTGGCCCGCCTGATTGCCCACGCCGCCGCCGACCAACGCCTGGGCGGCATCATGCGCAAGACGTCGTACACGACGCAGGCCGGCCGCCAGACGATTACCGCCAGGAGCACGAACCAGATTGTCCGCAGCGGCGACATCGACGTGGTCGGCGGCAAGACCGGATTCATCAGCCGTTCGGGCTACTGCCTGGCCACCCTCCTGCGCCTGCCGCAGTCGGGCCAGGAAGTGGCGTTCGTGGTGCTCGGCGCCAAGTCGAACGCCAGCCGGTTCTGGGAAACGCGCCACCTCTTCAACTGGATGAGCAGCCGCACCAAGGCCCTGCTCGACGGCGACGCCCAGCACCAGCAGCAAGATCACGAATAACAGAAATTCAGAAAACAAATAACAGGAGTTCAGAAGGGCAGGAGAAACCAATTTCTTCTAGTCTTCTGAGCTCCTGTTTCGTTTTCTCCGTTCTCCTGTCATTTCCCTCGCCGCATCACCGCCGCGTCCAGCGGCAGCGTCACAATCGGATCCGCATACGGCAGCAGCGCGCGCGAGGCCTTTCGCGAATCGAGCGCCTTGATGTAACGGCCGCATGGCTGGCAGATCATCACGCGATACACGCCGTCAGGCGTGGCCATCGAGGTGATGGTCGAGCGGTCGTCGTTGCCGCAGTACGGGCAGGTAATGCCGCTGAAGGTCCACCGCACCAGGCACCGGCTGCACACCAGCTGCCGCTCGCCGCCTGGCGTGATCACCGCGAAGTCGGGCTCCGCCGCGCACACCGGGCACACCCGCCGGCCCCAGCCGTCGAAAATCACGCGCTGCCGCAGCACCTCCGCGACCCGTTGCAGGTACGGGCGCGCCGCCCAGACCAGCACTTCGTCGAGCATCTCTACGTCCGGCGAGGGCGTGCCGTTGAACCAGGCGCGCACCCGCTCCGGCAGGTCGGCGGCCCGGCCGACGTTGTGGAGCGCGATCGCCGCGTCGGCGTCGATGGCGTCGTGGCGGCGGAGGATGTCGGCAATCTGGCGGATCAACAGCCGCACGTCGTTCCACTCGAAGAGGATCTGATCGAAGTCGAGCAGCGGCTGTCCCTTGGCCAGGCGGGCCAACAGCTCTTCGGGCGTGGCCTCGATCCACGGCGTGGTGAGCCGGCCCTGCACGCGGCGCACGGCCTCGATCAAGGCAACCTGCATCTGGGCGGCCTGCGCCAGCTCCGGCTGGCGTTCGGCCAGGGCCTTGAGCTCGGCGATGTCGCGGGGCAGGACCCGCGCGCTGCTCGGGGAGGAGCCGGACACGGGGGGATCATACAGGGATCTGGTGATCTGGTGATTTGGTGAACTGGGGATTTCTGTCCTCTGAAATACACTTGGAGAAGATGGCGACGAAAGCCGCGAAGCCGAAAGCGGGGGCGAGTCCTCCCCGTCGCCTGCGCATTTTGATGATCGCCTCGGAGGCGCAGCCCTTCTCGAAGACCGGCGGGCTGGCGGATGTGGCGGGGGCGCTGCCCAAGGCGCTTGGCCGTCTCGGCCACGACGTGACGTTGGTGACGCCTCGCTACCGCGGCGCCCCGGATGGCCCGGTGGCCGGCACCGTGTCGGTGGAGGTCGCCGCCCACCGGTTCCGCGCGCGCCTCCTCGAACAGCCGCTCGGCCCCGGTGCGCGCGCGCTGCTGCTTGATTGCCCCGATCTCTACGATCGCGCCGGCATCTATTACGAAGGCGGCGTGGACTACCCGGACAACGCGATCCGCTACGCGTTTCTCTCCGCCGCGGCCATCGACTTCGCGGCGCAACAGGCGGAGCCCTTCGATGTCATCCACACGCACGACTGGCAGGGCGGCCTGGCGCCCATCCACGCCCGCACCCTGGGTGCCCGTCCCCCAAGCACCC
>CAYHCX010000063.1:0-3748 GCA_964355095.1 uncultured Acidobacterium sp.
ACGGCACCCCTAAAGGGGTGCCCTACCTGTACCGCTACCAACAAGCGACTGTTGTAGGGCCCCCCTTTATGGGGGGCCGAACTCATCGGGGACCGAGCGCCTCGAACGCCGCCATGATCTCGTCGATTGAGAACCGATCTGAGCCTGGCCACGGATAGTCGCGTACGTCTCTGACAAGTCCGGCTCGGACGGGGTGCCCTACCGGGGCGGCACCTACCGGGGCGGCACCTCGTAAAGGCGTGCCCTACAGTCGGATGCGCCAACCCTTCGGGCTTCGGGGCCGTCCAACCCCCCAACCAGGGGCGTGCCCATGTTGGACGGACTGAGACAAGACATCGTCGGTGGGGTGAGGGGCCTGATCAAGAGCCCGGGGTTTGCGGCGGCTTCCCTCATCACCCTCGCGCTTGGGATTGGCGCCACCTCCGCCATCTTCAGCGTGGTCAAGGCGGTGCTCGTCACGCCCTTGCCGTATTCAGAGCCGGAACGCCGCGTGCAGATCTTCGCGCGGTGGATCAGCTTCGACAAGACATGGCTGTCGAACCAGGAGGTGGTCGACTTCCGGAACCTGGCGACCACCCTCACCGGCGTTGCGAGCTGGAGGACCGGTCAGCAGAACCTCACCGGCGACGGCGAACCGCTCCGCGTGGGCGTGGGGCTTGTCACGGCCAACACGTTTGACGTGCTCGGGTC
Organism: uncultured Acidobacterium sp.; assembly: GCA_964355095.1. Lineage (GTDB taxonomy): Bacteria > Acidobacteriota > Vicinamibacteria > Vicinamibacterales > UBA2999 > 12-FULL-67-14b. The sequence continues at coordinate 691 of CAYHCX010000063.1, forward strand.
GCGCCCGATGCTGGGCCGCGTCATCAGCGCCGACGACGATGCGCCGAACGGGCCGCAGGTGGCGGTGCTGGGCTACCCGCTGTGGCAGGCGCGCTATAACGGCGACCCATCCGTGATCGGCCGCACCCTGATGATCGACGACGTGCCGGTGGAAGTGATCGGCGTCATGCCCGACGGGTTCCGCCTGCCCACCGACTTCACCGACAACGCCGCGGAGCCGACGCAGTTATGGCGGCCCACGCAGTGGGATCCCGCCAACCTGGTTCGCGACAGCCACAGCTACTTTGCGGCCGCCGTGCTGGCACCGGGGAAAACGGCGGCGACGGCGACCGCCGAGCTCGCGGCCATTGCCGTCCGCTTGACCGAACAAGGCGCCTATCCGGCCGAGATGAAGTTCACCGCCTTCGCCGTGCCGCTCGACGAGGAGATCCGCGGCGGCGTGCGTCCCGCGATGTGGCTGCTGATGGGCGCGGTCGGGTTCCTCCTGCTGATCTCCTGCGCCAACGTCGCCAACCTCCTGCTGGTCCGCGGTGACGCGCGGGTGCGCGAGATGGCGCTGCGCACGGCCATCGGCGCGGCGCCCGACCGCCTCGTCCGCCAGCTCCTCACCGAAAGCGTCGTGCTCGCCGTGCTCGGCGCGGCACTGGGGCTGGGCCTGGCGGCCATCGGCCTGCGCGTGCTGGTCACGCTGCATCCGGCCAGCCTGCCGCCATTGGCCCCGGTCGGCCTCGACCTCACCGTGATGCTGTTCACGCTGGTGCTGGGCGTGGTTACCACCATCGTGTTTGGAATGGCGCCGGCGCTCCGCACGCTGCGCATGAACCTGGTGGAGTCGCTGCGCGAAGGCACGCAGCAGGCGACGGTCAGCGGATCCAGGCAGCGCCTGCGCAGTCTGCTGGTGGTCGCCGAGGTCGCCCTGGCGGTGATCCTGGTGATCGGCGCGGGCCTGATGATCCGCAGCCTGTCGGCGCTGGCCCGCATCGACCTCGGGTTCAATCCCGATCGCATGCTGACCATGCGCCTGTCCATCCCGGCCGAACGCTATGACTCGCCGGAGAAGGTCGTGGATTTCTATCGCCGGTTGATGGAGCGCGTGCGCACCGTGCCGGGCGTCGAGGCCGCCGGCGCCGTTCGGGCGTTGCCGCTCGCCACCGCGATTGGCGACTACGGCCTTGATGTCGAGGGCTACCAGGAGGGCCCGGGACGCAATGCCAAGGGCGACTGGCAAATCGTGACCGACGGCGCCTTCGAGGCGATGGGTGCCCGGCTGATCCGCGGCCGCTGGTTCACCGGCACCGACACCACGGCTGCGCAGCCGGTGGCGGTGGTGAACGAAACGCTTGCCCGCACCTATTGGAAAGACCCCAACGCGGTAATCGGCGGCCGCCTGCGCGTGGGCGGCGGCAGGTCCAAGCCCTGGGTCACCGTGGTCGGCATTGTCGCCGACGAGCGGCACAACGGTGTCACCGGGATCGTGAAGGAGAAATTCTTCATCCCGCACAGCCAGTGGCACGTCGTCACCGCCGGCAACCTGGTTCGCAACGCCTTCATCGTGGCGCGAACCACCGGCGATCCCCTGTCGGTGGCCGCGGCGGTGCGCAGCGAAGTGCGCGCCATGGACCCGAACATTCCGGTGGCCAACATTCGTCCAATGACGGAGGTGGTGGGCGCGGCGCTGGCGACCACGCGATTGACGGGGTTCCTGATGGGGGTGTTCGCCGCCATTGCCCTCACGCTGGCGGCGGTCGGCATCTACGGCGTGCTGTCGTACCTGGTGGCGCGGCGGACGCAGGAGATCGGCATCCGGCTCGCCATCGGCGCGGACCGGTCGCAGGTGATGGTGATGATCCTCCGCCAGGGCCTCACGCTGGCCGCCGGCGGGATTGCGGTCGGCGTCGTCGCCGCGTTCCTGCTGTCGCGGCTGATGCAGTCGTTGCTCTATCAGGTGCAGCCGGGCGACCCCGGCACGTTCCTGGTGGTGCCGCTGGTGCTGATCGCGGTGGCGCTGCTGGCCAGCGCGCTGCCGGCGTTTCGCGCGACGCGGGTGAGTCCTTTGATCGCGTTGCGTTCCGAGTGAACCTACGGGCCACGGAAACACGGAAGCACGGAAGCACGGAATCTGGTTCTGTGAGAACTTGTTCCGTGTTTCTGTGCTTCCGTGGCTTGCATGTGGCAAGATTTCACCTTGTCAGCGACGCCGGCCATTCACTTCTTGAGGGCCCACAAGGTCCCGTATACCGAGCACCCGTACCGCTACGAAGACCGCGGCGGCACCGCCGTGTCCTCGCGCGAACTCGGCGTCGATGAACACGTCGTCATCAAGACCCTGGTGATGGAAGACGAGGGGAAGCGGCCGCTGATCGTGCTCATGCACGGCGACCGCGACGTCTCCACGAAGAACCTCGCCCGGCAGGCCGGCACCAAGACCGTGACCCCGTGCGAACCCGAGGTGGCCCAGAAGCACACCGGCTATCTCGTCGGCGGCACCTCGCCCTTCGGGACACGGAAGCCGATGCCGGTCTACATGGAGCGCACGATCGCCGATCTCGATCGCATCTACATCAACGGCGGACGCCGCGGGTTCCTGATCGCGCTGGCGCCGGCGGATCTCATGCGCGCCTTGTCACCCACGCTCGTGGACGCCACCCAGTAGGGCCTGGCACCGTTACCGGCGCATCCCTTGCTTCGAGCGTAGCGCATGGCATGCCGTTCGCAGTCAACACCGGCATGTGCAGGTGTAAGATCCCCTCATGCGCGAAGAGGACGCCATGCCGACCGCCGCTCGCTCCCACGTGCGTCTCACCTCCGCCGACTTCCTGCTCTTCCCTTACGATGGGAAGCGGCACGAGCTCATCGACGGAGTCCACTACGTGACGCCCTGCCCGAATTATCGATGAGCCCGCCGATCCGACAGTACCGCGCCGGCCAATCGGTGGAGGACCACTGCCGGTCGTGCCACGAAGATCGCACCCACACGGTCATCGTCGTGGATGGCAACGCTCAGCCACTGCGCGTGGCCTGCGACTTCTGCCGCAGCGAGCACAACTACCGCGGCGGT
>CAYHCX010000063.1:3848-22622 GCA_964355095.1 uncultured Acidobacterium sp.
GCCACTGCGCGTGGCCTGCGACTTCTGCCGCAGCGAGCACAACTACCGCGGCGGTCCGGTGAGTGGCCGTGATGTTCGGACCTTGGCTCCAGCCCGGACGAACCCAAGCCCCAAGCCTCAAGCCCCAAGCCCGCCCCTTTCCCTCGTCCGCGAACGTGAACGACTGGCCCCTCCCATGACACAGACATCCGTCGGCGACGACCTCGAGTTCCTGATTCGGCGGATTATCCGCGAAGAGACGGGCCTGACCCCCGTGGCGCCGGCCGAGAAGTGGCGTGGCGGCGAGATGGTGTTGAAGCCAGGCAAGCCCGGCGTGCAGGAGAAGAGCTGGCCGATCGACTCGTTCTTCCACAAGGTGGTGATGCTGCGCAACCGGCTGCGCACGCTGGAGCAGCAGGTCAACGCCTCGGACCTCCCCGACGATCAGAAGATCAAGATCCAGGGATACATCACCGGCTGTTACGGATCGCTGACCAGCTTCAACGTGCTGTTCGCCGACGAAGAGGATCGCTTCGTCGGCGCGGCGGGGCAGGAATAGAGGGCGGCACCGGCACCCCTGAAGGGGTGCCCTACGAGGACTTGGTAAACCCTACGAGGACTTGGAAGAGCTGTCTTTCAGCGAGACGGTGCGGTTGAACACCGGCGCGCCATCGCGGCTGTCGGCATCCGCGGCGAAGTAGCCGAGGCGCTCGAACTGGTAGCGGGCACCCGGCTCGGCGTTGCCCAGCATCGGCTCCACCTTGCAGCCCTTCACCACTGCCAACGACGCCGGATTGAGCAGCGTGTTCAGCTCGGCGTTCGCCTTGGTGGCGGCGCTCTCAGGGTCTTCCACGACGTACAGCCGCTCGTACAGGCGCACCTCGGCGTCGGTGGCATGCGGCGCCGACACCCAGTGCAGCGTGGCCTTCACCTTGCGCCCGTCCGGCGCATCGCCGCCGCGCGTGGCCGGGTCGTAGGTGCCGCGCAGTTCCACGACCTCGCCAGCCTCGTTCTTGATCGCGTGGGTGCAGGTGACCAGGTAGGCGTTGCGCAGGCGCACCTCGCGCCCCGGCGCCAGGCGGAAGAACTTCTTCGGCGGATCCAGCATGAAGTCGTCGCGCTCGATGTAGATCTCGCGCGAGAACGGCACCCGGCGCGTCCCCAATGCGGCGTTGTCGGGGTGATTGACGACGTCCATCTCGTCCGACTGGCCCTCGGGATAGTTGGTGAGCACCAGCTTGATCGGGCGCAGCACCGCCATGGCCCGCGGCGCGCGGCGATTGAGATCCTCGCGCACGCAGTGCTCGAGCAGGCCGACGTCGATCACGTTCTCTTTCTTCGCCACGCCGACGCGCCCGCAGAAATCGCGGATGGCCTCGGGCGTGAAGCCGCGGCGGCGCAGGCCCGAGATGGTCGGCAGGCGCGGGTCGTCCCAGCCGTTGACATGCTTCTGCTCGACCAGTTGCAGCAGCTTGCGCTTGCTCATGATCGTGTAATTCAGGTTAAGGCGGGCGAACTCGTACTGGCGCGGGGTGCTGGCCGTGTCGCAGTGCCCGATGGTCCAGTCGTAGAGCGGACGATGGTCCACGTATTCGAGGGTGCAGAACGAATGCGTGATGCCTTCAATCGCGTCCGACAGCGGGTGGGCGAAGTCGTACATCGGGTAGATGCACCACGTGCGTCCGGTGCGGTGATGGTCGGCATGCCGGATCCGGTAGAGCACCGGGTCGCGCATGGTGATGTTGGGCGACCGCATGTCGATCTTCGCGCGCAACACGTGGGCGCCGTCGGCAAACTCGCATGCGCGCATCCGCCGGAACAGGTCGAGGTTTTCGGCAACGGGGCGCGTGCGGAACGGCGAGTCGGTGCCGGGCTCGGTCAGGGTGCCGCGGTGCTCGCGCATCTGGTCGGCGCTGAGCGAATCGACGTAGGCGAGCCCTTTCTGGATCAGGCGCTCCGCGAAGCCGTAGAGCTGCTCGTAGTAGTCGGACGCGTAGTACTCGCGGTCGTGCCAGTGAAACCCCAGCCACTCGACGTCGGCCTTGATGGAGTCCACGTACTCGACGTCTTCCTTCACCGGGTTGGTGTCATCGAAGCGGAGGTTGCAGTAGCCGCCGAACTCGCCGGCCACGCCGAAATCGAGGCAAATCGCCTTGGCGTGGCCAATGTGGAGGTAGCCGTTCGGTTCCGGCGGGAACCGCGTGACGACCTTGCCGCCGTTCTTGCCGGCCGCCACGTCGGCGGCCACGATCTCGCGGATGAAGTCCCGGGACTCGGCGGCGTCGCGCGCCTCGGTGGGCGCACCTGTATTCACGTCTGGCATGGTTTCAATCGATCAGAATATCCCACCTTCGCTCTTTCAGCTACGGTGGGCAGGCGCAAATGCGGCTCAAACCACGGAGGGCCGAGGCTTGAGCCTCGGCCGCACAGGCCGGGACTGAAGTCCCGGCCCTCCGGACAAGCACATCAGTCCACCGCGCAGGGCGCGCCGGCGAGCACGGCGAGCACGATCAGCGGGTTGCGGCCGCGCCGGGTGAAGCCGTAGGTCGTGCCGCGGGGGACCACCGCGAACGAGCCGGCCGTGACCGAGACCTCGCGGCCCTCGAACTTGATGCTGCCTTCGCCGCCAATGATGTAGAGCATGCCGTCGGCGGACTCGTGCTGGCGGCCGTCCCACGCCTCGCGCACCTGCCACAGCACGGCCTGGCCGACGCCGCTGCAGCCGACCATGTCCTCCTTGTGCGCCTCGCGGCCACCGATGAAGTTCTTCTCGATGAAGTCTGGCAGCGACAGCGTCTTGGGCGACCCCGGCGGCGGCAACTTTCCGGTTGCCGGCGGCGGCGGGACCGGCGCCGCCGGTGGCGGTGGCGGCGGCGGAGGCGCGGGCGCCGCGTTCAGCGTGACGGCGATCTCGGGCGTCGCCGCTCCCGCGCGCCAGCTGAATTCCTTCTCGAAGGTGATGAAGCCGTCGCGGGTGAAGCGCGCGCGGTAGGTGCCGGCGCGGATCCCCTGCACGCGCGTGAACCCGCCGGCCGGGCTCCTGGCCTCGCGATCGACGGGGCCGGTGATGGTGACCGTGACGCCTTCAATCGACGCGCCCGACGGATCGGTGATGAAGAACAGGGCGTTGGTGATGGCGCCACCCGTCGCGGCGGGCCGGGGTTTGGGCGCCTGGGCGGACGGAGCGGGAGCCGGCTGGGCCGGCGTGGCGGGCGCTTGCAGCAACGTCAGCAGTAGGAGGGCGACCATGCGGATGATGGTACTACTTGAAACGCACGGTGCGTACCGTGCGTACGGTGCCGAGTCCGGCTGACTTCCCGCCGGGCCCGTCAGGCCGCCTTGCCGTGGCGCTGCTCCACGAAGCCGGCGGCCTTCAATCGGCGTATCAGTTCACCCCCGGTCACGGAAGCAGAACAACCTATCGGTAGCTTATTAACCTGACGACGGCGATAGCCGAGTCTGGAATGACCGGTCAAGACACATCTCGAACCCGTGTCCCAAGGACGAGTAGGGGTTGTTCCTCACGGTTTCTCGCGCACCGGCGCACCGAACAGCTGGCCGAAGAAATCGCCAGGGTTCCACGCGGGTCGCGCCGTCTCCTGCGCCACGAGCCAGCCGGTCAGGAAGTTGAGGCGTGCGTGCGCCGCGCCGGCCTCGAAGTCGAAGGCCTGCGTCATGTCGTCGTTTGGCTTGTGATACACGTCGCGACGATACGCGGCGTTGATCTGCCCGCCATCCCGTGCCGGGTCGCCGGTCTTGAATCCACTCTTGATGAAGAGTGATGGAATGCCCTGGCGCACGAAGCTGAAGTGGTCGCTGCGGATGAACAGCACCTGCTCGGGGATAGGATCCTCGGCGAGCCCAATCCCCAGGTGCTGCGCCGCCCGCGTGACCGGTGCCATCAGCGAGGAGTGCTGCGCGCCGTACGGGACGATGTCGAGCAGCGGGTGGAACAGGAACGGCATGTCGAGCGTCATGTCGGCCACCAGCGATTCGCGCGGCACCGTCGGGTGGCGCGCGAAATAGTCGGAGCCCAGCAGGCCCCGCTCTTCGGCCGTCACGAACAGGAACAGCGCCGAGCGCCGGCTGCGCGTCGGCAGCGCCGTCGCGGCATGAGCAATCTCCAGAACGATCGCCACCCCGGAGGCGTTGTCGTGGGCGCCGTTGTAGATGTCATCGCCCTTCATCGCGACGCCGCGCCCGAAGTGATCGACATGGGCGATGTAGACGACGTGCTCCGCCTCAAGTTGGGGGTCGCTCCCCCGGACACGCCCTACCAGGTTCGCACTTTCGATGTCCCGGCGAGTGCTGGTCGTGGCGAGCGAGACACGCGTCGCCAGGTCGAACGCCTGCGGCTTGCTCGCCGTCGCGGCGGCAAAGACCTCCGCGAGCGGCGTCGGCGCGCCGGCAAAAAGGGCCGCCGCGCCCGAATGGTTCAGTGATGCCGACCCGCGCAAGGCGGCGTCGCCGCGGCTCGGCTGGCCCTGCGCATCGACCCAGGCGAAGCTGCCCTGTGTGCTGGTGGCGACGCTGACGTCCCAGCGGAAGCGCGGATCCTCTGGCGACGTGAAGCTGATGGTGCCAATGGCCCCGCGCTTCACGGCCTCGGCGTCCTTCACCGTTCCCGACGAGTAGTACGCGCGCTCGTTACTCGGCAAGCTGGCCGGCGCGCCACTCAGGTACACCACCACCTTGCCCGCCAGGCTGCCGGCGGCCGCGTAGTCGTCGTAGCCCAGTGCTGGCGCGCTCACGCCGTAGCCGACAAACGCCACGGGCGCGTCTTCGATCGTGACGCGCTCGCGCAGCTGATCGGGCCCGAGCAGGTAATCGACGCCGTAGGCGAGCGTTTTGGTGCCAGCCCGCGACGTCACTTTCAGGAAGCTCGCGTCCTCGACCACCGAACTGTTCCGGAGTGGCACGCGCTGCCGGAATCCGCCGTTCTCGCCCGCGGGCTCGACGCCGTAGGACTTCAGCGTGCTTTCGACGTAGCTGAGGGCCTTGTCGTATCCAGCCGTTCCCAACCCGCGCCCCTCGAGCGCATTGTCGGCCAGCGTGCTCATGTGCTGCCGGATCAGATCCCCTTTGATCGCATCGAGGGCGGTGCGGACGCCTGGATCATCAAGTGACGCCTCGCGCGGCGCCGGCGCCGGCGTTGAGCTTGAACCCTGGCAGCCGATGACCAGCGCCAGAACGGCGAGGCCAAGAACGATCCGCAGTCCGAAAAACGCGTGCATCCTGTCGTCCTCCAACACCGGGTCCTCCCCGATGCGAGGCCAGCTTGGTCTGAACGGGGGCTGTGGTCAACCCTATTCCTCGCCCGAGGCGTGACCGACATCCCCCGACGAAGCGCCGTTCGGTAACACTTACTTATGGCTCGACACGTGCGGCCTGGCAACTTCAGCAATGTCGAGTGCTGGCAGAGCGCCTACAATTCAGGTTCAGTGTCGCAACTGTCGTGATCGCGCCGAACAAATGCCACCAGCCCGTCCCTATCGACCGAAGGTGTCTCGCGAGACCCGGCTGCTGCTGACCGCGGCCGCACTCGCGATTGCCGTGCTGTGGCTGCTGGCGCGCATCAGGTTCCAGCCCATTCTTCGTCGAAACTGTTGAGCCCGGTCATCGTAATCACGACATCGAACAACTCGAGTCCGTCGCCAGCGAGCATGGGCGGCGTATGGAGCGTGGGCGCGATGTAGGCGCCGCCGACGTGCCAGAGCGCGGCGGCTAACTTGGGATCATCGAGGCGTTCGAACCACAGGTCGACATCCTGCGTGACGACTGGCGCACCTTGCAGCGCCGCCGCCGAGAGCCCGACAATCAGGAAGCGGACCTGATGACGGACGAGTTCCCGCATGAAGCGGAGCTCACGTTCGGTAAGCGGCGGCGGCTCGGCCACGTAGCAGGCTTCGATTCAGGCGCGTCAACGGGTCCAGCCTCAGCAGGGACAGCGTGTGGCGGACGGTGTCGGGGTCGAGGCCCGGACTGCGCTCAAGTTCAGCGGCCACCTCTCGCAGCAGGTCGTCGGCATTCGCGAGTGCCGATGCCAGTGCGTCCGGCCGGGCCCCACGCATCGGTTCCACTGGCGTGTCCACGGGGCCATTGTCACGCCTCGCGCCCTGAGCCGTCAACAGACCTCCGGGTCGGAACGAGCCCCGCGGGCGCCTGGATCAAGGTCAGCTACCGAAGGGCGACTGCCTGCCTTGGGATCAGTAGCGCCAGCTCTTGAGATCGGCGCCGGGGGGCGCGGTCTTGAGCATGCGCTCGACGCCCTTGGGGATGTACATCTGGTGATAGCGCAGGCGCGACAGCGCGTTGGGCCGCGTCGGGTCGCCGTTCCAGCAGTGCTCGGCGCGGTCGCCGTACTTCACCTCGCCGTCGTAGTACGGGTCCTTGGTCGTCTCCAGGAACTGTTCCGCGAGGTAGACGGCGTTGTTCAAGTAGTAGTTATCCATGTCGCCGACGTAGATGTTCAGCTTGCCCTCGAGCTTCTTGCCGAGGCCCTTGTTCCAGTCGCGCTTCAAGATGTGGACCAGGTCGAAGTTCTCGCGCCAGTAGTCGGCGACCTTCTTGTCGATCACGCCGGTGCGCTTGTCGAAGAGTCTCGCCGGATAGCCGTCAGGACCGACGGGAGAGAAGACCGCTTCCCAGATGTCCCACTGTCCGCCGGACCGCGTCTTGGTGCCGAGGACTTCTTCCAGCCGGTTCTGCTCCCACACCATCGAGTCGACGTGACCCAGGTAGTTGCGATGCGCCGGGCGCGGTGTCTGCTTCCACGTGTCGTCGAGCCAATACGCATTCTTGTCCTTGTAGATGTCGATGGTCGTGTAGGCGCGGAAGTCGATTGGGTCCGGGCAGGCGATGTAGGCGCCGTTGAACACGTCGGGATATTTCACCTGCGCCGCGATCGCCTCCCAGCCGCCGGTGGAGCCGCCATACATGAAGCGCGACCAGCCCTGGCCGAGGCCGCGATACTTCTTCTCCAGGTAGGGCAGGAGCTCCTCGACAATGGCGTCGCCGTAGGGACCGATGTTGGCGGAGTTCACCGCGTAGCTGTCGTCGTAGAACGGGTTGGCGTGCTGGATCTCGATGACGATGGCACGCGGAAAGTCGGGACCGGTCCACTCCTTGAAGAACTGCCACGCGTATTCCTGCTGCGTGCGGTTGTAGCCGGGCCAGTTGAAGCGCGCCGCGAAGTCCGGCTTGAGCGTGGGGTCCGGCGGCGTGTCGCGCCAGCCGCCGAGGTCCGCGGGAAAATGGCCGTGGTAGATGAACAGCGGATACTTCGCGTCGGGGTGCGTGTCCCAGCCCTCGGGCAGCAGCACGTGCGCGCCCAGGTGCATGGGCCGGCCCCAGAATTTCGTGAGCCGCTCGCTTTGGATGCGTTCGTGCTTCACGTACTTCGAGTCGGCCGGTGCCGGCGGCGGCGCGATCACCTGGTCGAGGGTGATCGCGACCGTGCCGCCCTTCGTCGGATCAATCGTGATGGACCGCGGCGTGCTGTAGAGATTGCCGGGCGCGCGCGCCCACTGCTGGCCCTCGCCGCGGTCCATCGGCAGCTTCACCGTGTGCCCGTCGGCGCGCTTGAAGGTCTCGTATTTGTGGATGAGCGCCTGCACCGAGTAGGTGCCGGCGGGAACATCGTTGATGCTCTGCAGCGGGAAGCCCAGGGCCGAGCCATCGAGCGTGACCGACGCGCCCGGCGTGACGCCGTTGACGTCCATCCCGAAGATCAACTGGCCGGTCGGGCCGTCGTTGATCTGGAACCGCGGCTCACCCACCTCCGCTGAAGCTACGGCGGGCAAGCCCGCGCGCGGGTCCCTGGCGATCATCACCAGCAGGCGGCCATCGACCGCGCCCTGGCCGGCGGGCTTGCCCGCCGTAGTTTCAGCGGAGGCGGGGAGCGTGACGCTGAAGCGGAGCGAGCCGGACTGCGCTGCCGGAAACGTGGTCAACGCGCCGACCCAGACGATCGCGACGGCGAACAATAGAGCAGGGAAGTGTCGGCGCATGGCCGAAGCATAGATCAGCCGCCTGGACAAAAGATCAGAAGATCAGGAGAAAGTGGATTCTCCTGATCTCCTGTTGTCAGGTAATCCGAAGGTTGCGCATCATGCCCATGTCTTCGTGCTCGAGGATGTGGCAGTGATACAGGTAGAGACCCGGATGGCGCGAGAAGGTCAACTGCGCGCGCACGGTTTCGCCGGGCAACACCAGCACCGTGTCGGTCCAGCCGTCATCGTGGATGCCGTCCCGCAGGGCGTTGGCCGAACCGCCGGTGCGCGACAGCACGCGGAACTGCGTGCCGTGCACGTGGATGGGATGCGCCATCGCCATGCCCATCGGGTTGGCCTGGTTCACGATCTCCCAGATCTGCGTGGACCCGGCCTTCACCGTTTCGGCGGCGCTGACCTCGGCCATGTCGAAGGTGCGTCCGTCGAGCAGCCACGTCATCTGCATGAAGGTCAGCGGCACACGCCGCACGGGCGCGGCGGGCAGCGCGCGCCAGTCGAGCGAAGACAGGCGGGCCGGTGCGGCGACTCGCGGGCCCGGCCGGTTCGACACCCGCAGCGTCATCAGGGTGAGCGGCGCGCCTTGTGGCACGGGCGACGTGTCGCCCATCATTCCGACGCTGCCGGCGTGCCCGGCGGGGAAGCCGACGCTGCGCAGCTGCACGGTGGCGCCGGCGGCGTGCGACGACAGGTCGAGCAGCACGTCGGCGCGCTGCCCGGGCGCGAGGGTCAGGGTGCGCAGCGTCCGCGGCCGTTCGAACAGGCCGCCGTCGTTGCCGATCGCGGTGATCGGCGACTCATCGCTCCAGGCGAGCTTGTAGAAGCGGGAATTGGAGCCGTTCAGCAGCCGCACGCGATAGGTGCGGCGATCGACGTCGACGGCGGGCTGCACGCGGCCGCTGACCAGCATCCTGTCGCCCAGCCAGCCGTTCATGGTTGCCATCATCTGGCCCATGCCGCCGCCCATGCCCATCATCCCGCGGCCCCGGCCCATGCCACCCATCTGCCCGGCGTCCAGGTAGACAAACTGGTTCTTGGCGTCGAAGCGCCGGTCCTGCAACACGCACAGCAACTCGCCGGCGCCCGAGGGCAATTGCAGCGCATCCTCTTCAGGATCGGAAACCAGCAGCAGGCCGGCGAGGCCCTGGTAGACCTGCGCCGCGGTCCGCATGTGCGGATGCGGGTGATACCAATACGTGCCCGCGCGATTGGTGACCTCGAAGTCGTAGGTGTAGTCGCGGCCGTGCTCGACGGCCAGCCGCGGATGGCCGTCGGCGCGCTCGGGCACGTCGAGCCCGTGCCAGTGCACGATGGACGACTCGCCGGTCCGGTTCTCGAAGTGGATGCGGACGCGCTGGCCCTTCTTGAGGCGCAGCACGGGTCCCAGGTACGAATCCGGCAGCGCGGTCACGGTGTCCGCGGGACCGCGCACCAGCTTCGCGCGGAATTGCAGCACGCGAGTCGGCGCACCAGGCAACAGGCTGACTTCGGCCGGGGCGGCCGTCAGGACGATTTCGACGTCGGGGGGCCTGGCCGGCGCGGCTTGCCACTCGAGAGACCGGGCGAGGTTGGCGAAGGGGGCCATGCCGAGCAGGTGGAGCGCATCACGTCGTCGCATATCCCATTATGGCCACCGCACAACCAGGTACGCGACACCCTTCGTGATCACAGGAGAAGACGGGCCGGGCGGAGCCTGAAACGACATCGTCAATAGACTATCAACAGGAGTTTAGAAGATCAGGAGAAACTCATTTTCTCCTGAACTCCTGATCTCCTGTTCTGATCCTCTGATCTCCTGTCCAGCTCTCTATGGGCGTGAAGGTCTCGAACACCGTCAGCGTTGAGGTCAGCGCCACCTTCTTGTCGATCAAGGTCTTGACCAGCGCCTTGAACGGCGCGCCGTTCTCGTCGAGTGCGGCAATGGCCCTCTGTCGCGCCGGGAAAGCATTCGCGCTCGCGCCGCCGTGAGCCGTTACTTGGGCATCAACACGGTGTCGATGACGTGAGTCACGCCGTTCGACGCCGCGATGTCGGTGGTCACGACGTTGGCGTTGTCGATGGTCACCTTGCCGCCAGCCACCTTCACTGTCACGGCACCGCCCTGAACGGTCTTGGCGCTGGTCACCTTCACGACATCAGCCGCCATGACCTTGCCGGCCACCACGTGATACGTGAGGATGGCGGTCAGCTTGGCCTTGTTCTCGGGCTTCAGCAGACTCTCGACTGACAGTTAAATGATGTCCGCCACCCTCGATCGCCAGCTCCGCGAGTACGACGTGGGCCCGAAGCTGCGCGCGCTGCGGCTGCGGAAGAAGATGGGCCTGGTCGAGCTGGGCCGCCACACCGGCCTGTCGGCGGCGATGATCTCCAAAGTCGAGCGCGGTGTCCTGTTTCCGACGCTGCCGACGCTGCTGCGGATCGCACTGGTCTTCGGCGTGGGCCTCGATCACTTCTTCGCCGCCGCCGCCGCGCGCAAGGCGTTCGGCATGGTGCGGAAGGCCGAGCGGACCCGCTTCAGCGAACGCCTCGGCGGCCGCGAGGTGGCCTGGGAGTTCGAGTGCCTGGACTTCGCCGCGACCGAGCGGAAGCTGAACGCCTATTGGGCGCGCTTCGCGCCGGTCGCCCGTGCCAAGGCCCACAAGCACGCCGGCGGCGAGTTCGTCCACGTGCTCAAGGGCGCGCTGACCTTGAAGGTCGGCGCCGGCACGCATCAACTCGGGGAGGGCGACTCGGTCTACTTCGACGCCTCGCAACCGCACTCGTACGCGCGCGCCGGGTCGCGCACGTGTGAGGCGCTGGTGGTCACGACGGGCGGGTAGGGGGCGCCGGACGCGCGCGATCGGAATCGCTGACACATATGCTCGTCCAGCGTCATCGTAGATACGCGTCAAGACATTCGTCGAGCATCGTCAGATGCTCGGGTGAGAGTTCGCCGAGCGTTCCGCGCAGCCGGCCCTTGCGCACCTGCCGGATGCCCGGAATGACGGCAAAGCTCTCGCGGGCGGCGAAGCTGCCGACTGCCAGACGCAGTGGCCAGATCTCAGGCGCGACACTCGACGTGGGCACCACGACGACGGTGTTGAGCACCTCGTTATGGGCGGTCCCCGACACCACGATAGCGGGCCGCACTTTGCCCAACTCCGGCGGGTGGGCATCGCTCAGCTCAACCCACACCACAGTGCCGCGCTTCACGGCTTGCCCGGCTCGATGTCGTCGACCAACGGTGCCGATTGCCAGGCATCCAGTGAGGCCCGCTCGTCGGGGTGGCGGTCGAGAAACTGCTGGTATGCGACCGCCGCGGCCCGGTGCGCCCGCGCCCGGTGCTCCCGTTCAATCAGCGCGCGCACGTAGCCGGAGATACTCTCGGCTTTTGGCTTGAGACTGGTGACTTTCTTCACCAACTCAGCCTCTAGCTTTATGGTAGTTGCCGACATACCTAAATAGTAGCTGTGTGGTATGGCGTGTCAAGGGGCCCGTTCGGCGGCCCGAGCCGAACAAGAGGAGCAGGGGAAGGGGGTGCTACTTCGGGAACCGCGGAAAGAACGCCGGCGTGCTGGCGATGTAGTCGGCGTAACCCGGCTTGGTGTGCTTCAGCGTCTGTTCGAGCATCGCCACGCCCGACACCTTGATCAGAGAGAACGTGATCAGCGCCGGGCCGATGAGGCCGATCCAGCCGAGGGGCGTGCCCGCGCCGATCAACCCGAGGCCCCACCACAGCACGGCTTCGCCGAAGTAGTTCGGATGTCGCGTGTAGCGCCACAGGCCGGTGTTCATCACGCGGCCCTGGTTGCCCGGGCCGGCCTTGAAGCGCCGCAACTGCTCGTCGCCGACCGCCTCGAAGAAGTATCCGATCGCAAAGAGCACGGCGCCGGCCCGATCCCACATCGTGAAGTGCACGGGCGTGGCCGAGGTGATGGCGTAGTACAGCGGCAGTGACACCAGCCACGCAATGACGCCCTGGAGCAGGAACACCTTGAAGTAGCTGCGGATCCACCAGGCCTCGCCGTAGTGCTGGCGCCAGGCGGCGTAGCGGAAGTCTTCGCCGTGGCCGATGTTGCGGGCGCCGATGTGGGCGGCCAGCCGAAGCGCCCACATGGCGACGAGGAGCAGGATGAATGTGCGCCGCGCGTCCATGCCGTCCGACGACGCGAAGTAGGCAATCCCGATCAGCAGGATGGCGGGGCCCCACCAGATGTCCACAATGCTCGAGTTGCGGACGGCGAGCGAGACCAGCCAGAGAAGGGTGAACAGCGCAATGACGGCCGCCAGACCGATCAGCACGCCAGGCCTGCCGCGGGCCGTGCCGCGACGACAGGTAGTCCACGAGCGGCGTCTTCTCGGCCGCGCTCACCGCGGCGCCCCACCGCATCATCTTCTCGACCGAACGGGTCCAGCCAGTTGGCGACAGCTTCTGCTGCTGGATGATGTCGGCGTCGTGGCAGACCAGGCATGCTCGCCTGTAGGACGCAGCCCCGGCCTCGGTGGTTGCATGCGAGGCCGCCGGCGTCGGGCCGAAGTGCTCGGCCAGGGAGGGATGCGGCACTTGAGCAGCTTCTCCTTGCCGAATCGCCGCGCCGCGCTGGGAGCCTGCGCGGACGGTTCGATGTGGATGTCGCTGGCGCCCACTTCAACCGTCCCGGCCACGATGTAATTGCACAGATCGATGATGGTCAAGTTCGCACCCCTGGCCGGTGTCCCTAATGGGGCACCGGCCTGAGGGGCCAAGTGGCGCATTTACCCCTCCAGCCGCTCCAGCAATGCGCGCCAGCGCCGCCGCGCCACCAGCATCGTCATCCCGTTGGCCAGCGTGATCTCGCCGGTGCCGTCGGCGAACGGCTTGGCCTCGCGGACCGCGTCGAGGCGGATGATCGCCGCGCGCGAGACCTGGAAGAAGGTGGCCGCGTCGAGCCGGCGCGCCAGCGCGGCCAGCGTCGGTTGCATCGACAGCTGTTCGGTTGGCGTCATGACGTGGGTGACGCCATCCACGAACGTGAACGCCACCACGTCCTGGACGGGCACGACGCGGAAGCGGGCGCCGCGGCGGGCGAGAAAGCGCGTGGGCGAGAGACCCGTGGCCTGCGTCAGCGCGTCGATGGCGCGATCGCGGCCGCGGATGCCAGTGGCGGCGCGAACCCGGTCGAGCGCGGAGGCGAGGCGCGCCCGGTTGACCGGCTTCAGCAGGTAGTCGATGGCCGACAACTCGAAGGCGTCCACGGCGTACTGGTCGTAGGCCGTGCAGAAGATCACGGCGGGTCGCGGCTGACCGAGCGAGGCCGCGACGTCGAGGCCGCTGGCCCCGGGCATCTGGATGTCGAGCAGGACGAGGTTCGGTGCGAGCGCGGCGATCTTCTCCGCGGCGTCGATGCCGTCGCCGGCCTCGCCCACCACTTCGATGTCGGGATGCGCGCCGAGCAACTGCTTCAAGCGCTCGCGCGCCGGCTGCTCATCGTCGATCAGCAACGTCCGAATCATCGGGCCCGCACCACCAGCGCGGTCACATCGGCCAGCACGGTGCCGCGCACTTCGGGCATCTCGACGTCGAGGAAGACTAGGTCGGGCCGGGTCTCGCGGATCACGTCGCGCGCGTCCACGGCGCTGCCGGCTTCGCCGACCACCACGACGCCGCCGGCTTCGCCGACCACCACGACGCCGCCGGCCGCTTCGAGCAGCTGACGCATGCGCACGCGAGCGGGCGGCTCGTCATCGACGAGCACGGCGCGGATCATGCGGCCATCCTGACATGCGGCATGGTGATGCGCGCAATCGTCACGCCCGCACTCTCGTCGCGGGTCAGCGCGAAGGTGGCGCCGTCGCCGAAATGGCCCTTGAGCCGCTCGCGCACGCTGTGCAGGCCGAAGCCCTCGCCGTCGCGCGGGCCGGGTCCGGACGCCTGGGCGCCGGGTCCCGTGTTACGCACCTCGAGGGTGACCCGGTCGCTGACGGTGCGGACGATCACCTCGATGCGGCCCGGCTCGCGGGTTTGCGAGACGCCATGCTTGACGGCGTTCTCGATCAGCGTCTGCAGCAGCATCGACGGGATGTGCGGGGCCGGCGGCAGGTGGTCCGAGTCAATCGTGCAGGTGAGGCGCTGGCCGAAGCGGGCCTGCTCGACGTCGAGGTAGGCGCGCGCGAAGGTCAGCTCCTGGTCGAGCGGCGCCCACTCCGAATCGGACCGTCGCAGCGTGTAGCGGAACACTTCGGCGAGTTGCTCGACGGCTTCGTCGGCGCGGGCCGGGTTGGTGTGGATCAGCGAGGCAATGGCGTTCAGCGCGTTGAACAGGAAATGCGGGTTGATCTGCGCGCGCAGGGCCTTCAGCTCCGACTTGCTCGACTGCAGCCGCAGGTCCCGCGCGATCAGATCCTGCTCCTGCCGCCGGCGCTGCAGCCGCAGGTTCTCGAGCATGAACCCAAACACGCCGGCCAGCGAGCGCAGCAACGCCAGGTCTTCACTCAGGATGCGGCGCATGCCCGGCACGCGCAGCACGGCGATCCGCACGGCGTATCCCGACACCGGCGTGGGCATGGCGACTTCGGCTTCGATCGTCAGGCCCTCGGGCGGCGCCTGGTCGCCGATCAGCACGGCGATGCGGGCGCCGAAGATCTCCGACAGCTTCGACTCGGTGGCACTCACCAGGGTCTGCTCATCGGTCGCCGGCTGCATGGCCGCGAGCACGTGCTTGACCGCCTCTACCGTCGTAAACTCCCGGCCCAGCCACATGCGGTCGAGCCAGCGCTCGAGGCGCGCATGCAGCCACGGCATGACCATCGCGATTGGCGCGAGCGCCACCGCAAACAGCCACGGCCGGGCGCCGCCGCCGGGCAGCAGTTCGAGGTACGGCAACGCCACGGCCAGGAACAGGCCCAGGGCGACCACGCTCAGCAGGAGCAGCAGCGCCCGCTTGACCACGAGGTCGTAGAACTCGAACCGGTTCTCGAAATACACCGAGGCGATCAGGAAGTAGACGGGCGCCGATCGCGACACGCGATCGAGGATCTCAATCAGCAGGCGCTGCTCGCGCATGACGATCAGCGCCAGGAACGTGCCGCTCAACCCGATGAACAGGCAGATCATTACGATACGCAGGCGCGACTGGTCGGGCGTACGCGAGGGGCGCGGCCGCCGCAGCATGATCACGGTGGAGTAGAGGCTGGCCACCGTGAACAGCGCGCCGATCGAGAACCCGATCCAGGCGTTCAGCGGCTGCGGCTGGGGCGCCACCTTGAAGATGCCCGCGATGATGACGGCGCCCACCGCGGGCGAGACCACGTACATCGCGCCCAGCAGCCGCTTGAAGACGGGCGCCGGCGGCGCGTCCCCTTCGCACTGCGACTCCAGATACACGGTGTGCATGATCACGGGCGGAAAGAAATAAACGACGATCAGCGTGCTCAGGTCGAGCCAGCTCGCGGTCGGGT
This sequence comes from uncultured Acidobacterium sp., assembly GCA_964355095.1. GTDB lineage: Bacteria > Acidobacteriota > Vicinamibacteria > Vicinamibacterales > UBA2999 > 12-FULL-67-14b. The sequence goes on from CAYHCX010000063.1 coordinate 19,253, forward strand.
CCCCCGTCAGGTTGCGGAACTCGATGAGCACGTGCTGGACGAACCAGACGGTGCTGATCACGAAGAGTGCGAGACTGGGCTTGTCCATGCCCTTGCGGACACCCGACTCGTCCAACCTGAACCGCCCCCAGACGGGATGGGCCTGCCGCAATGAGAACAACGTCGCCGCGCCGTAGGCGTAGGCGCCAAACAGATAGACGAACAGGAAGACCAGGCTGACGAGGATCATTGCCTACCGACTTATACGCCATCCGCGCGCCTGGCGGTGGACGGCGAGGGATCGAGCGGGGCAAAGGCAGCACCGAGCGGCGGCAGGGTATCCTCAAGCGGTCTCGTGCTTACACGCTTTGCGCCGGCCCCGACCGGCTACCTTCACCTGGGTCACGTCGTCAACGCCCTCCACGTCTGGAAGGCCGCGCACGATCGCGACGGCCAGGTCCTGCTCCGCATCGAGGACCACGACCGCCAGCGCTGCCGGCCCGGATTCGACGCCGCCATTCTCGAGGACCTCGCCTGGCTCGGCTTCCACCACTCCGGCCCTGTCGTCCGGCAGAGCGAACGAGACGGGCTGTATCGCCAAGCGCTGCAACCGCTAATCGACCGTGAACTGGTCTATGGCTGTGCCTGCTCGCGCGCCGAGATACTGGCGGTGACCGGCGACCAGTCCACTTCGGAGTTGCGCTATCCGAACACCTGCCGCGATCGTGACATCCCGCTGACAGACGATGTGGGGTGGCGGGTCAGGATGGCGCCGGGCGTGGAGCGCTTCTTCGACGAGATGTGCGGGCCGCAGGAACAGGACCCGTCGGCGCAGTGCGGCGACCTGCTGGTGCGCGACCGGCTCGGCAACTGGACCTACCAGTTCGCGGTCACCGTGGACGATCACCTGCAGAAGATCACCGACGTCATTCGCGGCGTGGACCTGTTGCCGTCCACGGGCCGGCAGATTCGCCTGGCGCGCCTGCTCGGCCGTGGCGTGATGCCGCGGTTTGCCCATCACGCCCTGGTCATGAAGTCGGCCACCGAAAAGCTCAGCAAATCCGACGGTGCCACCGGCGTCCGCGACCTGCGCGCGGCCGGGTGGTCGGCGGAGGCGGTCCTCGACCTGGCGCGGAGATCTGTTACCGTACCGGCATGAAGCGCATCGTCCTCGCCACCCTCGTCCTGGCCCTGCTGGTTTCCGCCGCCGCGTTCGCGCATCCGGGTCACGAACACAAGTTGATGGGCACCATCACCGCCGTTGACGGTAACAAGGTGTCGATGACGACGACCGAAGGCAAGGCCGCGACGTTCGAGGTCACCCCGACCACTTCGTTCAAGCGCGGCAAGCAGAAGGGCTCGCAGGCCGATCTCAAGGTGGGGCTGCGCATTGTCGTGAACGCCGGCGACGGCGCCGAGCCGCTCAAGGCCAAAGAAGTCCAGTACGCGGCCCCGGCCCCGGCCGCCAAGCAGTAACAGGCGATCCCGGATCGGGCTGCGGCACCGCCACTACACTGGTACCTCAATGGCGGAGCTTCCCATCGATGCCGGCCCGCTTGTCACGGGACCGTGGCTGGTCCGCCTGCGATGGGCGGCGGTGCTCGCGCAGGCGATTGGCGTGGCCGTCGCCGTGCGGGTCCTCGGCCTGACCCTGCCCCTCGCGCCGATTGCCTCCCTCATCGCCTGGTCGGCGGCAAGCAACCTCGCCCTGGCATGGTGGGTCTCGCTCGGGCGTCGCGCGCAGCCGGCCGTCTTCGGCGCCGTCCTCGCCCTCGATGTCACGCTCCTGACCACGCTCTTGTGGCTCACCGGTGGCACTTCCAACCCGTTCACGACGGTCTACCTCGTCTACATCGCCTTGGCCGCGGTCACGCTGGGGTCGGCTTGGACGTGGACGACGGCCGCCTTATCGGTGGCGGGCTACGCCACGCTCTTTGCCATCGCCCCCGCCGCCGATCCGCACGCCGCGCGCCGGCCCGCGGAGGAACTGTCGGGCCACCTGGCCGGGATGTGGGTGGCGTTCCTGTCGGCTGCCGTCTTGATCGGCTTCTTCGTGACCCGCATCCGCGCCGCGCTTGATCAGCGGGAGCGGGCGCTCGCCGAAGCCCGGCGGGTTGCGGCGGCAAGGGATCGCCTGGCGTCGCTGACGACCCTGGCGGCCGGCGCCGCCCACGAACTGGCGACGCCGCTGGCAACGATCGCCGTGGCCTCGCGGGAGTTGTTGCGCGAGACCGAAGGCACCGCCAACGCCGCGCTGATCGAAGACGCCCGGCTGATTCGATCGCAGGTCGAACGCTGCCGGCAGATTCTCGATCACATGAGCGGCCGCGCGGATGCCGCCACCGCCGATCCGCCGGCGCTGATCGATCCGGCACTGGTCATCCGCGACGCCATCGACGCCCTGCCGGCAGGGGCGGCGTCGCGGGTGCGCGTGCGGGTCGAGGGCGCCCCCACGCAGGTGTGCCTTCCCCGCGTCGGCGTGGCGCGCGTGCTCACCACGTTGCTCAAGAACGCGCTCGACGCGTCGGATGGCGACGGCGCGGTCGAGGTCGCCGCGTCGGTTTCGGCGGACACGCTTGATTTTGCCGTGCGAGATACCGGCCACGGCATGGACGAGTCCATCCTGGCGCGCGCGGGCGAACCCTTCTTCACCACGAAGCCGCCCGGCGCGGGGTTTGGGTTGGGTCTGTTCCTCGCCCGGACTTTCGTCGAGCAATGGGGCGGCCGCTTTTCCTTGTCATCGGAACCGGGCCGCGGCACCGTCGCGGCAGTATCCTTTCCGGCACATGCACACCCGGCCTGACGCGCCCGATCGATCGGCACCGAGTGTGCTGCTGGTCGAAGACGACGAGCGGTTTCGCGAACGGCTGGGGCGCGCGTTGACGGCGCGCGGCTGCGACGTTCGGGCCGTGGCGTCGGTGGACGAAGCCCTGGCCGCGGCCTCGCACGAAAGCCCAGAACTCGCGGTCGTTGACCTCAAGCTGCCGACCGGCAGCGGGTTGGACGTCGTCCGGAGCCTGCTCGCCATCGATCCAACGACCAGGATCGTGGTCTTGACCGGCTACGGCAGCATCGCCACGGCGCTCGAGAGCGTGAAGTTGGGGGCGATCCATTACCTGACCAAGCCCGTGGACGCCGATCAGGTGCTGGCGGCGTTCGAGGGCCGGGCCGCGATGTCGGATCAGACGGCGGTGGCGGTACCATCGCTGGCGCGAGTGGAGTGGGAGCACATCCAGCGCGTCCTCAATGACTGTGACGGCAACGTCTCGCAGGCGGCGAGACTGCTGGGCATTCACCGGCGGTCGTTGCAGCGCAAGCTGTCGAAGTTCCCAACCGCACGATGAGGCCGGTGGCTCAGCCCAAGGGCTGGATGGTGCACCTGGGCAGCACG
>CAYHCX010000064.1:0-10031 GCA_964355095.1 uncultured Acidobacterium sp.
GTGCCTAAGGTGCGAGGAGATTCCTGATGCGGCTGCGATCGCTTGACGTGTTTCGTGGTGTGACGGTGGCCGCCATGGTCATCGTCAACAACCCAGGGAACTGGGGCACTGTGTACTGGCCGCTGCTGCATGCCGAGTGGCATGGCTGGACGCCCACCGATCTGATCTTCCCGTTCTTCCTCTTCATCGTCGGGGTGTCGCTGGCGCTCAGCGCGAAAGCCGCCACGGTGACGACCATCGTCAGGCGCGGCGCCATCATTTGGGGGCTGGGGCTGTTGCTGGCCGGCTTCCCGTTTTTCCGCCTGGCCACCATCCGCATCCCCGGGGTGCTCGCGCGCATTGCCTGGTGTTATGTCGCCGCCGCACTTCTGGCGCGCGCGGTGACCGCTGACCGCCACCGCCATCGTTCGGTCCTGATCACCGTGGCGGCCTTGCTCGCCGGCTATTGGATCCTGCTCGCCATGGTGCCGTTCCCGGGTGGCGTGCCAGGCGATCTCACGCCGGCGGGCAACATCGGCGCGTGGCTCGATCGCACGGTGTTCGGCCGGCATGTGTGGCGAGGCGGCGCGTTTGATCCGGAGGGGCTACTGAGCACGATTCCGGCGATCGGCACGACGCTGCTGGGCGTGGCCGCCGGCTGGCTGATCAGGGACTCGTCAGCGCCGCGCGCAATCGTGCGCGGCCTGTTGGCATGGGGCCTTGCCGGAGTGATCGCGGGACTGGCGGTTGCGGTGTGGCTGCCGATCAACAAGAGCCTCTGGACCAGTTCCTACACGCTCTTCACCGCGGGCCTGGCGTCGGCGGCGCTGGCCGTCTGCTACTGGCTTCTCGACGCCACCCCGACCGCGCGGCTGGGCAGCGTCACGGAACCGTTTGTCGCGCTCGGGCGCAACGCCATCCTGCTGTTCGTGTTGTCCGGCCTCATCGCCAAGACGCTGATCTACGTCGAATGGCCCGACCCGGCGATGTCACTCGGACGCTGGCTGTATCTCTCAACCTTCGCGCCCGCCGCACCGCCGCACCTCGCATCGCTGCTCTACGCGCTTGCGAATCTATTGCTTCTGTATGCGCTGCTGGCCGCGTTCCACCGAAAGCGAATCTATCTGACCGTCTGAGCGCTGGAGGCTGGCACGAGGCACCTTAGGCACCCCCTTATCGAGGCTGCTTCATGCGTTCCAGCAGTTCGCCAAGCCGCTTAATCTCTTCCCCGTACTTCGCCCAATCGCCGGCGCGTTGCGCGTCGAGCGCGCGCTGGTAGGTGGACCGGGCCTCGGCGGCCATCCGCTCCCACTCGGTGGCGCCGGTCGCCGCCGGGACGGGCGGCGCACCAGCCACGGCCGCCGGCGTGACGGCCGGCGTCGCGGCCGCGCGGGGGCCGCGGTCGGCATCGCCGAACAGTCTCGCAATCGCCTCGTCGAGCGTCCGCTCCATGACGATGCGGTTCTGGTAGGCGACGATCACGCGGGTCAGTTCAGGAATGCGGCCGGCTTGCGCGCGCAGGTAGAGGGGACGCACGTAGATCAGTGATTGCTCGATCGGAATCACCATGAGCGTGCCCTGGATCACCTGCGAGCCCTGCTGGCTCCACAGCGTGATCTGCGGCGAGATCACCTGGTCCTGGTTGATGCGCGCCACCACCTGTTGCGGGCCGAAGACCAGCGTCTGCTTGGGGAACTGGAACACCTGCAGCTTGCCGTAGTGCTCGCCGTCGCTGCGCGCCACCATCCACGAGGCGAGGTTGTCGCGCCGCCGCGGCGTGAACGGCAGCATCTGGATGAACTCGGCGTCGTTCTCGCCCGGCAGCTTCATCATCGCGTAGTACGGCTCCATCCGCCGGGTCTCGCCGCTGCTGTCCACCGCCGGCACTTCCCACTGGTCTTCCTTGTTGTAGAAGACCGCCGGATTGGTCATGTGGTAGGTCGCATACACGGACGACTGCATCTGGAAGATGCCCTCCGGGTAGCGCACGTGGTGGCGCAGGTCTTCCGGCATTTCGCTGAGCGGGCGCAGCAGCGTCGGGAAGATCCGGGCGATGGTCTGCACGATCGGGTCGCTCGGTTCGGACAGGTAGAACTGCACCGTGCCCTGGTAGGCGTCGACCACCACCTTGACCGAATTGCGGATGTAGTTCACGCCGCCCGCCGCGGTCGCGTAGGGATAGCGATCGGTCGTGGTGTAGGCGTCCTGGATCCAGAAGATGCGGCCGCCGCTGACCACCGGGTAGGGGTCGTCGTCGAACACCAGGAACGGCGCGATCTTGGCGACGCGCCGCCGGATCTGGCGATCGAACATCAGCCGGCTCTCGCTGGTGATGTCGTCGCTCAGCAGAATCTGGTACGACCGGAACCGCGCGGCGAACAACAGCTTCGTCCACAGCGAGCTGATCGGAATCCCGCCGGTGCCCGCGTACTGGTTGTAGACGTTGTCTTCGCCCTTCGGGTAATGGAACTCCCGCGCGCGGGTGCGGACGATGATGTAGTCGCCGGCGAGCTCGCCGAAGTAGATGCTCGGCTCGGTGATGTCGATGTCGACGGTGGTCACCGGCGGCAGGTCGCGGACGAACAGCACCGGCAGGCCCTCGCTGGTGACCTCGTTCACGGGGCCGAGCGTGAGGCCGTGGCCGTGCGTGAAGACCAGGCGCTCGTTGACCCAGGTGCGGTTGGGCAGCGCCGCCGGGTTCAGCTCGCGTACCGAGAGCATGACCTGCCGGTTCTTGCCGTTGATCATGTAGCGGTCGTTGTCCACCGAGACGAAGTCGTAATAGGTGCGGATCTCCTGGATCTGCCCGAACGTCTCGAGCAGCGGCTGGTGGTCCCACAACCGCACGTTGTCGAGCGTGCCGCGATTGGCTTCGAGATCGGCGCGGGTCAGCGCCGCGTCACCGGGCAACTCGCGCTCTTCGATCTGGTTGAGCGCGAAGGCATCGCGGGTGGCGGCGATGTTGTATTCCATGAAGGGCGTTTCGCGGACCTGCTCGTTGGGCGTCACGGCGAAGCGCTGCAGCATGGTGGCGTAGCCTTCGCCGCCGAGCAGGGTGATGCCGTAGAGGGCGGCGCCGGCGATCAGGAGGCGGCGCGAGTTGCGCGCCGCGGACGCGGCCGCCAGGCCGGCGGCCACCACCGCCGCGGCCGCCAGCGCGAGGGCGGCCGGCATGCGCGCGTGGACGTCGGCGTAGCTGGCGCCCTGGATGATGCCCGACGGCATCACGATTTCGTGGAGGCGGCCGAGCCAGGCGCCCAGCGCGAGGACCAGGAAGAAGGCGGCCGCCAGCCAGGTCAGGTGGCGGTTGGCGCGCGGCTCGACGCGGACCCCGAACGGCGTCAGCGCCATCTGCCCGGCCGCCACGTAGAGGGCGGCGGCGGCGGCCGCGGCGATCACGACCAGGCCCATCGCCAGCCCGCGCCCGAGCTCGAGTGCCGGCAGCGTGAAGATGTAGAGGCTGGCGTCGTGCCCGAGGATCGGATCGCTCTTGCCGAACGGCCCCTGGTACCACCAGGTCAGCACCGTCATCCACTGGCTGGAGGCATAGGAGGCGAACAGGAAGGCGGCGACCACCACGGCGAGCATGACGAGCGGCCGCAGTTGATCGCGGGTGGGCAGCGCCACGCTGAAGCCGTCCCGCGTCGTGAAGGTGATCGGGGCCGGAGAAATGGACGACAGGGCGATGCGGACGTGGACCGTCAGCCAGGCGGCGGCCGCCACGAACACCGTCACCGCCATGCCGGCGCGCGCCGAGACTTCAGTGGAGAAGACGTCCTGGAACCCGACTTCGCCGAACCAGAGCCAGTCGGTAAGGAAATCGACCGAGAAGGGCAGGACGAAAAAGATCGCTCCCGCCAGGAAGAGAATCAGGATCCGTAAAGGCACGGGGGCATCTTACTCCCCCCGCTTCAACCTTCGCAGCGTCCGTCGCTGGTCGCGGTCGGGCCGGGTGGGCGGGGTCGCCGCCGCCCGATAGATACGCTCGAGCTTGCGCAATTCCACTTCTTCCGGCGTCGGTTTAGGCGAAGTGTCCTCGTACAGCAGCCGCGCCTCGGCCCGGGAGATGTGGCGGTCGGCCAGGCCGAGCACCGTCAGCAGTTGCCTGCGCCCCATCGGCCGCTGAATCACGAGCAGGTCGCCGGGCTTCACCAGACGGTGCGGCTTGGCGGTGGCGCCATTCACGCTGACCTTGCCAAGCCGGCACGCCTTGGTCGCCTCCGAGCGGGTCTTGAAGACGCAGGCGACGTCGAGCCACACGTCGAGACGGACCGATTCCACAGGAGAATCATACCGGCGGAGGATAAACAGAAGGTCAGGAGGTCAGAAGAAGGTAAGTAAATTTCTCCTAATCTTCTGCTCTCCTGTTTATGATTACTGGCCAATGGCATCCATGAAGCGACCGAATTCATCCCTTGTGCTCGACGGCCCTGAACGCGCGCCGGGGCGCGCCATGCTGCACGCCGTCGGGTTCACGCGCGCCGACTTCCAGAAGTCGCAGATTGGCGTGTGCTCGACCTGGAGCCAGGTCACGCCCTGCAACATGCATATCGACGGGCTCGCCCGCCATGCGGCCGACGGCGTGAGCGGCGCGGGCGGCAAGCCGTCGATCTTTAACACCATCACCGTGTCGGACGGCATCTCGATGGGCACCGAGGGCATGAAGTACTCGCTGGTGTCGCGGGAGGTGATCGCCGATTCGATCGAAGTCGTGATGGGCGCCGAGGGCCTGGACGGGCTGGTCGCCATTGGCGGCTGCGACAAGAACATGCCGGGGTGCGTGATCGCCATGGCGCGGCTGAACCGTCCCTCGGTGTTCGTCTACGGCGGCACCATCCTCCCCGGCATCTTCCAGAACCGTCCCGTGGACATCGTCTCGGTGTTCGAAGCGGTGGGGCAGCACGCGGCGGGCACGCTGTCGGACGCGGCGCTGGCGGACCTCGAACAGCACGCGTGCCCCGGCGCCGGCTCGTGCGGCGGGATGTACACCGCCAACACGATGGCCTCGGCCATTGAAGCGCTCGGCCTGAGCCTGCCCAACAGCTCGGCGCAGGCGGCGATCTCCGACGACAAGAAGCGCGACTGCGCGAGCGCGGGCGCGGCGGTCGTCAAGCTGGTGCAGGCGAACCTCCGGCCGCGCGACATCCTGACCCGCCAGGCGTTCGAGAACGCCATCACCACCGTGATCGCGCTCGGCGGCTCGACCAACGCGGTGCTGCACCTGCTGGCGATTGCGCACGCCGCGGAAGTCAAGGTGACGCTCGACGACTTCACGCGCATCGGCAAGCGTGTGCCGGTGCTGGCCGACCTCAAGCCGAGCGGCAAGTTCGTGATGGCGGAGCTGGTCAAGATCGGCGGCCTGACGCCGCTGCTGAAGCGCCTGCTCGACGCCGGCCTGCTGCACGGCAAGGCGATGACGGTCACCGGCCGCACCCTCGCCGAGAACCTGCGCGGCACCGCGGATTATCCCGGCGGGCAGCTGGTCGTGCGCGACGTGACCGATCCGATCAAGAAGAACAGTCACCTCGTCGTGCTGCGCGGCAACCTCGCGCCCGACGGCGCGATGGCGAAGATCAGCGGTAAGGAAGGCGAGCGCTTCAGCGGCCGCGCCCGCGTCTACGACCGCGAAGAGGCGGCGCTGGCGGCGATCCTGGCCGGCAAGATCAAGAAGGGCGACGTGGTGGTGATCCGCTACGAGGGGCCGCAAGGGGGCCCCGGCATGCGCGAGATGCTGTCGCCGACCAGCGCCATCATGGGGCGCGGCCTGGGCGCCGACGTCGCGCTGATCACGGATGGCCGCTTCAGCGGCGGCACGCACGGGTTCGTCGTCGGTCACATCACGCCGGAGGCGTTTGTGGGCGGGCCGCTGGCCCTCGTGAAGAACGGCGACCAGGTCACCATCGATGCCAAAACGCGCAGCCTGAACATCGACATCACCGACAAGGAGTGGCGGGCGCGGCGCAGGGCGTGGCGTCCGCGGAAGCCGCGGTACACCCGCGGCGTGCTGGCAAAGTATGCCCGCCAGGTATCGACGGCGAGCACCGGGGCCGTCACCGACCTGGACCGATCCAAAATTTCGTAGCGAAATACCAATTGCGCGTCCCCATGCTTACAACGCTTGCAAACACGAAGCTTCGTGACCTACACTCCCGCATCATTGTTAGAAAAGGGTCAGAAGAGGGTTCGCTCGGTGGTCTGGCTTGGTCTCTGCGGTTGCGTTGTGTCTGTGACGCCGGGTGCGGTCGGCTGCGGACTTCTTCGATTTGGAGGAAAGCGAGTATGAGTAATTCTTTGTCGCGGTGGTGCCTGCTGGTACTGCTGATGGTTCCACTGGTTGCGAGCACGGCGTGGGCGCAGACGTTCACGGGTGGTGTGCGTGGAGTGGTGAGCGACTCGGGCGGTATCGTCCCGGGCGTGACGGTCACACTCATCAACGAATCGAACGGCGCGTCGCGTGACGCCGTGTCGAACGAGCAGGGCGGCTACAACTTCTCGGCGGTGCCCCCGGGCGTCTACACCCTGAAGGCGGAGCTGACCGGCTTCAAGACTTTCGAGAACAAAGGTATCCGCGTCGCCACGCAGCAGTTCGTGACGATGGACATCAAGCTCGATGTCGGCCAGTTGCAGGAGACCATCACCGTGACCGGTGAAGCGCCGCTGATCGACACCTCCAACGCCTCCACTGGCGGTGTCATCGACTCGGCCCAGTTGGCTTCGCTGCCCAGCGGCGGCCGGTCGGCCTTCCTCTTCGCGGTGACCATTCCCACCGTTGTGGCCTCGGGCGACGCGCAGTTCAACCGCCAGCAGGACCAAACCAACGCCTCGCTGCTGTCGCTCGGCGGCGGCGCGCGCCGCGCGAACAACTACCTGATTGACGGCGTCCCGGTGACCGACATGCGCAACCGCGCGTCGGCCAACCCGACGATGGAGGCCCTCGAAGGCGTCAACGTGCAGGTGCATCAGTACGACGCCGAAACCGGCCGTACCGGTGGCGGCACGTTCAACGTCGCCACCAAGTCTGGCGGCAACGACTTCCACGGCAGCGGCTTCTACCAGACTCGTCCCAAGTGGGGCGCGGCCAACGGCTTCTTCTCGAAGCTGGCGGGGCAGCCCTTGCCCGACATCAAGTACATGCTCGGTGGCGGCGGCTTCGGTGGTCCGATCCTGAAGAACCGCACCTTCTTCTGGTACGGCCAGGAAGGCTACACGTCGAACACCACCCGTAACGGTTCGCTCCGCTGGCCGAGCAGCCGCGAACGCAACGGCGACTTCTCGCAGAGCTTCGATTCGGCCGGCCGCCTCGTCGTGGTCTACGACCCGCTGACAGGCAGTGCCGACGGCACGGGCCGCACGGCGTTCCCCGGCAACGTCATTCCCGCCAACCGCATCAACCCGGTGGGCAGGAACCTGGTGGCGTCCTATCCGACGCCGCAGCGCGACGTGAGCGACGGCAGCGCCAACTACGCGACCGACGCCCAGGTGAAAGACTACGCCATGATGTATACCGGCAAGGTCGATCATCGGATCAACGACAAGCTGTCGCTGTCGGGTTTCTATCTCTACAACAAGACCGACGAGCCGTGTTCGGACTACTGGACCCCCGGCGAGCACAATGCCATCGACCCCAACGACTACCTGCTGGCGCGGCGCGTGCAGATGGTGGCGCTCAACAATACGTGGTTGCCCAGCAACAACACGGTGGTCACACTCCGCTATGGCTGGACGCGGTTCCTCGACGACGACACGCTGGCGGTGGACTACGACCCGTCGTCGCTGGGATTCAGCTCGACCTTCCTCGGCCAGACGCAGATCAAGAAGTACCCCATCATCAACGTGACGGACTACGACAGCCAGGGCGCGATCGACCCGACGCCTCGTAACTGGTACTCGTGGGGCGCCAACGGTGCGGTGTCGAAGTTGCTCGGCAGCCACACCGTCAAGATTGGCGCCGATTACCGCACGATCGGCAATGAGACGCAGTCGTTCTCGGGCGGTGCCGGCGTCCTGAACTTCGACCGCTACTACACCTCGGCCAACCCGCTCTCGAACGGCGTGAACGGCGCGACCCCGTCTGGAAACGCCTTGGCCAGCCTGCTGCTCGGTCACCCCTCGGGCGATTCGGGCAACCAGAGCCGCATGGGCGTGTCGAGCCCCTTCAACGCGTTCGTGCATTACTTCGGCGCCTACGCCCAGGACGACTGGCGCGTCGGCCCGAAGCTGACCCTCAACTACGGCGTGCGTCTCGAAAGCGAGACCGGCCTGATGGAAGAGAACGACGGCTTCACGGTCGCGTTCGATCGCACGCTGAACCCGGGTGGCGCATTGGGCGCGGTCTCGGTAAACGGCCAGCCGGTCCGCGGCGGTCTGGTCTATGCCGGCCAGAACGGTGCCAATACCTATCAGGGCAACCCCGTCGCCCTGAAGGTCTCGCCGCGCCTCGGCCTGGTCTACTCCTTTAATCCGAAGACCGTCGTGCGCGCGGGCTACGGCGTCTACTGGGCGCCGTGGAACTACCAGGGCGTCGGCAGCGCGAACTACGGCCAGATCGGCTTCAGCCAGAACACGTTCATCTCGCAGGGACAGTTCCAGCCGACGGTGACGGTCGACAATCCCTTCCCCGGCGGCGTGTCGAAGCCGGTCGGTAACACCCTGGGCGCCTTGACCGGCGTCGGCTCGCAGATCGAGTTCATCGATCAGGACAAGAGGTCGCCTTACATCCAGCAGTACTCGGTGGATGTCTCGCGCGAGCTTGGTGGCGGCATCGCCGTCGGCTTCGAGTACGTCGGGGCCACGGGGCGTGACCTCGGCCTCGGCGGATCGAACGACGGCATCCTCAACATCAACCAGGTGCCGGTGCAGTACCTCTCGCTCGGCTCGGCGCTGCTCGAGCAGGTTCCCAACCCGTTCTTCGGGTTGCCCGCCGGCCAGGGCAAGAGCGTCACCAGCCCGACGATTCAGCGTCGCGAACTGCTGCGGCCGTTCCCGCAGTTCAACGACATCCTGATGCGCCAGTCGACCCTCGGCAAGAGCCAGTACAACGCGGCGGTGCTGAAGTTCGAGAAGCGCGTCAAGAACGGCTGGGGCGCCCGCATGAACTACACCTACAGCCACCTCGAGGACAACCAGTTCGGCGAGAGCAACTTCTTCTCGCGGAGCACCACCGAGGCGCTCGACGCCAACAACCTCGACCCGGAATACTCGATTGGCATTCTCGACGTGCCGCACAAGATCACGATCTCGCCAATCGTCGAACTGCCGTTCGGCGAGGGCAAGCGATGGGCAACCAGCGGTATGGCCGCGCACCTGCTCGGTGACTGGACTTTCTCGTCGATCCTCTCCATCGAGTCGGGCTTCCCGATCTCGATTGCGACCAGCAACAACACCAACATCTTCACGCGCATGCAGCGCGTGAACCTGACGGGTTCCGAGCAGGCGACCTCCGGCTCCGACTACGACCGCATCGCCCCGCCGCTGAACGCGGGCTGCGTCTCGGGTGAGGAGTGCGGCACCGGTCTCTGGCTCAACCGCGCGGCCTACGCGGCGCCGGCCATCTACACGCTGGGCACCTCGCCCCGCACGGATGGCAGCGTTCGCACCCCGGCGCGCAACAACTGGGACTTCGTGGCCAACAAGGCCGTCCGCTTCCCGGGCCGCGTGCGTGGCGAAGTGCGGCTCGAGGTGCAGAACCTGACCAACACGGTCAAGGTGCGTGGCCCGATCAGCACGCTGAACAGCTCGACGTTCGGCCAGATCCGCTCGCAGTCGGGCTTTATGCGCCTGACCCAGCTGATGTTCCGCTTGTCGTTCTAACGAACGGCTTAAGGCTTGGGGCCTGGGGCTTGGGGGCAGATGCCCCCAAACTCCAGGCCTTTCGTTTGTACGGGGGGCTTGGGGCTTGAAACGCGGCTTGGGACTTGGGGCTTGGGCCAGAGTGGCAAGCGGGCCTTCGCAGCTCACTGGGCACGTAGTTCGAGGCTTGCCAGCGCGTATCGGAATTCTGGCGACATCAGGAATGCGCGAGCGACCTACAAGCGCTTCCTCGCCAACTATCG
>CAYHCX010000064.1:10131-18958 GCA_964355095.1 uncultured Acidobacterium sp.
CTGGCGACATCAGGAATGCGCGAGCGACCTACAAGCGCTTCCTCGCCAACTATCGTCTCGCCGACCCCGGCCTGCCGGAAATTACCGAGGCGCGCGCAGCCGTCAAATAGCAACCACAAAGCACGCTAAGCACTCGAAGAATCTAATTGGTTCTTCGTGGTCGTCGCGTCCTTCGTGGTTAAACCTCTTCGATCTTGACCTGCCGCATGTAGTAGCCGGTTTCGAGCCGGCGCTGGGGGATCGACGCGTCGGCGACGCGCAACGCGATGTCGTAGGTTCCCGGGGCGGTGGGTTTCCACCGATACTCCCACAGCGACCACATCGTGTGCGTCTTCGGCGTCGGGCACACGGAGAACGGCCGGAACTCGGCACTCCTGTCGAAGTTGGCTTGGGGCTTGGGGCTTGCGGCTTGAATTCGGATGGCGAGGCGGTCGACCGGCTTGGTGCCACCCCACAGGATCCCGACGATGCGGTACTCGATGCCTGAGGCCGTGCGACGTTTCTCCACGCGGACGGGCGTGGCCGCGGTCTGGATGTCGGCCGGCGTGTAGTCATTCGCCAACCTGTATGGCTCGGCCTGGTGCGTCCGGTTCGCAAACTCCACCATCTGTGTCGTCGCCGGCTCGTCCGGGCCGACCAGGCGAATTTCGTTGACCCACTTGATCCAGGCGCAGCCGTACCAGCCGGGCACGACCAGGCGCACGGGTTTGCCGTGATCGGCGGGCAGCGGCTCGCCGTTCATGCGGACGGCCAGATGGGCGCCCAGCCGGTCGAGCGACGACAGCGGAAACACCCAGCTGCCGCCGACGATGGAGCGCCGCGAAACCTGGCCGATGTGGTCGAAGCCGCTCACCAGCACCGCGGTCGCGTCGGTGGTCGGCTTCAGGCGTGACACGACATCCGCGAACGGGATGCCGTCCCATTCGGCCACGCTCATCAGGCCGAAGTTCGAGGGATTCGCGTTGCCGGCGCACTCGAACAGGTGCGGCCCCATGGGCCGTGCCTGCTTCTGGATCGCGTCGAGGTCGAGCAGGCCGTCCTTGCCAAGGAGGCCGGTGGTCTCGATGGTCCAGGGGCCGGTATGAGCGGCCGCCGCGGCAGGAATTCCGGTCCGGATGTAGGCCAGCTCGTTGGCGGTGATCAGCTTGCCGGGCTCGAGCAGCGACAGGTCGGTGACGAGGCGGGCATCGAGCCCGGCGCCATACTTGGCGCCGAAGAGCTGCGCCTGGGACCGGTCACGGAACAGGGGCAGCGTGCCAATCAGCGTGCCTGCCTGCGCCGGCTCCGCGCAGGGCACGGCGGCAGCCATTTGCGCCAGGATGGGGCCTGGGTCGACGAGAGCACTGGCGCCAGCGGCAGCCAGGACACCGAGGGCGTGGCGGCGCGAGATGGTCATGGGAGGATTATACTAATGGCCATGCGAACTTTCGCCGCCACCCTTGCACTGGCCGCCTGGGCCGTGGTTGCCGGCGGATCCTCCGACCAACAGGCGCCGCCAACCTTTCGCGCGGGAGTCACGCTGGTGACGACCGACGTCATCCCCCGTGATGGTGACGGGCGCTTCGTCGCCAACCTCACCAAGGATGAGTTCAACATCAGCGAAGACGGCACGCCGCAGTCGGTCGCGTCGTTCGTGCTCGTCCACGGCGGCCGGGTGTTCAATCTCCTCGAGCCCCCGTCAGCCGCGTCAGTACCCGAGGGGATCGTCATGCCACAGCAACGGCGACCGGCCGACCAGGGGTCGGGCCGCGTCCTGCTGATTTTCGTCGACGACCTGCATTTCGAACCGGAGTACACCCCGCATGTTCGCCGGCTGGTCACTCAGCTATCCGAGACGCTGATGCACGATGGCGACCTGGTGGGCATGGTGTCAAGCGGGCCGTCCTACCTCGAGGTGGCGCCGACCACCGACCGCCGGATGATCGTCGAATCGGTCGCAAAGATCCGCGGATCACAGACGACGGCAGGCGAGATCTTCAAAATGCTCGATACGTCGCAGGGTCCCGGTGATATTCGCTATCGCGCGCAGGTCGCGTTTCAGACCATGTACAATATGGTGTCGTCGCTCGACGAAGTGCGCAACCGCCGCAAGGCTATCATCTACATCAGCACCGGCTACGACTTCGATCCGTATGCCGAGGGGCGCAATTCGAGCGACCGCATCCAGGGCGGCCGCTTTGCCGAGCCGACCCGCTTCCTGCAGGATACCGAGAATCCGTACTACCGCATGGGCGCGATCACTGCCGACGTCGATTTGTATTCGTACATGCGCGAGCTCACGCTGTCGGCCAACCGGGCCAACGCCACCATCTTCACCGTGGATCCGCGCGGGCTGGCGGGCGTCGTCGATGCCGGGCAGTACCTCGATCAAAGCGAGTGGCGCACGTTCCTGCAGAAGACGCAGTCGTCGCTGCGCTACATTGCCGAGGAGACCGGCGGATTTGCGGTGGTCAATGACAACGATTTCCAGACCGCGTTCAAGCGTATCGACGCCGAAACCAGCGACTACTACGTGCTCGGGTTCTACTCGACCAATCCGGATCAGGCGAAGCGCCGGCGCGAACTCGCGGTCACCGTATCGAGGCCAGGCGTGACGGCGTCATCGCGGAAAGCGTATGCCATCAAGACGCCCGGCAAGGTAGCGCCCCCGGTCAAGCCTCGGAAGGACTGACGCTATGGCCGGCCCACGGCCTGAAGCCATTCGGCCACCAGCGCCTGGTGGTCTCCCTGATAGGCCCGGGCGGCGGTGATGAAGCGCTGAACATCTTCGCCGCCGGAGCCATGCACGATGCTGGCGTAGAGGGCGTGCAGCAGCAACCACTGCGCGTCGGCGTCGGTCGGCGCCTGGGCCAACCGCTCAGTGAGCAGCGTGATCGCCTCGAGATCCTTGCCCGCGGCAATGTGCGCGGCTGCCGCCGCGCGGAACCGCGCCGCGGCATCGACCGCCTCGCCGAGACCGGCGGCCACGATGGCCTCGGCCCGGACACCGTCCCCTCGTCGGAGGTAGGCCTCGGCCAGAAGCGGAGCCACCACTGAGCGGGTGAGGCCCGCGTCGAGCGCCGTCTGCCAGGCCGTGATGGCCTCGGCATCGCGGCCTTGAGCTGCCCGAGCCGCGCCGATCAGCCACTGCGTCGGCGCCGGCGCCGACGCCAGCTGCAGGGCGCGCTGGAACGTCAATGCCGACGAGGCGTCACCCACCGAGTAGAGGGCCAACCCGGTCAGCGCCGCCCGGACTCCAGACTCATCTGCCGGCACGGGTTCTTCGACCAGCAGGTCGAGCAACTTCCCGGCCCGCGCCACGGCGAGCGCGCGGCTCAGCGGCGGCGAGGGCGAGGGCGGCGTCAGCGCCGCGATGATCGGCTGCAGCATCACCGGCACCAGGGTGTCCGCGCGGCGAAACGCCCGGCCGAGCGATGGCGCCTCGGCCAGCAGCGTCAGCCGCGTGCCCACCACGGTGAAGCCGGCCTCGGCCGTGCGCGCCGTGCCTGCGACCCGATCGTTCACCAGGACGTGGAGGCGATAGCTGCCTCGTGGCACCGTGGCGAGCGGTGCCGACACCGCGGCGAACAGAGGATGTCCGAGGCGCAGGTCGAAGTCGGTCGGCATCGACTGCTCGGTGTAGGTCTGGGGCGTGAGCGAGGCGACGGGCGTCTCGCGCTCGCCGTCGACGCGGACGATCCGGAACGCCACCGAGACGTCGGGCTTGCCGGTCGCCGACGGCCTCGGGTTGATGATCTGGAGGGCCACCGCCAGCCGCTCGTTGGGCGTGAACTCCGCATCGCGCGCGGGTGTGATCTCGGTCGGACCCAGCGCGTAGGGATGCGCTGCCTGCTCGGCGGGCGAATACGGTTCGGCGCGGGCCGTGACGTTGTCGGCGATGATCACGCTGCTGACCTCCAGCGCCGCAGCCGTCGCGGGTGGCAAGCTCAGGGAACGCCTGAGCACGTGGATCGTCGCCGCCGGCTTTGGTGCGGCCGGGTCCGCCCAGCCGATGAAGAGATCGAACTTGCCGGGGCCGGCCGTGAAGGACCGGCTGATCTGCCGCGCGCCATCGCCGGCCCTCGACACCGACGCCAGGTCGAAGTCCTCGAACGGCAGCAGCTCGCGCAACCCCGCCGCCTTGCCTTCGAGCTCGGCGCGGCGCTGCTTCTCGCGATCTTCGTTCTCTTGGCGGGCGCGTTCGCGCTCCAGGGCCATGAGCTTGAGATCGGTGGATCCGCTAGAGGGCGTCGATCCGCGGACGGCGATGGCGCCGGCGCCAAACGCGGGCATTTCGCCGATGGCGATGCCGCGGCCGGGCAGCATGCGCGGATCGACCCGGCGTCCGACGAGCCAGTCGCGAATGACCGATCGCTCCGTCATCGTGGTGGCGACGCCGGGCGTGGCGGTCGCGAGCCGGACGTACAGCATCACCGGACCGGTGGGTAGTCTCAGCGCTCCTTCCGGCTCCACGGAAAACGCGACGTAGTGCGAGCCGTCGGAGGCCCGCATCACGTGTATGGGCCAGGTGCGGTCGTTGACGGCCGGCTGGTCGGCTGCGGCGTCCACCGCGAGGACGATGGCCTGGAGCAGCGTGCGTTGGTCCTTGGATAACTGCGGGGGCGACTGCGCGGCCGCCACAGCGGCGGCGCAGATACATCCAGAGACAAGAAGCAGTCGCGTGATCGCTGCACTCATGGCGTCACCCTATTGTCATGCCAGTGGGCTTAGCGTACACTGCATTGGTTTTCGTCATAACACCACCACTATAAATAACGATGTGTAAACTCAATTTCCGGCACACGTGTTTTTTACGGCTTGCCGCCCTGATCTCAGCCGTTCTTGCTTCCACCCCCACCTTCGCGCAACAGCCCGCACCCCCGACATTCGCGGTCGGCAAGCTGGCTGACTCCGCCGACGCACCGGTGATCGACGGTAAAGTGAACGAAGCGGTGTGGCAAACCGTACAGCCGTACAGCACCTTTACCCAACAGGACCCCATCGAAGGGGCGCCCGCCAGCGAGACGACCGAAGTTCGCGTCATCGTCGGCAAGGGCAACATGTACATCAGCGTGATCGCGTTCGACAGCGATCCGTCGAAGATCATCGTGTCGCAGGCGCGGCGCGATGCGTCGCTAAGCGAGACCGACTCGGTCGTCATCGCGCTCGACACCTTCAACGACAACCAGAACGCGTTCGTGTTCGGCACCAACCCGCTCGGTATTGAATACGACGGCCAGGTGGCGCGCGAAGGGCAGAGCAGCGGCGTGTCGGTCGGTGGCGGCGGCGCCGGCGGTACCCAGCGTGGCGGCATCAGCGCGTTCAACCCCAACTGGGACGGCGACTGGAACGTGAAGAGCCAGATCACGGATCGCGGATGGGAGGCGGAAATCGCCATTCCGCTCAAGACGTTGCGCTATCAGACGGGCACCAACCAGACCTGGGGCTTCAACGTGATGCGGAACATTCGTCACAAGAACGAACAGGTCTACCTGGCGCCGATCCCGCGCGGCTTCGACATTTACCGCGTGTCAATGGCGGCCAAGATGACCGGCCTCGACCTGCCGGCGCGTCGCGACATCAAGCTGATCCCGTATGCCCTGGCCTCGGCGAACAAGGACTACACGCTGCCCAAGGACACGCAACTGGACGGCAAGTGGAACGTCGGCCTCGACGCGAAATGGGGCATCCGTCCCAACCTGACGTTGGACGCCACGGTGAACACCGATTTCGCGCAGGTGGAAGTGGACGAAGAGCAGGTCAACCTGACGCGCTTCGACTTGTTCTTCCCGGAGAAGCGGCCGTTCTTCCTCGAGAACGCCTCGACCTTCCAGTTCGGCAACCCGCAGAACATCGACCTGTTCTTCTCGCGGAAGATCGGCCTGTCATCGGCGGGTGTGCCGCTTGATATTGAAGTCGGCGGGCGCCTGAGCGGCAAGGTCGGCGGCTGGAACGTCGGCGTGCTGAACATCCAGACCGACGAAGCGGAAAACGCCGCCGGCACCCAGATTGTGGGCCAGGCCAACAACTTCAGCGTGTTGCGCCTCCAGCGCGAGGTCGGGCGTTCCAGCTACGGCGCCATCTTCGTGAACCGGCAGGGCACCGGCAGCTATGCGCCCGCCGACGATCACAACCGCGCTTACGGCCTGGACGCGAACATCCAGCTGTCGTCCAGCCAGCGCCTGTCTGGCTTCCTGGCGCGCACCGATTCCGGCGGCGCCGCGGCCGCCAACGGCAGCGACTACGCCGGGCGGGCGTTCTACAACTTCACCAACAGCCTGTGGCAGATCTCGGCGGGCTTCTCACAGGTCGGCAAGACCTTCAATCCCGAGGTCGGCTTCCTGCCGCGCCGCGGCTACCGCCGGCCCGAGTTCCGCGCGTTCTTCCAGCCGCAGCCCAAGAAGATCCAGTGGATCCGGCGCATTGCGCCGCACGTGACGTACAACTCGTACTACGACTTCGACGGCAATCTACAGAGCGAAGCCTGGCACCTCCACCCGTTCGAGATTCAACCGAAACAGGGCGGCCGCTTCGGGTGGTTCTCCGACTACGCCAACGACAATCCGCTGACCGCGTTCCAGGTCTACAACCGCGACGGCAACCGCGTGATGATTCCGGCCGGCCAGTACGACTGGTGGCAGCACGCGCTCGAGTACCTCCATAACCCGAGCGCGCGCGTGACGGGCACGGTCCGGGCCCGGGTCGGGAACTACTACGACGGCGATTTCAAGTCGGTCGAGCTCAGCAGCGACTACCGCATCACGCCGCGGGCGACCGCTAGCCTTGGGTGGACCCACCAGGACATCAAGCTGCCCTACGGCAATTTCGTGAACAACCTGGTGCCGATCAAGGCGAACTACTCGTTCACGAACCTGACCAACCTCTCGGCGTTGCTGCAGTACAACGGCCAGACCGGCCAGTTCTCGTCGAACATCCGGCTTGCGATGCTGACCCGCAGCGGCACCGGCCTGTTCGTGGTGTTCAACGATCGCCGCGACCTGCTGAGTTCCACGGTGGCCGAAACGCTCGGTCGCTCGTTCGTCGTCAAGTACACCCGTCTCGTCGACTTCTAATACCAGGAGGGCGGCACTTCAGTGCCGCCTGAACTTCAGGAGGTGGCCGTGGTTACACGTCGAAGATTCCTTCGTGGGTTTTCGGGTGGGGTGGTGGCCGCCGGGGCCATCGCGCGGTCCGGCTCCGCTCTGGGCGCCTGGGAGGGCGGCCAGGTCATTGCGCCGACCCTGTCGGCCGCCGCTCTCAAGCCGTTCGGCCCCCTGGACGAGGCGTACTGGTGGAAGGTCCGCAGCCAGTTCAACATCCTCGACGGCATGACCTTCATGAACAACGGCACCGAAGGTCCGGTGCCGCGCGTGGTGCTCGAGGCCAACGAGCGCTTCTTCCGCGAGATTGCGGAAAACCCGTCCAACAACTACCGCCGCGAGGAGATCGATGAAGTGCGGGCGCTGGTCGCCGGCTTCGTCGGCGCCGAGCCCGGCGAGATTGCCCTGACCCGCAGTACCACCGAGGGCATGAACATCTTCACGCACGGCCTCGACTGGAAGGCCGGCGACGAGGTGATCTACTGCAGCCACGAACATGGCGGCGGCATCGGCTGCATCACGACCATGGCCAAGCGCGTCGGCATCAAGCCGGTGGTCATCAACATCCCGTCGCCGCCCCAAAGCATCGACCAGATCGTCGGCCTTTATGAGAAGGCGATCACCCCCCGCACGAAGGTCATCATGGTCAGCCACATCACCTACGTGACCGGCCTGGTTACGCCGGTCAAGGAACTGGCGGACCTGGCGCATCGGCGCGGGCTATTGATCTCGGTGGACGGCGCCCACCCGCTCGGGATGATGGACCTGAACCTGAAGGCCCTGAACGTGGACCACTACGCGGCGGCGGGGCAGAAGTGGCTGATGTGCGGCACCGGGACGGGCGTCTGCTACATCAAGCGCGAGGTGCAGGACCGCATTTGGCCGCTGATGGGGCCGCCGGGAGACCCGAAGGACGGCGCGAAGAAGTATGAAGCCGTCGGCCAGCGCGACGTGCCGTCGGTGCTCGGCATGACGGCCGCCGTGGAGCTGCAGAGAGCGATCGGCAAGACCAACATCGAGGCCCGGATCCGGGCGCTCAGCACGCGGTTCCGCACCGGGCTCAAGGCCATCCCTGGCGTGAAGATGTGGACGTCGGAAGACCCTGCCTTCGCCGCCGGGCTGACGTTGTTCAGCGTGCGCGACATCCCGATGGCCAACGTGCAGCAGGCCATTTTGTCGCGTGACCGCATTTACATCCGGACGATGACGACCGGAAAGTTGAATGCGGTCCGGGCGGCGACCCACATCTACAACATGCCGGACGAAGTGGATCACCTGCTGGCCAGCATCCGGCACGTGTCGGAAAACTCGTCGCGCTACATGACGACGGTCGCGCCGTAGCGCGCCGGCGATTCGAACCAGGGCCTCGCGCCGGGCACCACGCCTGATCTGTTAGCTTGCGCCCTGAAAAAGGGCCGCGATATAATCAGCGTCTCTCCTGAGGCCAGGTAGCTCAGTTGGTAGAGCACACGACTGAAAATTGTGGTGTCGGGGGTTCAATTCCCTCCCTGGCCACCAACCTTCGCTCGCCTTCGGCGAGCTTCGGTTGGTAAACCCCGCGAGAAACCGTTAGCGAAGGTGGGCCTCAGCTAACGATTCGAACTTCGGTTGGCAGGCCCTTGCCTGGCTTTCGGCCAACGAAGGTTGGTAATCTCAGCCCTCCCAAGACAAGCCACGCGCAACCCAGCCCTAGGACCGCGCCGACCATGACGTCGGTCGGCCAGTGGACGCCGACGTAGACGCGCGAG
>CAYHCX010000064.1:19058-22525 GCA_964355095.1 uncultured Acidobacterium sp.
GACCGCGCCGACCATGACGTCGGTCGGCCAGTGGACGCCGACGTAGACGCGCGAGATCCCCACCAGTAACGCGAACGGCCACAACCCCCACCCGGCGCCCGGCAGCATGCGCGCCGCGGCGATGGATGCGGCGACCGCCCTGCCGGCGTGGCCGGACGGCATCGACGTCGCGACCGGCTTGCCAACGATTATCGATATGGTGGGGTCGGCCTGGTAAGGCCGCGGGCGATCGAAGATCGGCTTCATCACGATGTCGGTGATGACGAACGTGAAGCCGATGCAGAGCAGCAGGCGCCAGGCATCCGCCCGATAGCGGGGGAACACGGAGGCGATCAGGGCCAGGACGACCCACAGGAACCCGCCGGCCGCCAGCGCGCTGGCCAGGACCATCACGTCGTCCAGCCACGGGCGTCGCAGCTGGATGACGTGATGCAGCAGGTAGGTGTCCAGGGGTTAGGCTCCGACGGTCGCGGGCTCGGGTTCGCGGGACATACCGAGCACCTTGCGCACTTTTTCTTCGATGACGGTGCGCAGCTCGATGTGTTCCTTGAGGTAGGTCTTGACGTTCTCGCGGCCCTGGCCGAGCCGCTCGCCGCCGTAGGCGAACCAGGCGCCGCTCTTCTCGATGATCTTGTGCTCGACGGCAATGTCGATGAGGTCGCCTTCGCGCGACACGCCCTCGCCGTACATGATGTCGAACTCGGCCTCGCGGAACGGCGCCGCCATCTTGTTCTTGACGATCTTGACGCGCGTGCGCCCGCCGACGACGTTGTCGCCGTCCTTGATGGCGCCAATGCGGCGGATGTCGATGCGCACCGACGCGTAGAACTTGAGGGCGCGGCCGCCGGTGGTGGTTTCGGGGTTGCCGAACATCACGCCGATCTTCTCGCGCAACTGGTTGATGAAGATCAACGAGGTCTTCGACTTCGATACCGCGCCGGTCAGCTTGCGCAGTGCCTGCGACATCAGGCGGGCCTGCAGGCCCATTTGCGCCTCGCCCATGTCGCCTTCGATTTCGGCCTTGGGAACCAGGGCGGCGACCGAGTCGACCACGACGACATCGACGCTGTTGGACCGGATCAGGACCTCGACGATTTCGAGTGCCTGCTCACCGTTGTCGGGCTGCGACACCAGCAGGTTGTCGATGTCGACGCCCAGCTTCTTGGAGTAGGCCGCGTCGAGTGCGTGTTCGGCGTCCACAAAGGCCGCCAGGCCGCCGGTTTTCTGCGCCTCGGCAATGACCTGCAAGGCCAGAGTGGTCTTGCCGGACGATTCCGGCCCGAAGATTTCGATGACGCGTCCGCGAGGCACGCCGCCGATGCCCAGCGCGTAGTCGATGCTGAGGGCGCCGGTCGAGATCACATCCACCGGACCGACGGCCTTGTTCTGGCCGAGCCGCATGATGGATCCCTTACCGAACTGCTTTTCGATCTGGCCCACCGCGATGTCGAGCGCTTTGATTCGTTCCTGTCGTTCGTCTAATGCCATGTGAATTGGGTCCTTTCGGGACAGGACTGATCCTAGAAACGCGCCAAGCGAAAGTCAAGCGTAAATCCGTGCACCCATTCGCCGCTTTGGGTTCATTTTCAACACTTTAGGGGAAATAACCACTTTCGCCTGTTTTCAGGCCGGATCGCAGAGACTGCCACCCGTCGGTTTGACCGGTATCGCGAAAAGCTCGTACCGTGTGGGGATGCCCAGCCCGGTCGGACACGCACTTGGAGGCCTGATCGTCGGCCTGGCCATGAGGCCCGGCACCCTTGGCACCCTTCCCCTAGGCACCTTAGGCACCCCAGGCACCCCAGGCACCCTAGGCACCCTAAGCACCCTCGTCTGCGCGGCTGTCCTGCCAGACATCGATTTCGCGTGGGGCGGGCATAACCGAGAGACCCACAGCCTGGGTGCCGCCGTACTTGCCGGCCTGGCGGTGCTGGCCTACACCCGCGGCACGAACCCGCGGCTGGCCCTGGCCGTGACCCTGGCCTGGTCCACGCATGTGCTGTTTGACTGGCTCGGCTCGGACGACACCCCGCCGCTGGGGGTGATGGCGCTCTGGCCGCTGAACAGCCGCTTCTATTTCGCGAACGCGTTTGTCTTCGAGGCGATCTCGCGGCGGTATTGGCTGCCGAATTTCGTGAGTCACAACATGTGGGCCGTGATCAAGGAGACCCTGATCCTCGGCCCACCGTTCCTCTTGGTTACAGCACTTCGATGGCGAGCGCGACGCCGTTCCCGCCCCCCAGGCACAGCGTAGCGACACCGCGCTTCAGGCCGCGATCCTTCAACGCATAAATCAGCGTCGTCAGGATGCGGGCGCCGGAGGCGCCGATGGGGTGGCCAAGGGCCACGGCGCCGCCGTTCACGTTGACCTTCGCCGGGTCGATGCCCAGTTCCTGCATCACCGCGACGGCCTGGACCGCGAACGCTTCGTTCAACTCCATCAGGTCGATGTCGTTGATCGACCAGCCGGCCTTCTTCACAGCCTTGCGCGTGGCTTCCACGGGCGTCATCAGCAGCATCTTTGGCGCGAGACCGCTGGTGGCCTGCGCGACGATGCGGGCCAGGGGTTTCGCCCCGAGTGCGGCGACCTTGTCTTCGGCCATCACCACGAGGGCGGCGGCGCCGTCGTTCACCGGCGGCGCGTTACCCGCGGTGACCGATCCGTCTTTCTTGAATGCCGGCTTCAACTTGCGAAGGACATCGGCCGTGGTGTCGGCGCGCACCGACTCATCCGCCGCGAACACCACGGGATCGCCCTTCTTCTGGGCGATGGACACCGTCAGGATCTCGGCGGCGAACTTGCCGGCCGCCTGCGCGGCCGCGGCTTTCTTGTGGCTGTTGGCCGAGTACTCGTCCTGCTGGTCGCGGGTCACCTTGAACGCATCCGCGACCGTTTCACCGGCGTTCCCCATGTGCCAGTTCTCAAACGGGCACCACAGGCCGTCGTGAATCATCAGGTCCACCACCTGCCCGTTGCCCATGCGCAGGCCCTCGCGCACCTTGGGGATGATGTAGGGGGCATTGCTCATCGACTCCATGCCGCCGGCCACCGCAATGTCGATGTCGCCGGTCTGGATGCCTTGCTGCGCGAGCATTACGGCCTTGAGGCCGGAGCCGCAGACTTTGTTGATAGTGAGCGCGGCCACGTGATCGGCCAGCCCGCCCCTGAGCGCCGCCTGCCGTGCCGGCGCCTGCCCGACGCCGCCCGACACGACGTTGCCCATGATGCACTCGTCCACGATGGCGGGATCGATCCCCGCGCGCGACACCGCCTCGCGAACCACCATCGCGCCCAGTTCGGTGGCGGTGAAGTCCTTCAGCGTGCCGAGAAATTTGCCGGTGGGAACACGTACTGCACTGACGATGAATGCGCTTCGCATGATGGGATCCATTGTGGGGACAAACCTTGAGGTTTGTCCAGCGTGGCGACAGCCTTCAGGTTTGTCGTGCGCTCTGCCGTGGCGACA
>CAYHCX010000065.1:0-22479 GCA_964355095.1 uncultured Acidobacterium sp.
CGTGAGTCGAGTGGCGCTCACAGAGCGCGTAGGACGCTAATCTGTGGCTGTGTTTTGGGCCGGCGTCGCGGCGTCATCCACCTTCGCGCTGCGCGCTTCGGCGGACAAGTCTGCGGCCCTGGTTGTCTGAATCGGCGTTATCATTTCGCCGTGAACAAGCGACTCATTGCACTCGTTCTGGTGGTGTTGGCGACGGCGTTCCCGTCTGGTCAAACGCCATCGGCGTTCGAGGTACACGAAGCCACGATTGCCCAGATCCATTCTGCGTTGCAGGCAACGCGCCTCACCTGCCGCGCGCTGGTCGAGCAGTATCTGCGGCGCATCGACGTCTTCGACAAGAACGGCCCCGCCATCAACGCCGTCGTACTCACCAATCCGGAGGCGCTGAACCAGGCCGACGCCCTGGATCGGCGGTTCGCCCAGGGCGGGCTCACCGGGCCGCTCCACTGCGTGCCCACCATCGTGAAGGACAACTTCGAGACCATCGGCCTGCAGAGCGCGAACGGATCGCTATCGCTGGCCGGGTTCGTGTCCAACAAAGACGCTTTCCAGGTGGCGCGGATCAAGGCGGCCGGCGCCATCGTGATCGCCAAGTCGAACATGGCGGAATGGGCGTTCACGCCAAACGAGACGTTGAGTTCGATCCTGCCCGGATACACGAAGAACCCGTATGCCCTCGACCGCGTCACCGCCGGATCGAGCGGCGGCACGGCGGCGTCGGTCGCCGCCAGCTTCGGCGCGGCCGGCCTGGGCAGCGACACCGGCAACTCCATTCGCGGACCGTCATCGCACCAGGCGCTGGTCGGCATTCGCTCGACGATGGGGCTGACGAGCCGGGGCGGAGTGATGCCGCTCAACCTGCTCGCCGACGTCGCCGGCCCGATGGCGCGCACGGTTGAAGACGCGGTGAAGGTGTTCCAGGTCGTTGTCGGGAGCGATCCGGCGGATCCCGTCACGGCTTCCGCCGCTGCCCACCTGCCGCGGAACTACTCCGCCTCACTCGTTCGTGACGGGCTAAAGGGCGCGCGCATCGGCGTCCTGCGATTCGCCTACGAGCGTGAGTCCACGGATCCCGAGATCGTGCAGGTGTTCATGCGCGCCGTGGACGACCTGCGGGCACAGGGCGCCGCCATTATCGACCCGGGCGTCGTCGATGGCCTCGATCAGATCAAGCGGCCGCAGGGCATGGGCCCGTGCGGCGGGTTCAAGTACGACATCAATCGCTACCTCGCGTCACACGGCGACCGCGTACCGGTGAAGAACCTGGCGGAGATCGTGAAGTCGGGCAAGTTCCACCCGACCGTCAGGCGGCAACTCGAGCAGGGCGAGCAGGGGCCGGAGAACGGCCCGGACTCCCCGGAATGCAAGGCCGACGCGCAGTATCGCCAGCAGGTGCGCGACGCCGTCACCAGGACCATGGACGCGCAGAAGCTGGATGCGTGGGTGTATCCGACGTGGAGCAACCCGCCGCGGCTGATCGGCGACCTCAACACGCCCGGCGGCGACAACAGCCAGTTCTTCTCGCCGACGACGGGGTTCCCGGCGATCCAGGTGCCGATGGGCTACACGCGGGGCGCGCGACTGCCTGCCGGCATCACGTTCTTCGGGAGAGCGTGGTCGGAGCCCACGCTGATCAAGCTGGCGTACGCATACGAACAGGCCACTCGCCATCGCCGCGCACCGGAGAGCACTCCGCCATTGCGCTGAACGTACGTTAGCCACGGAGGACACTGAGAACTTGTTCTCGGATAGCACACCGGCACCCCTGAAGGGGTGCCCTACAAGTCCGCGGCGGGATCGGCGAGGGTCGCGAGGGCGTCCACGCCGGTGAACTTCAGCGACTCGGAGTTCACGCAGTGCCGCTGGCCGGTCGGCTTCGGGCCGTCCGGGAAGACGTGCCCCAAATGGCAGTCACACCGCGCGCACAGGATCTCGGATCGCAGCATGCCGTAGCTGCGATCCGACTTGGTCGTGACGTTCTCTTCCGCAATCGGCTGGAAGAAACTGGGCCAGCCGGTCCCTGACTCGAACTTCGCGTTCGACGAGAACAGCGGCAGCCCGCAGCAGATGCAGGAATAGACACCGGCGCGCTTGTTGTCCAGCAGGGTGCCGCAGAACGGCCGTTCCGTGCCGTGCGCGCGCGCGACCGCGAACTGCTCGGGCGTAAGGATGTCCTCCCACTCGGCGTCGGCCTTGTCGACGCGCGGAACGGACAACGGCCCCACGAGCTGGCCGTGGCGATTGAAGACAAATAACGGAACCTGTGTCATTTTTTCTGCTTGGGCAACAGCGCCACGGTGACATCGGCCCACCTGGTCTGGCCCGACAGCAACCGCGACTTATGTCCCAGCATCTCCTGTCCTTGCTCGGTGTGCTGGCAGTGCAGTCTGGTCGTCGGCCGGAGTCGCCGGCTGGCCACGAGCCGATCCGGCCTTCCACAGGACCAGAGCCACGGCGCCTCCACATGGTCCGGCTAACCGCCTTCGCCAAGGCTTCGGCGCTCAAGAAGCCGGACGCTACTGGATGACGACACCAGCAGGATTTCCTCGCCGGTCGAAGTGTCGCGCCGTGTCAGTCATCGCCGGTTGAACAGGAACTCTTCAATCTTGCCGTCGGGCGCGCGGTACATCAACGTGCGAATCGGCGTCGCTCCCGCCAGCAGGCGGACCGTGGACACCTCGAGCCCGCCGCGTTCGCTGATCGGCCCGGCCTCGGCCTGGCTGACCTCGCCGGCGTCGATCAGCGACTTCGACATCATCGCCAGCCGCGCCGCGGTGAGGAAGGCGCTGTATTCGTCACTGAGCAACGCGCGATCGATCGAGCCCGATCGAATCTGGCGCAACATCTCGAGCGCCATGTCCTTGGCCGGCGGCCCGTTGACCTTGGGCGCGTCGGCCACCGGCATCAACTTCGCCAGCACTGCCTCCTGGATGGTGTCGAGCACGCCGGCGGCCCAGTCCGCGTTCGCCATCACGACCACCGCCGACCGCGTGGCGGGAATGAACGCGTTGCGCGCGCCGAAGCCACTGACGCCGCCACTGTGCGACACCACCAATACCGGCCCGCGGTCGCGGAGGGATTGTCCGCATCCGTAGGCGCTCGATCGCCCATCGCTCAGCGCTCGCGGCGTCGTCATGAACTTCCACGACGCCGGCTTCAGCACCTTGCCGTCGATCAGCGCGAGGTCCCACTGCATCAGGTCTTCCGGCGTGGACCACAGGCCGCCCGCGGCGCCAATCCATCCCTTGCCCTCGGGAATCGACGGCTCCGCCGCGCTGAGGCCGATGGGCGTGTAGCCCTCCGCCAGCCCCGGTTCGCCGCGCGTGGGCTCGTAGCGAGTGTGCGTCAAACCAAGGGGCCCCAGGAGCCGTTCCTGCAGCAACTCGCCGAACGGCTTGTGGCCCACCTTCGCGGCGAGGTAACCCAGGAGGAGGTAGCCGGTGTTGCTGTACGAATAGCGCGTGCCGGGCGGGAAATCGAGCGGCTTGGTCGTGAAGGTGGTGAGAACCTTCTCTTCGGGCCAATCCGTCGCCATGGGTCGATCGACGAAGTCCAGCGGGTAGTAGTCGCGGTAGCCGGACACGTGGTTGCCGAGATCGCGCAGCGTGATCTCGTTGGCGTGACCGAAGAGGTCGCCATACTTCGAGACACGATCGTTGAAGGACAGCTTCCCTTCCTCTTCCAACTGCAGCGCGACCGAGCAGGTGAACTGCTTGGTCACCGAGCCGATGGCGAACAACGTCTCGGGCGTCACCGGCGTCTTGGTGCCGGTATTGGCGAGACCGTAGCCCTTGGCGAGGATGACCTTCCCTTCCTGCATGACGCCGACGTTGACGCCAATCGCGCGTTGCTCCTGCACGGTGCGGGCGATGAACGCATCAAGGTCGGCCGGGTCGAGAGACTTGAGTGCCGCCGGCGCCGGCGGCGCCGGTGGTGGCGACGACACGGCAGGTTGTGGCGGTGCGGCGTTGCAGGCTGCGAGCGCTGTCAGCAACAGGGCAATGGCGAACGT
The DNA here is from genome assembly GCA_964355095.1 of uncultured Acidobacterium sp. Lineage (GTDB taxonomy): Bacteria > Acidobacteriota > Vicinamibacteria > Vicinamibacterales > UBA2999 > 12-FULL-67-14b. Next base: position 4,013 of record CAYHCX010000065.1, read on the forward strand.
TCTCATTTGGTTGATACCTCGTTGAGCGCCAGACTTCCGCGCCAGGGTTTCTCGCCGTCGATCGTCACCACGATGGTGGCGACACCGGGCGCCGCGGGATCGCGGCGATCGACGATTACGGTGAACGCCCGCTCGTCTCCGTTCGGCACCGTGGCCACGCCGGTCAGGCTCGACCAGCCGTCGGCGGCCCGCAGCACGCCGAGCCGGGCCGCGGTCATCATCCGCGTCTTGTCGGCTGCCTCGATGGTGACCATGCCGGTCGCCTGGCGCGCTCCCGCGCGTTGCGACACCGCCATCACGACGCGCGATCCGGACGACACGCCCTTCACCGCGAGCCGTCTTGCTCCCTTGGCCATCGGCCGGCTCGGCATGTTACCCGTCCGCAACAACGCGCGCCTTCCGCCGTGACCACCGGGATCAGCCCTGACTTCTGCCCAATGGCCACGGTCTCGGCAATCCTCACCTTGGAACTGAAGTTCGATCTCGGTGGCCGCCCGCGCCGCGGCCAAATCACCAATCGCCACGATCAAGCCGTGGCGGATGCCGAGGTCGGCGTCGAAGCGCGGGTTGCCGGAGCCGTCGAGAATGGTGCCGTGCCGGACGATGGTGTCGAAGGCCGGCGGCGGGGCTTGAGCATGGCCTGCGGAGGCACAAACCAGGCAGGCAATGGCGATTCGTAGCGGTGTCATGGCGCGGTGCCGGATGATAACACCCGCGGATCGGCGTAGTGGACGAGGAGCAAATCGCTCTGCCGGATCGCGTCTTTCAAGAGCGCCGCGTCGAGCCGGCGCCCGGCGTGGCCGCACGCCCGAATGATCTCCGCCTGCAGCACGGCCCGCGCCACGCGCACCGACCGCAGGACGCCGCCGGTGCCATCGCCGAGATACGCCGCCCACGAACCGAACAACCTCGCCGCGAGGTAGCGTTGGATCACCGGCGCAAATGGCGCAATGGCCGGCTGCACCAACGCACGCCAGGTCCTCTCCAGGTCGCCAGGCCGCCCGGGCCACGTGTGCGGCGCAGGCACGCTGGCGCGCGCGTGATCGAAGAGGTCGAGGTCGTCGAGGCCGGGGAACGACGGATCCACGCGCGCGACTTGCTCCCGCTCCCACGACGAGAACTCGTCGAACGACATCAGCCGCCCGGGCGCCCGCAGCGGCGGCAGTGATTCCCGCGCATCGAGCCCTTCCGGCGGGTCGGCACCCGGGACCGGCGACGGCCCTGCGACGATCGCGATCGGTCCTTTATGTTCGAACAGCATCGACGCCGCGGCTGGACAGTAGTGCGACAGGGTAACGCGCACGCCACGTAAATCGATCAGGCAGACGTAGGGAAAGTGCGCGCAACTGCTCGGCCGCGCGGGATAGACCGCGCACCCCGCGGGTCCATGACACACGCAGTGGCCCTCACCATTGAGCGCCAGGGTGCCGGCGACGTCCTCGGGCGCCCCGTTGGCAGGAACCAGCCAGAGGCGCCCACGCCCTGCCGTCGCGCCACCATCGACGATCGCCCGAATGGCGGCGGCGCGATCGCGCTCGACGGGTATCGGCCAGCCCGAGGTGCAGCACGCGCCGCTGTGACGGCACGCGTAACCGACGTGACAGTTCAGCCAGTGGAAATTCACGGACCCTTACATTGCCACAGAGACACAGAGACATAGAGAAAACCAACTTTGGTTTACACCAGGCCAACGACAGTGCGAAGCATTTCCCAAGTCTTGGTCTTCCCTCTGTGTCTCTGTGTCTCTGTGGCCAACACCGTGGTAATCTCCCCCGTCCGTGTCCCAACCGTTCAAGCGCGCGCTCGGGCCGTTCGATGCCGTGATGATCGTCATCGGCGGCATCATCGGCTCCGGCATCTTCATCAATCCGTACATCGTCGCGCAGCGGCTCGACTCCTCCACCCTCGTGATCGGCGCCTGGGTCGCCGGGGCCGCCATCGCCCTGATCGGCGCGCTCGCCTACGCCGAACTCGGCGCCATGTCGCCGGCGGTCGGCGGGCAATATGTCTACCTGCGCGACGCGTATCACCCGCTGGTCGCCTTTCTCTACGGATGGGCGCTGCTGTTCATGATCGAGAGCGGCGCGATGGCGGCGGTGGCCATGACCTTCGCGGAATACGCCGTGCGATTGGTGTCTGACCAGCCGCAGGCCGCCGCGCTGATCGGGCCGGGCGGCGTGCGAGCCGTGGCGATTGGCGCCATCGTCTTTCTGTCGATCATCAACTACCTCGGCGTCGTCCCCGGCAGCCGCCTGCTCAACGTCTTCGTGGTGCTGAAGGTCGCGGCGCTGACCGTGCTGATTGTGGCGGGCCTCGTGTTCAGCGGGGTCGTTGACGCGGCGCAACAGGTGGCCGCCCCCGGCTCCGAAGGGAGCCTCACGGCGTTTGGCGCGGCGCTCATCCCGATTGTGTTCGCCTACGGCGGATGGCAGAACGCGAACTACGTCGCCGAAGAGATCAAGGACCCCAAGCGCATCCTGCCGATCTGCCTGCTGCTGGGCACGGCCATCGTCGCGCTGGTCTACGTCACGATCAACATCGCGTATCTGAAAGCGCTCGGCCTGGGCGGGTTGGCGGCCACCACCACGCCGGCGTCGGACTCGGCGCGGCTGCTGTTCGGGGCGGCCGGCGACCGCTTCGTGACCGCGGCCATCGCGATCTCGACGTTTGGCTTTCTCAACCTGTGCGTGCTGGCGCCGACACGCGTCTACTACGCCATGGCGGCCGACGGCGCGTTCTTCCCGCAGGTGGCCCGCCTCCATCCGCGCTACCAGACGCCCTCGCTGGCCATCGGGCTGCAATCCACCTGGGCGATTGCGCTCACGCTGACCGGAACCTACGGGCAACTGCTCGACTACGTCGTGTTCGCGGATTGGATCTTCTTCGGCCTCACCGTCGCCTCGGTGTTCGTGTTCAGGCGGACCATGCCGGACGCGCCGCGGCCGTTTCGCACGTGGGGCTACCCCGTGACGCCGGCGCTGTTCGTGCTCGCCGCCATCGCCATCGTCTACAGCGTGATCCGGGTCAGCCCGCTCCAGTCCGCGATCGGCGCGGCCCTGATGGCAGCGGGAGTGCCGGCGTTCTACTATTGGAAGAGGATCTCGTCGCGGACCGCCTGACGCGCGCCGTTCACATCATGAATGCCCGACTCAACGCTCCCTACATGCGCTGGGCCAAGACCCGCCCGCGTGTCACCTACGACCTGGCCTCGAGCGGCCTGGTGCCGGTGACGACCGAGGAACTGGTCGGCAACCTCCAGGCGAAAGAGCTGTTTGCTCTCTCCGGCCCCAACGACGAGGGCTTCGCGCCCTTGCGCCAGGCCATCGCGTTCCGATATGGCCTGACGCCGGACCACGTCACCATTGCGAGCGGGGCTTCCGGCGCGAACTTCCAGACGTTGCTGGCGCTGCTCGAGCCGGGAGACGATGCGCTGATCGAGACGCCGGGATACGACCCGCTGATGGCCGCGGCGCGGGCGGCCGGCGCCAAAGTGGTGCCCTTCGAGCGCAGCTGGCAGAATGGGTTCGCGCTGGATCCGTACGTGGTCCGCACGGCGCTGACCCCGGCGACCAGGCTGATCGTGATCTCGAACGCGCACAATCCCAGCGGGGCCATCGCGACACGCGATGCGCTCGAGCAAGTCGGGGTGATGGCCGACGCTATTGGCGCGATGGTGCTGGTGGACGAGGTCTACGCGGAGGCGCAGCACACCGACGCGCCGCTGCCGTTGCCGGCCGCGCGCTATCACGGACCGTTCGTCACGACGAACAGCCTGACCAAGGCCTACGGCCTGGCAGGTTTGCGGTGCGGCTGGATCCTGGCATCCCCCGACGTGTCGGCGCGCATCCGGACGGTGCGCGACATTATCGATGGCTCCGGCGCGTTTGTCGCCGAGGCGCTGTCGGTGGCGGCGTTCGCGGCGATCGATCGCCTGCGCGCCCGGGCGACGAAGATCCTGGCCGAGAACTTGTCGGGCGTGCGGCAGATGGCGGAGCCGCATCCCCGGCTCGAGTGGCTCGAGCCGGCGGCCGGCACGACGGCGTTCCCCCGCGTGCGCGGCGTCGCCGACACGCGGCCGTTGGTGGACCTGCTCGTGCGCGAGTACGACACCATCGTGGTGCCCGGCCACTTCTTCCAGGCCCCGCAGCACATTCGCATCGCCTTCGGGGGGCGCGCCGAGATGGTAACTGAAGCCCTGCAACGGTTGGATCGCGCCCTGCGCGCTCTCTGAGGAATTACTGCCACAGAGACACAGAGTCACAGAGAAGACATTCTTCTTACTCCCGGCTCCCGGCTCCCGGCTACCGACTTCCGACTTCCGACTCCCGGCTCCCCGATTCCCGACTCTCCGTCATTAGGGCAGCGCAGTTTTCGCCATCAGTCGGCGACGTTCCCATTGCAGAAATTGCGTCCCAATGACCGGGCGTGGGTCGAAACACCAGCAAGCCGCGCCGGCACGGCTCGTGCGCCAGAACGGTGGCATGGATGAACAACTCGACCCGCTGACGCGGCGCATCATTGGCTGCGCCATCGAACTGCATCGCTTTCTTGGACCGGGGCTCCTGGAGAGCGTCTACCGGACGGGCCTCGCCATCGAGATGGCGCATGAACGGCTCCCGTATGAACGCGAGCGGCCGCTCGCGGTGACGTATCGCGGCAAGACGCTTGGCGAGTACCGGCCCGACTTCATCGTGCAAGGCCAAGTGGTCGTCGAAGTAAAGAGCGCCTCGGCGCACGATCGCGTCTTCGACGCGCAAGTGCTGACTTACCTGCGACTGACCGGCCTGAAGACGGGCTTGCTCCTGAACTTCGGCCGGCCCGTTCTCAAGGACGGCATCAAGCGATTCGTGCTGTAGGACCACTGACGCAGGGGTTCGCCGGGCGCCGGCCTTCGCACTCTGGTGATTGGTCTTCTCTGTGTCTCGGTGTCTCTGTGGCCATGTTATGTTCTCGCCCACGGAGACCACGATGAATCTCGACAGCCTCTTACAGCAGTACGAAAACGGCCGCCTCTCGCGGCGCGAGTTGCTCGGCGCGCTCGCCGTGCTCGTCGCGGCACCTGCCACGGCGACGACGGCTCACGCCGCGCAGGCCGGCCCGGTCGGCGCCATCACGCAGATGAACCACGTCAGCATCTTCGTACCCAGCGTCCAGAAGTCCGTGGACTTCTACCAGGGCCTGTTCGGCATGCCGCTGCTGACCCGGCAGGACCCGGGCATCAACCTGAGCGCCGGCGCCGGCTTTCTCGGCATCTACCCGGCCCAGGCCGGGGCGACCACCGGATCCATCAACCACGTCTGCTTCGGCATGGACAAATTCGACGCCGACGCGGTCCTGAAGCAACTCACCGGCCGCGGCATCAAGGCCAACATCCGTCTCCGTGGGGACACCAAGGAGCTGTACTTCACGGATCCGGACGGTATTCGCGTGCAATTACAGGACTTCAATTACAAGGGCGGGACGGGTCCGCTGGGCGACCAAGACCCGCAGTAGACGAGGTTGAAACGACGAATTCTGTGGCAGAATCCGCCCACTTATTGTGGGGGAGGCCCGAATGGTTGGTCACGAATTTCGACAGTGTAGCGTCCTGTCGGCAACACTCGTCGGCATCATCCTGATTGCCGCTTCGGCTGCGGCCCAGACGGCTGCGGCCCCGACGTTCTCCAAAGACGTCGCGCCAATTCTCCAGAACAAGTGCCAGGAATGCCATCAGCCGAATTCGATCGCGCCGATGTCGCTAATCACGTTCGCGGAGAGCCGTCCGTAGGCGCGCTCGATCAAGACCCGCGTCGCGACGCGGCAGATGCCGCCCTGGCACATTGACCAGAGCGTCGGCGTGCAGAAGTTCAAGAACGACATGTCGCTCTCGCAGAACGAGATCGACACCATCGTCGCGTGGGTGGACGCGGGCGCGCCGCAGGGCGATCCCAAGGACATGCCGCCGGCCAAGCAGATGCGCGCCGACAACGAGTGGAAGGGCGTGCAGGACGGCTTCGGCGCTCCCGACATCGTCGTGCGCAGCTCCGAGTTCAAGATGCCGGCCAAGGGCCAGGACGTCTGGTATCGCCCGATGAGCGAGATCCCGATCACCGAGCCGCGCTGGGTGAAGATGGTCGAAATCCGCCCCACCAACCTGAAGGCGCGCAAGGTGCTGCACCACTCGATCGCCTACCAGGTGCTGAGTCCCGACAACGTCGCGTCGGTCAACACCGGCACCGCCAATGGCCCGGCCGCGGCGGCCACCACTGAAGACCTGGTCAACCGCCGCCCACAGTTGATGGAGTGGGCCATCGGCAAGGGCTACGACCTGTTCACGCCCGGCACCGGCAAGATGATCATGCCTGGCGAGAAGCTGTCGTGGGACCAGCACCTGCACCCGTCCGGCGAAGAGATCGACGCGGGTTCCGAAATCGCGCTGTGGCTCTACCCGAAAGGCCAGGAGCCGACCAAGCGCAGCTACCTGATTGGCTTCACCGGCCTCAAGAAGCGCGGCTTCCTCGACATTGCGCCCAACTCCATTTCGCACACCGAGGGCTCCACGGTGCTGAAGGAGAACACGCTGATCACCAACTTCCAGCCGCACTTCCACCTCCGCGGCAAGGCGATGGAAGTGAAGGCGATCTTGCCCGACGGCAGCACCCAAGTGGTCAGCTACGTCGGCAAGTTCAACTTCAACTGGATGACCAACTACATTTGCGCCGACGATGCGGCGCCGGCGTTCCCGAAGGGCACGATCATCCAGGTCAGCGCGTGGTACGACAACACCAAGGCCAACCCGAACAATCCGGATCCCGATCAATGGGTCGGCTACGGCGATCGCACGGTGGACGAAATGGCGCACGCCTGGATGAACGTGGTCTATCTCACCGACGCGGAGTACAAGGCCTGGCTTGACGCGAAGAAGGCACGTCAGACCAGCGAGGTCGTGCAGTAATAGCCATGCATCGATTCCTGTCGACCCTCGCGCTCCTGGCGGGCGCGGGGGTCCTCTCCCTGTCCACGACCGCCGATTCCTCCGTCGCCGCCCAGCAGATCAGCGAGCCGTTTCGCCGTGCGGGCGCGAACGTCACACCGGCCTATGAAGGCTGGTTCACCAACGCCGACGGCACGCACAGCCTCCTGATCGGCGACCTGAATCGCAACACGGGCCAGGTCATCGACGTGCCGATCGGGCCGAACAACCGCATGGAGCCGGGTGGGCCGGATTTGGGCCAGCCCGCGCATTTCCTGCCCGGACGCTAAACCGGCGTGTTCCTCATCACAGTCCCGAAAGAGTTCGACAAGAAGCAGCGGTTGATCTGGTCGATCACATCGAACGGCCAGACCGCGAACGTCCCGTTCTGGCTCAACGAGCCGTACGAAGTGAACCCGTGGACCGACATCGCGGTGGGCAACAAGCCGCCGGTGATTCGCTTCGACCCGACCGGGCCGACGATTCAAGGACCGATCGGCATGGTGGCGAAGGCGATCTCGCGAACGGCGACCATGTCGGCGGGACTTTCGCTGCCGGTGTGGGCCACCGACGATGCGAAGTACTCGAGCGGATCGAATGCGCCGCGGCGCAATCCCCCGCCGGCCGTGATTCTGCACTGGTCGAAGTACCGCGGACCAGGCACGGTGACGTTCGACAAGACGCCGCCGGTGTTCGAGAAGACCGAAGGCGATGCCGTGTTCAACGGCAAGGCCACCGTGGTGGCAAAGTTCAGCCAGCCCGGTGAATACGTCTTGCACGTGGACGCCGAGGACTATTCCGGACGCGGCGGCGGCGGCGAGGTGTGCTGCTTTACGACCGCGATGGTCAAGGTCACGGTGGCGCCGTAGTTCGTAGGGCACCCCTTTAAGTAGGGCTTTAAGTAGGGCACCCCTTTAAGGGGTGCCCTACAAGCAACTATTTCGGCCGGGACACCGGCGGGACGATGCCGTTCACGCGATAGGCGGTCACCAGCTTGCCGTAGTGCTCGCCCTGGTGTTCGAGCCAGCCAATCAACGACGGCGACGGCTTCGCCTCCACGACCGGGAACGACGCGGCGATCGCCGCTTCCATCTCCGCCACCATTGACGCGCGGGTCTTCGGCTTGCCCGCATCGGCCTTCTCGCGCGCCGCGAAGTCGAACTTCTCGCCCTTCGCCACCGCGGTGGTCATCTCCAGGCCAATCGTCACGTGGCGCAGTTCGTCGAGCACGCTGCGCGAATCAGGATGCGGCTTCCATCCGAGCTTGTCGTCGGGGAACTGCGTGTCTTTCGCCATCGTCAGGATCTTGTTGTGCACGTTCTTCCACGAGTTGACGATCGTGGACTCGTAGGTCGCGGGGGGACGCGGGGCCTGCGCCATCGCGGCGCTGGATACCAGGAGACACGCCGCCAGCAGGGTCATTACCGGAATTCGCTTCATACCACCTCCAGAGGTTACCGATCGGATGATTCTAGGCCGGGCGGGGTCCCGGCTTCGAGCACGTCTGAGGATTACGAGGGCCGAACAGTGTGACGTCCCGCCGCGGACCGCGGTTCACCTGTCCGGTTTGCCATGCCACGACCGATGGTGTCCGCGGTTCCGGCCGAGTATGGCGCTGGCACGCGTCTCGCATAGCTCCCCTGATGGAGGAATCATGCGATTCATCAATATGTACCTCGTCGGTTACTTCATCCTGATTGTCGGCCTCAGCTTGGCGCTGTGGCAGTCGGGTGTGCTCGGCAGCATCGCGCCGATCTGGATAGGAATTGGCGCCATTGTCGCCGTGGGTATCGGGATCATGATGGCGGTGTCGTCCGGCAAGCCCGAGGGCACAGCGGGGACCCAGTGACCCGGGTGCGGCCGTGGAAGGCCGCGTGCGCGGTGGCGGCGATCGTGTCGGTGCTGGGCGGCTTCGCCGCACCCACTGTCGTGGCTGCCCCTGACGAGCAGGGCAACAAGAAGCCCGCTAAGGCCCAGAAAGACAACAAAGGGCGCGATAACGACGCGAACATCGTCGTGACCATCGACCTGGATGGGCATCGGCGGGTGGTGCGCGAGTACGTCACTCGCGGGAACCTCCCTCCCGGCCTGGCTAAGCGGGAAGCGCTCCCCCCAGGATTGAGCAAGCAGTTGCGCGAAAAGGGCACCCTGCCTCCAGGGCTGCGCGCCTATTTGGTCCCGGTTCCCGCGGCGTGGAACAGCCGGCTGCCCGGCATTCCGGTCTACTACACGCGGTATTTCGTGGGCCGCGATCTCATCATCCTCGACACGCGCAGCGACGTGATCGTGTCGCTCATCCGGGACCTGCTGGACTAGAGAACGCTCGCGACAACAGGAGCGCTGGTGCTGCAGCCAGAAGGGCGTTTTGGGGTCAGGCCACGAAAAGCGCCCTTTTCTAACCCCCTAGCTCGCTGACTCTGGAGTGCGTGCCCGACCAGCGCCAGAAAAGGGCGCTTTTCGTGGCCTGACCCCAATCATCCCTCGGTCGGCAGCCGTCGGGCCGGTAGCCGAATCCCGCTCGGACTGTTGACATACATCCACGTATGTGGATGCGTTTGTATCAAACTCGTTTTCGAGGCACAATGCCGCGATGGCAACCCTGGCGGCCACCGACCTGCGTCCGCGCCGGCTGGTCATCGAGCACCTTTCCATCACGATTGAAGGCCGCGCCCTCGAGGACGTGCAGCTGGGCGGCTGGGTCTACGGCCCCGAGCTCGGAACCGCTCCAGTCGTGGTCATCGTCGGGGGCATCACCGCGTCGCCGTTTCCCTTCGGGGATGGGCAATCCGACGGTGACGAGGCGCGCGCGGCGTGGTGGCCGTCGCTCTGCGCGCCCGACCTGATCGATCCCGCGAAGCACACCGTGCTCTGCCCGTCGTGGCCCGGCAACGGCTCCACGTGGAAGGGCTTCGACGACCCGGGTGCGATGGAATCCCTCTCGATCGCCGGCCTGGCGGACCTGGTGGCGGCGTGGCTGGACGGCTGCGGCTGTTCCACGCCGGTGACCTGGGTGGGCGCCAGCCTTGGCGGCATGGTCGGTGTCGCATTCGCTGCCCGTCATGCGGAACGCTGTGCGAAGCTGATTGCGATTTCCGGCGGCCTGCGCCCGGATGGCTGGGGCACCGCGACCCGCCACCTGCAGCGCGAGCTCGTGCGCGACGGGCTGCGCAACGGTGACGTTGCCACCGGCATGAGCCGCGCGCGGCAGCTCGGTATGCTCACCTATCGCGGCCGCGACGAGCTGGACACCCGCTTCGGCAAGCTGCTGCCCGGCCTGGATCGGCCGCCGGTCGCTGAGTACCTCGACCATCACGGCCAGCGGTTCGCGGACCGGTTTCCGGTCAAGACCTTCCTGATGCTGAGCGAAGCCATCGACCGCGGCTGGCTGTCGGATCCGCGGGCCGTGCGCGAGGCCATCCAGCAGGTGAGCGCGGAAACCATTGTCGTCGGCGTGCCCGGCGACATGCTGTTTCCGTGGGCCTTGCAAGTGGAACTGCACCGGGCGCTGCAGGCGGCGGGCGCCGACTCGTCGTTGTGGAAGCTGGAGTCAGTGTTCGGTCACGACGCCTTCCTCGCGGATCAGGACAAGCTGGCCGACGTCTTGCGCGGCGCGCAGGCATTTGGCGGCGAGTTGCGCCTGGCGGCGCGCCCGCGCTTCGAGGGCGTCGGCGTCGAGCCGGTCCGCGAGATCCGCATCGGCCTGGTCGGTTGCGGCACCGTCGGTCTCGGCGTGCTCGAGATGATCGAGCGCCAGCGGGAAGCCGTCGCCGAACGTTACGGCGTCAAGTTCCGGGTGTCGCGGATCGCGGTCCGCGACGTCACCAAGGACCGTGGCCCACGTGCGGCCGGCATCCCGATCAGCGATCGGCCGCTCGAACTGGTGAGCGATCCCGAAGTGGACGTCGTGGTGGAGGTGGCTGGAGGCATGGCCGTGGAGCCGATCCTCCGTGCCGCGCTGGCCACCGGCAAGCCCGTGGTCACCGCCAACAAGGCGCTGCTCGCGTCGAAGCTCGCGGAGCTGGGCGTGCTGGCGCAGCGCACCGAGACGCCCCTCTACTGCGAAGCCGCCGCGGCGGCGGCCATTCCCATCGTGCGGCACCTCAGTCATCGCGCCGACGAAGTGGACAGCCTGTGGGGCATCGTCAACGCGACCTGCAACTTCGTGATGACGCGGCTCGAGCAGGGCGACCTCACGCTGGCCGAGGCGGTCGCGGAAGCGCAGCGGCTCGGGTTTGCCGAGGCGCGGCCGGATGAGGACCTCGACGGCAAGGACGCGGCGGCGAAGCTGTCGATCCTCGCGTACCGCGCCTTCGGCGCGTGGGTGCGTCCCGACGGGTTCCTGGTCCGCGGCATCCGCGACATCGATCCGGCCGACTGCGACCTCGCCGAGTCGATGGGCTTCCGCATCCGGCAAATCGCGCGCGCCGTGCGCATCAACGGCGCGCTCGACATGGCGGTGGAGCCCCTGCTGCTCCCCACCTGGCACCTGCTGGCGTCGGTCGAAGAGGAATACAACGCGGTCTACCTGCGCTGCGTGTCGTCCGGCGACCTCAGCCTGTTCGGCAAGGGCGCCGGCGCCTTGCCCACGGCCACGGCCATCCTCGGCGACCTGATCGACCTCGCGCAAGACAACTCGGTCCGCTGGCCGGTGCCCCGCACGCTCGCGGTGGCGCGTGACGGCTCGGCGGTGTTGCCGGCGCCGCGGCGGCACTATCTGCGGATCACCGGCCAGCCGCATCCGGGGCTCGAGCGCAAGTTCGAGGGCCTGGTCCGCCGGCACGGGCTGTCGGTGCAGAATCGCGCGACCCGCGGTGAAGCGGATCGCGTGCACATTGCCTTCATGATTTCCGCCAGTTCCGACACCCAGATTGCCGCCGTCACCGCGGCCGTGGATCACCTGGCTCGCGTCGAGCAGCGCCTTTGCCTCGGGGTGATGGATTGACGGCGATCGCGGATTGGCTCGACCCTGGTTCATGTCCTTCGCAGCGTCCGCCTCTCGACAGGATGGGCGAGGCGACTCGATCGATCCATGACGCGATCGATGCGCACGCGCGGCGCACGGGCATTCCGTATCTCCATCCGGACGAGCCGACCGTGCAACTGGACCTGCTCGGCTCGGCGCAGGTGGTGGAGTGGCAGGAAGGCAAGGCCGCGTTCCTGTTCGCCAGCGAAGGCTGCTGGTCGGAGCTGCCCCACCTCTACGCCCGCTACGGGACCACGGCGACGACGGCGCTGATTACCAAGCTGAAGGCGATGGAGCACGCCACAAGCGCGCTGGTCTGCGATTCGGGCATGCAGGCGACGGCGCTCGCCTTCGACGTGCTCATGGAACCCGGCGGCCACGCCGTGCTCATGCGGCAGGTCTACAACAAGACGCGCAGCTACCTGGAATGGCTGGCCGCCCGCACCGGCGGGTCGATCACCGTCGTGGACGATGGGGATGCCGCGGCGCTGGCGGCGGCCATCACGCCGGCCACCCGCTTTGTGTTTGCCGAGACGTTCACCAACCCGTTGGTACGCGCCCAGGACTTCGACCTGCTCCGCGCGGTGATGGCGGCGGCGAAAGAGCGGGCGCCCGGCATCCGGCTGGTCCTCGACACCACCATCGCCTCGCCGTGGGCGTTCAAGGTGCCACCGCTGCAGAACGGCGTCGACATCATCCTAGCCAGCGGCACCAAGTCGCTGGGCGGCAACGACCGCGACATGTGGGGTTACATCGCCACCAACGACTCGCAGTTCGCCAACGCCGTGATGGACCTGATGGCGATGCGCGGCGGCATTCTCGACTGGCGGCGGGCCACGGCCATCCTGTCGGCGTTCGACGGTGCCGAGGCGGCGCACGTGCGGCGCTCGGCCTCGGCGTCGAAGGTCGCCGCGTTCCTCGCCGCTCACCCGAAAGTCAGCGAGGTCTTCCATCCCTCGCTGCCGGCGCACGTCGACGCCGCGGCCATCGCCAGGCACTACACGCGGCCGGGATCGCTGCTGTCGTTCAGGGTGACAGACGCCGACGAGGACCGCACCAGGCACCTGGCCGACGTGTTGGCGACCTGCGCGATCGTCCGTTATGCTCTCTCGTTCGACGGGTTGGCCACCAAGGTGAACCATCACCGCACGGTGTCGGAGTACTTCACCAAGGTCGAACAGTTGCAACGCAACGGGTTCGATCGCCTGATCCGGCTCGCGGTGGGCATGGAGGACGCGGACGACGTGATCGCCGCCCTTAACTGGACGCTGCATCATGGCGATGCAGTGAGCGTGGACGAGATCAACGCCTGGCAGCAACAGCGCGCCGGCGCTTTAGGAGTCTGATGGGCGCAGCCGCACACCTGGGTATCAAGCTCAACGAATACGACGCGGTCATCCGCACGTTGATTCCCCACTACGAGGAGCTGATCGGGTCCGCCGGCGACGCGGTGGGCGCCCTGGCGCGCACCGCGCCGGTGGTGGTCGATCTCGGCACCGGATCCGGCGCGCTGGCGCAGCAGATCCTGAAGGCCCGCCCGAAGGCCCGGCTGATCGGCATCGACGAAGACGCCGGGATGCTGGCAATGGCCGCGAAGCGGCTGCGCGGGCGCATCGAAACGATCGCCGGCAACTTCGAGCGCACCGCCATTCCCCGTTGCGACGTGATCTCGGCCTCGTTCGCGCTCCATCACATTCGAACCGGGCGGCGGAAGGCGGCGATCTACCGGCATTGCTTCCAGGCCCTCAGGCCCGGCGGAATGCTGGTGAGCGCGGACTGCTGCCTGGCCTCGGCCAAGGGGTTGCGGCACCGCGATCACGCGGCCTGGCTGGCGCACCTGCAGGAGCGCTACTCGCGCGCCAGGTCGGAAGGCTACCTGCGCGCGTGGGCGAAGGAGGACGTCTACTTCACGCTGGATCGCGAGGTGGACCTGATGACGGAGGCTGGGTTCCGCGTCGAGATTGCGTTCCGCAAGACGTGCTTTGCGGTGGTGGTGGGATTGAAATAGTCCGGCAAGGTCCGCCTAAAGGCGGACACCACGTCATGTAGCGTCCGGCTTTAGCCGGACCTGGAAAGGCTTCAGCCGGACCTAAGAAAACTGGGTGACGATGACGTCGATGTGGCGTTCCTGCTTTTCAGCCGGCTGCCACTGGACGAGGATGGGGCTCTGGTAGGTGCCGCGCAGCACCCGCGGCCGCCCAGTGTCGGGGTCGGTGCCGGCCAGGAAGCTGACCCGCCGCGAGCGCAGGAAGCGGCGCGCCGGCAGCGACATCACCTTCGCCATCAGGCGTTCGAACGACCCGGCATCGAGCCGCAGCGCCTCCATCAGCGAATTCAGCACGCGGACCGCGTCGTACTTGGCGTAGTTGAGGGTCTTGCCGGGAATCGAGAACGGATCCGCCACCATGTGGCTGGCCTTGGCCCGGGCAAAACGGAACGGGTCGCGCAGCACATCGACCAGGTCGTGCTGCATCAGCAGTGTCTCGTACTCGTTCACCGTGATGCCGACGTTGCGCTCCGACGGATCGATCACCAGGTCAACGCGGGCGCGGTCGATGCCGACCTGCGCCACCAGCTCGTTGATGCGCTCGAGCACGCCCAGCCTCGGGTCGGCCAGGTTAACCGAGTCAATCGGGTGCTTCGACACCGGAATGCTGATGGCCGTGCGGGCGACCACGCTCTCGTGGTCGTAGGCCACGACCGTGGTCTTGCGCCGCCGTATCGAGGCCTCGCACTTGCCGTCGAGTTCGATGAAGTAGACCGGCGAGTCGGGCCGCGTGCGGTAGGTCACGCAGTTACGCATGCCGGCGCCGATGAAGGTCAGGTGCGAGTCGCCGTTGCGCGGCTCGACGACCTTTTGTTCCTCGGTCAGTTCGGAGCGCAGCTCCATCTGGTCGTGCCGGTACTCGCCGCCCTGCGGAAACAGCGTGTGAAAGGCGCTGAAGAACTGCGACAGCAGGTCGTGGCGATGGTGCAGGCGCACCGACAGGCTCTGATCGAGATAGCCCGCGGTGGTATGGAACGAGGTGTAGAACGCGCGCCGGTGGCGGCGCAGCAGGTCCCCCGCCTCCTGGTTGATGCGCGAATTGATATCAATGGCCTCGAAGCGCCGTTGCGGCGCCAGGGTCAGAGTGAGTTCGCTCGGCTGCGTGCCCATTAGCTAACCCGCGCGCCGGCCGCGGCGCCGTTCGGGGCCACGAGGTCGGTCGCCGTGCATCCCCGTAGCGCAAGGATGCGTTCCAGCACCTCGCCGACCACGCTGTCCGGGGTCGACGCGCCGGCGGTAATCCCGATCGTCACGGGACCCGCGGGCAGCCAGCCGACGGTGCGGCTTTCAACAGCCGCGCCGACCAGCCGGTGGCGGATGGAAGTTTCCTCGATGCAAGTCGGATTGTCGATATAAAAGGTGGTCACCCGCGGCGCGCACATGCGCGCCAGCGCCTGGGTGTTGCTGCTGTTGTAGCCGCCAATCACGATCATCAGGTCCAGTCCGCCGTCCCGCAACATGTCGAGCACGGCGTCCTGGCGCTCCTGCGTGGCGGAGCAAATGGTGTCGAAGGCGCGGAAGCAGCCTTCGATGTCGGTGGAGCCCTCGCGCTCGACGATGGCGCGGCGCAGGACCTCCTGCACCTTCAGCGTCTCGGTCATCAACATCGTGGTCTGGTTGGCGAGGCCCATGCGCCGCAAATCGCGCCCGGGATCGAAGCCGGGGCTGGCGGCATCGCCGAACTCCGCCATCAACTCGGCCGCGGTTCGACGCCCCAGGATGAATTCGCAAAGCCGCTCGGTCTCGGCCACGTCGCGCACGCACAGGTACTGGCCGCCCGGGTGGGTGAGGGCCTGCGACGCGGTGGCCCGCGTCTCTTCGTGGTGGTGCTTGCCGTGAATGATCACGGTGTAGCCGTCGCGGGCGTAGAAGTGGACCTTCTTCCAGACGTTGAGCACGCTGCCGCAGGTGGTGTCCACCAGCACGCAGTTCTTCGCCTTGAGGTGATTGAGTTCGGGCACGCTCACCCCGAACGCCGGCAGGATCACCACGTCGGTGGCCGACACCTCGCGGAACCGCGCCTCCGGGTCGGGCGAGTCTTCGAGAATCTCGATCCCCATGCCGCGAATTCGCTGGTTCACATCCGGGTTGTGGATGATCTCGCCAGACAGAAACACGCGGCGGCCGGGAAATTGCCGGCGCGTCTGGTAGGCATAGTCCACGGCGCGATCGACGCCGTAGCAGAACCCGAACTCGCGGGCGAGTTCGATCCGCAGGCCTCCGGCCAGCGCCTGGTAGCCAAGCGCCTTGAGCCGATCGATGACCGGGCTGCGGTAGGTACGCGCAAGAACGGGCCCGACCTCTGATTTCAGGCCGAAACCCTTCTGGAAGTACATCTGCGTCACGTCTTGTAAGTATAACCGACGGTGGGACTTGGGCCCAACCTATGGAGTCCTGGCGGGCATTGGCGGCGGAGTGCGGCCGGCGGCGTGGCGCACGCCCCACTCGACCATCGCCCGCATCACCGGACGCAGATCCTCGCCCTTCGCGGTCAGCTGATATTCGACGCGCGGGGGATGCTGGCTGTGGCGATGCGCCGTGATGATGCCGGCGGCTGCCAGCCGTCTCAGCCGCTCGGCCAGGATGTTGGTGGGGATGCCTTCTGGCGACTCGATGAACTCGGCGTAGCGCTTCTTGCCGCGCATGACGTCGCGGACCACCAGCAGCGACCACTTGTCGCCCAGGATGGGGCATCAACCTCCGCCGCGTCGTCCGCTGGAAGAACGAGTGGTCGTACCCGGCGCAGGTGCCGCGCGCTGACCACGTTCCGCGGCCACCGTGAACACCGACTTCTCGCAGGTGGAACCGGCCCGATCTGCCGATTACGCTGACCGGAGCCCGCCGCATCGGCCTCGGGCTGTGGAATGCGCCGATGGCGGCGGTGTCGATTGAACTGGCGATGTTCGCTGCGGGCGCGGTGGTGTACTTGATGGTCACGCGCGCGCGCGACCGCCTCGGCTCGATCGGCCTGTGGGCGTTAATCGCCTTCTTGTCGGCTATCTACTTCGCCGCGATCTTCGGCCCACCGCCGCCAAGCGCGGCGGCGGTCGCGGGCGCCGGCCACGCCTCGTGGCTGTTGGTCGGGTGGGCGTACTGGATCGATCGCCACCGGGCCGGCACCGTTACGGCTTGGCGTGCTCGAGGATGAGCCCCACCGCCGTCGCGCGCTTGAATCCCTTCCAATAAGTGTGCGCCGGCAGGGGTTTGCCGTCGCGGTCTATCGCGTAGACGCCGTCCTTGCCGTTCGGCACCACGTCGAAGTACGCCTGCTTGTCCTGCTCGCCCTTCAGGTGGAGGCCGAAGTACGCGGTCGCGAAGTGGTGAAAGATGTTGTTCATCCGCGCGGTGTCCCACACGGCGTCGGCATAATGTGAGAACGCCGACGAGGGCGGTGTCCCGGTCGTGCGGTAAGTCTCGACCGGCGCCGCCATTGGCGCCGCCGCGTTGTGGTTGGCGTTGACGAACGTCAGCAGATAGCGATTGGCGTTCACCGCGCCCTGGTAGATCGCCCGCGTCCCCTTCTCGTATCCCGACACGTCATCCGCGCTCCCGGCGACGAACAGCACCGGCGTGCGAATGCCCTTCAGGCCCTCGACGTCCCAGTAGCCGCCCTGCATGCCCCACGGCCCGATCGCAATCGCCGCCTTGATCCGCGCGTCGCGCGCCTTCTGGTAGGCGGGGTTGGAGGCGGCGCGATCCGCCAGCAGCCTGTTGGGCGGCGCCTGGGCGCCGGCGACACTGCCATCGCTGTAGCCGCCGCCGATGACGTTGACCACGCCGTAGCCGCCCATCGAGTAACCGATGATGCCGGTGCGGCTGGCATCGACGAGACCGGCCAGAAAGCTGCCGGAGCCCGCCTTGCCCAGCCGATCGATCTCGTTCAGCACGAACACCTGATCGAACGAGCGGTTGTAGAGCGTGCTGGCGAACGCCTTCTGATCGTCGTAGGTGCTGTCTTTGTGATCGATCGAGACCGTGACGAAGCCCTTGCTGGCCAGGTTCTCGCCGACGTGGCTCATCAGGTGGCGATTGCCGGGATAGCCGTGCGAGATCACGACCAGCGGAAATGCGCCGCCCGCGATCCGCGGCGCCGCGTCGCGGACCGCCTTGCCGTGGACGGTCGCGGTAATGGCGGGGTCGCGGGTGATCACGCGGTATTCGCCGCCGGGTTGCTGGCCGGCCGCCAGCGCCGCCGGATACCAGACCTCGAGCGTCAGCGTGCGGTCGTAACGCGCAACCGGGCCGCCTTCCTTGGTGTTGAGAATGTCGGGCCGGTTCCTGTCGGTCACCCGAATGGTCCGCACGCCGATGGTGTGCGCGCCATAGGGCGCCAGCTCGGGCGCCGACGGCGTCACCGTATCGAAACGGTTCTGCTGCGCGGCCACGCCGATGGCGGCCAGCGCGACAACCATCAAGATGCCGATTGAAGTTCTTGAACGCTGCGTCATCCGCGTCATCCCTTCGACTCGCTTCGCTCGCTCAGGGCAGGCTGCGGCCCTGGTGTC
>CAYHCX010000066.1:0-4853 GCA_964355095.1 uncultured Acidobacterium sp.
AGCCTGGGCGAAGGCGGAAGCCTGGGCGAAGGCGGTTAGCCGGACCCTCCGTCAGGGCGAACGCGTCACGCACGTTCTGGTGACGCGCATCCGCCGGCAACTCAATCTGTGAAGTGGTGAACCGCACGCGCCGCAGCAGCGGGACGACCGGCAGGCCGAGCTGGCGGGCCAGGTCGTCGGCCTGGTTGAAGCCGCGCGCGCGCTGGCGCCTGGGGTGCAGCGGAACCGGCACCGCCACGTTCGCATCGCGCAGCAGCTCATCGCCGCTGGACCGCATCAGGGCCCCGAGGGGCGGGGCAATCGACCGCCGCCGGCCGTACTTCAGGGCGTGGATGATGTCGCGCAGGCGGCCTTCGTAGTGATCCACCGCGCACACCCAGTCCACACCGCGATCGCCGGTCAGGCGTTCATTGAGTGAGGCCGTGGGCCGGATGGACGCCCAGCAGCGCTCGCAGACCGCGCCGTCGAGCGGCTGCGCCAGCACCTGCGCGCAGGCCGCGCAGGGCGGTTCGAATAGAGAAGAGAGAAGGGAATTGGCGAGGGCGCGCAGGGTCATGTCCGCCCCCCGGTATCAGTCTTCGTCGGGGATTTCGATGCGGGTGGCGCTGCCCCACAGGCGGTCGAGGGCGTAAAAATCCCGCGCGTGCTTCGAGAACACGTGGACCACGAAGTCGAAGTAGTCGAGCAGCACCCACTCCGCGCGGGCGTAGCCTTCCACCAGCGAGGGACGCTGCTTCTGCGCCTTGAGCGCTTCTTCCACCGAGTCGGCAATGGCCTGCACCTGCCGCGGATTGGCGCCCGAACAGATCACGAAGTAATCCGTGAAGGCGCCCGCCTTCTTCAGGTCGAGCACCACCACGCCGGTGGCCTTCCTGCCCTGCGCCGCCTCAACCACCGCCTGGATGGCTTTGGGCAAACGCGGGGTCGCCGCCTTCGTCGTGGGCTTGGGTTTCCGTGGGCTTGTCGTTTTAGCCATGCAAGGTGCTTTCCAGTTGGTGGCCGGGACTAAAGTCCCGGCCCTCCATACAGACGATGGGTCGCAATGTACGACGCGACGGCCTCGGGCACGAGACCGTGAATGCTCTCACCGGCGCGCACGCGCCGGCGAATCTCGGTCGACGACACGTCCGGTGTCGCGGTTTCTATCAAAATGACGCGGGTTTTCTGGTCTGGCTCGAGGCCTGGGGCTTGCTTGCCCGCCGGCTTGTCCGCCGTAGCCTCGGCGGAGGTGGAAGCTTCAGCGGAGGTGGGGGGCTTGAACAGGTCCGGTGTCGTCATGCGGTCGGCAAGGTCGGGGACACGCGCTTGCAGTGAGTGTAGCGTGATTCCGGGCCGCGCGACGACGGCGAAGTGGGCCAGGTCCAGCACGGCCGGGTAGCGCGACCACGTGGCAATTTCCGCGAACGCATCGGCCCCGATAATGAAAAAAAACTGAGATGTCGACGCGGCGCGGAGCTCCGTCAGCGTGTCGTAGGTGTACGACGGGCCGTCACGCTTCAGCTCGACATCAGACGCGGTCCAGCCTGGATGGTCAGCGGCCACCAGCCTCGCCATGGCCAGCCGATCGGCGGGTGGCGTGCCGACCGTCATCGACCGATGCGGCGGAATGCGGGACGGCACGACCAGCACGCGGTCGAGCCCCAGGGCCGCCTGTGCCCGCAGGCCCGCCGCGAGGTGGCCGTTGTGGATGGGATCGAAGGTGCCGCCGAGGACGCCGAGCGTCATCGTTTCTTGGGCGTGCCGCTGCGCAGCGGCGGCATCAGGGCCGGGTTGTAATCCGCCGGAACCTCTCGCTCGTCATCCTCTTCCGCCTCGACCGCGATTGCCTTCGCTTCGAGCTCGCGAGCCTTGGCGATGATCGGCCACGCCGCCTCGATGAGCGGCTTCACGCCCTCGCCGGTCACGGCGGAGATCTGGAAGAACTTCAGCTTCAGCTTCTTCGCGCGCTTCTCGATCGCGGTGATGCGCTTGGGGTCGTCCACCGCGTCGATCTTGTTGGCGGCGACGAGGTGCGGCTTCTTGAGGAGTTCCGGGTTGTACAACTCGAGCTCGCGACGGATCGTGTCGAAGTCTTCCACCGGGTCGCGGCCAGACGCGCCCGACACATCGACGAGGTGGACGATGACCTTGGTGCGCTCGATGTGCCGCAGGAACTGGTGGCCCAGCCCGTGACCCGAGTGCGCGCCCTCGATCAGGCCGGGTACGTCGGCCACCACGAAGCTGCGGTCGTCGCTGAGCGCCACCACGCCCAGGTTCGGCGTCAGCGTCGTGAAGGGGTAGTCGGCGATCTTCGGTTTGGCCGCGGAGATCACCGAGATTAACGTGGACTTGCCGGCGTTGGGGTAGCCCACCAGGCCGACGTCGGCCAGCAGCTTCAGCTTGAGTTGAAGATCGAACACCTCACCCGGCTCGCCCGGCTGCACCTTGCGCGGGGCGCGATTGGTGGAGGTGGCGAAGTGGGCGTTGCCGAGCCCGCCGCGTCCGCCCTGGGCGAGCAGCACGCGCTGGCCCAGCACCGTCAGGTCCGCGGCCTGCGTCAACTCGCCGGTGTCCGGATCTTTCTTGTAGACCAGCGTGCCGACCGGCACCGGGATGTCGAGATCGCGACCGCCGCGGCCGGTACGCAGCGCGCCGGCGCCGTTGCCGCCGCGTTGGGCCTTGTAGTCGGGATTGAAACGGAAGTGGACGAGCGTGTTGCGGTGCGGGTCGGCGACGATGAACACCGAGCCGCCTTCGCCGCCGTTGCCGCCATCAGGTCCGCCCCGGGGGACGAACTTCTCGCGACGGAAGCTCAGGGAACCTGCGCCTCCGTCGCCTGCCTTGATGTGGATGTCGACTTCGTCGACGAACACTTACTAGTTACTCGACCGGATGAACCGAGATGAACCGTCCGCGCTGGCCGTGATCCTCGAACTTCACCTTGCCGGTGACCTTCGCGAAGAGCGTGTCGTCCTTGCCGAGGCCGACGTTCAGCCCCGGCTGGTACTTGCGCCCGCGCTGGCGGACGAGGATGGACCCGCCGCTGACGAGGTTGCCTTCGAAGCGCTTGACGCCGAGCCGCTGCGAGTTGCTGTCGCGGCCGTTACGAGACGATCCCTGACCTTTTTTTGTAGCCATGCGCTTACACCTGAATGTCGGTGATGCGAACGCGCGTCAGCAGGCTCCGGTGGCCCTTGGTCCGACGATACTGCTTGCGCCGCTTCTTCTTGAACACGCGGATCTTCTTGGTCTTGTCGAGCTCGCCGATGACGCCCAATACCTTGGCGCCCGCCACGAAGGGCGTGCCGGCGGTGACGTCGCCCGCGTCGTTGCTGACGAGGAGGACCTGGTCGAACGACACTTCGCCGCCGGCTTCACCGGCGTTGTGTCCATCGATGGCGATAATGGCGCCGGTCTCGACGCGGAACTGGCGGCCCGAGGCCTGAATGATTGCAAACACGGTCAACTCTCCGATTTGGACAGCGGAACTGAATTTCCGCGCCACAGGAACTATAAAGGATAGCACACGGACCGGCCGGGGCTAAAGCCCCGGCCCTCCGAACGGTCTATTTCAGGAGGGGTCCTGGTTCTATTTCAGGAGGGTCCTGGTTCCCTTTATCTTCTGTGCGCTCAACGTGTTAAGTAAGGCCGGGAGGAGCCGATCCATGAGCTCGAAATACGACGAAAGGGCCGGGGTCTGCTGGCTGGCATTATAGAGAATCTCTTCCCGGAACGTCTCGGTGTGCAGCGTTTCCCCGGTGCGGCCGTCGATGAAGATGAACGTCGGGCGGAGCACGAAGCCCTTGCGCTCCATGTAAGTGCGGACCGGCACCACCTGGCGGCGGCCAAACGAGTCGTAGACTTCCTGCTCGCGCTGGACGAAGCCCGAGCGCTGCTGCGGCGCGAACAGGATCGCGCCGGTCACGATCAGCGGCTGCTGGAATTCCTCGCCGATGCGCTTCCAGTAGGCGACGTTCGCGAAAATGTGCTGGTAGGGCTCGAGGTCTTTCTCCTCGTTGAACACCGGCGGCTTGTTCGGGTCAGGCTCCTGCGCTGGCGCGACGGCCTGCTGATCCGGAACCGGCGGCGTGGGCGAGGAGTCGCCGCTCTGCCGCGCCACTTCGAGGAGGGGCAGCGTGTCGGCGTCGATCACCCGCATGATGCCCTTGTTGCGCAACTGGCTGCGCAGCAGGCGCACCGTCTCCATGTTAGCGTCGACGTCTTCGTTGGCGCTCGCAATAAAGCCGGCGATGAAGACGCGCTGGAACGCCGACACGTCCAGCTTGGGCTGGATCGGCGTCTCAATCGGGATCTCGGTATAGCTGGTGCACGCCCCGAGGGCAGCCACGAGCGCCAGGCTAAGGCTGCCGACCGTCTTTCTGAGCCGCGCGGTCATTGATTTCCTTGAACAGGTCGTAGTTCTGCCGGACGAGCGCATTGTTGGGTTCGATCGCGAGAGCCTTCTCGTACGCCTCTCGCGCCTTCGCCAACTGACCCTCGTGCTCGTAGGCCACGGCGAGGTTGTTGAACGCTGCGGCGTAGGTTGGATCGAGCTGGGCGGCGCGTTCCCAGCGGTAGATCGCCTCTTTCCACAGACCGCGCTGCGCCACCTGGATGCCGAATTCAACCTGTTCCTTGGCCGGACCTCGCTGCTCGGCCCACGCGTGTGGAGCCGACGCCACGACCACGAACAACGCTAAAACCAGAGAGCGAACAGACATGGTTCCTACTCCGCACTATAGCGGCCTACCCTGGGGCGGGCAAGTTAACATTCGCCGCGCCGAAGCAATCGGGGTTGCCGGATTGCGAAGGCGGGCCGCGCCGAAGCCAGGCACTGGACAAGCTGGCGAAGGCGGACTCGTCTCGCCGAAGCC
>CAYHCX010000066.1:4953-22479 GCA_964355095.1 uncultured Acidobacterium sp.
GGACAAGCTGGCGAAGGCGGACTCGTCTCGCCGAAGCCAGGCACTGGACAAGCTGGCGAAGGCGGATTATCGTCGTCACCAGGTCAGGGGCTGTCAGCCGAGGGATTCCGCATGGATTCCATCAGGCGCGGCTCGTCTCGTTACCCGCCGTTGCTCGCCGAAATTCCCGATCCCCCCGACATTCTCTGGGTGCGCGGTGACGTGTCTATTTGTGACAAGACCGTGGTAGCCATCGTCGGCGCGCGCGCGGCGTCGCGCGAGGGCAGGGCCGCGGCCGAAGCCGTCGCCGGGGACCTGGCCCGCGCCGGCATCGTGATTGCGAGTGGACTCGCGCGAGGCGTCGACTCGGCCGCCCACACCGGCGCCCTCGACGCCGGCGGCACCACCATAGCCGTGCTGGGCACGGGCATCGACCGCGTGTATCCCGCCGAGAACGAAGAGCTGTTCGAGCGGATCGCGAGCCACGGCCTGTTGATGACCGAGTTCCCACCGGGCGCACCGCCCGAGGTCTTCCACTTCCCGCGTCGCAATCGCCTCATCAGCGGGCTCTCGCGCGCGGTGCTCGTGGTCGAGGCGGCGGAGAAAAGCGGGTCCTTGATCACGGCGCGACACGCCGCCGACCAGGGCCGGGACGTGATGGCCATGCCCGGATTGACGGCCGGCGGACGCAATCGCGGCGCCCACGCCTTGTTGAGGGATGGGGCAAAGCTCGTGGAGTCCGCGGTCGATATCCTGCAAGAACTCGGGATCGGCAGCGGGCGGGGCACGGCGCGTGAAACCCCGGAAACCGTTGAATTCACGGTAGATGACATTGCCGCGGAGCTGAAAGTTCCGGCCGGTGACGCGCTGGCCAGGCTGCTCGAATGGGAGCTGACCGGAGAGATTCGGCGAATTGGATCGGGCCGGTTCGTTCGAACGCAGATGACCCAGGGCCGCAGATGACGATACCAGGGCCGCAGATGACGCAGATGACGCAGAATTCTGGTCCGAAAATTTGGCCGTGCTAACGTTAGGCCTTTCCTGAATCCGAAAAGTCGATGCCGATACCGCTGGTTATTGTTGAATCCCCGGCCAAAGCCCGGACCCTTGCTCGTTTTCTCGGTAAGAAGTACCGGGTGGAGGCCAGCTACGGCCACATTCGGGATCTGCCGGAGTCGGCCGCCGAGGTGCCCGCGGAGATCAAGGGCAAGTCGTGGGGCCGGCTCGGTGTGGATACCGACGGTAACTTCACGCCCTACTACGTGGTGCCCCCCGACAAGCGGAAGAACGTCACGGCGCTCAAGGCCGCGATGAAGGACGCCTCGGAACTGATTCTCGCGACCGACCCTGACCGCGAAGGGGAGTCGATCAGCTGGCACTTGAAGGAGCTGCTCAAGCCCAAGGTGCCGGTCCGCCGCATCGTCTTCCACGAGATCACGGAAGAAGCGGTGCACGCGGCGCTCGCCGAACGGCACGACGTGGACGAGAACCTGGTGCGCGCGCAAGAGAGCCGCCGCATTCTCGACCGCCTCTACGGCTACACGCTGTCGCCGGTGCTGTGGAAGAAGGTGCAGACCGGCCTCAGCGCGGGGCGCGTGCAGTCGGTCGCCGTCCGTGTCATCGTCGAGCGCGAAGAGGAACGCATTGCGTTCCGCACCGCGAGCTACTGGGATCTCGAGGCCCGGCTGCGCGGCGGATCGATCGAGTTCCCCGCCACGCTGGCCAAGGTCGGCGGCCAGCGCGTCGCCACCGGCAAGGACTTCGACAGCAAGGGCGTGCTCGAGTCGAGCACCGTCAAGCTGCTGAACGAGACCGACGCCCAGGGCCTGCGCGAGACCCTGATGCGCCGGCTGCCGTGGTCGGTGACCAGCGTCGAAGAGAAGCCCTATACGCAGCGGCCCTCGCCGCCGTTCACCACCTCGACGCTGCAGCAGGAAGCCAACCGCAAGCTCGGGTTCTCGTCCGAGCGCACCATGCAGATCGCGCAGCGGCTGTTCCAGGGCATGGACCTCGGCGGCGGCGATCTCGAAGGCTTGATTTCGTATCACCGAACCGACTCGACCACGCTCAGCAACAAGGCGCTGGTCGAAGCGCAGCACGCGGTGGTGGAACTGTACGGCGCCGGCTATCACAAGGGCCCGCGGCAGTACCAGACCAAGGTGCGCAACGCGCAGGAAGCGCACGAAGCGATCCGTCCCACCGACTTCCGCCGCACGCCGGCGTCGCTCGAGCGCATTCTCGAAAGTGACGAGATGCGCATCTATGACTTGATCTGGAAGCGCGCGGTCGCGTCGCAGATGGCCGACGCCAAGCTGCTGCGCACGTCGGTCGAGATCACGGGCGAGACGGGCGACGGCACGCCGGCCACGTTCAACGCGAGCGGCAAGGCGATTGAGTTCGCGGGTTACCTCCGCGCCTATGTCGAGGGCTCCGACGATCCGTCGGCCGAGCTGCTCGAACAGGACACCGTACTGCCGAAGCTCTCGGTCGGCGATCAGGTGTGGTCGCCCGATAAGATGGATCAGGATCTGATCCTCCTCGGCCTCGACGCCAAGGGCCACCAGACCTCGCCGCCGGCGCGCTACACCGAGGCGTCGCTGGTCAAGAAGCTCGAAGAAGAAGGCATTGGCCGTCCCTCGACCTACGCACCGACGGTGGCCACCATCCAGCGCCGCGGCTACATCTCGCACCAGGGCAAGGCGCTGGTGCCCAGCTTCACCGCGTTCGCCGTCACCCGCCTGCTCCGCAACCACTTCGGCGACTACGTCGACCTCGCGTTCACCGCCGAAATGGAAGAGATCCTCGACAAGATCTCCAACGGTGAAAAGGACTGGCTGGTCTTCCTCGCCGAGTTCTACCGCGGCGACGGCAAGCACCCCGGCCTCGAGCACCTGGTTGAAGACAAGGGCCAGGCGATCGAATACCCGATCATCGAGCTCGGCAAGGATCCCGAAAGCGACCTGCCGGTGCGCGTCCGCATCGGGCGCTACGGCCCCTTCCTGCAGCTCGGCTCGCAGGCCGACGGCGGCCCGCGCGCGTCGTTGCCGGAAGATCTGGCGCCGGCCGATCTGACGCTCGACAAGGCCATCGCGCTGCTCAAGGCCAAGGCGCAGGGGCCCAAGTCGCTCGGCGTTGATCCCGTGAGCGGCCTGCACGTCTACATCATGCACGGCCGCTTCGGCGCCTACGTGCAGCTCGGCGAGACGCCGGAAGACCGCGACGTCAAGCCGCGGCGCGCGTCGCTCGGCCGCGATCACACCGAAGACACCATCACCCTCGAGGTGGCGCTGAAGCTGCTGTCGCTGCCGCGCGAACTCGGTATTGGCGAGGACGGCGACGCCATCCTCGCCAACATCGGCCGCTTCGGTCCCTACGTGAAGCAGGGGAGCGAGTTCCGGTCCCTCGAAGACACGGACGATGTCTATGCGGTGACGCTGGAGCGGGCGAAAGAACTGCTGGCGCAGCCGAAGAAGTCGGGCCGCCGCCAGCGTGCCGAACCGAAGGAACTGAAGGCGCTCGGCAAGCACCCCGATAGTGGCGAGGACGTCCGCATTCTCGACGGCCGCTACGGTCCCTACGTGACCGACGGCACCACCAACGCCTCGGTGCCGAAGGGCACGCAGGTCGAGGCGGTGACGATGTCGGTGGCGGTCGAGTTGCTGAACGCGCGCGCCGGCATGTCGAAATCGAAGAAGCCCGCCCGCGGCCGCAAGGCGGCGAAGGCCCCGGCGAAGAAGAAGGCCGCGAAGAAGGCTAAGGCCTAAAGAAGCGTTCGAGCGTGAGCTCCCAGCCGGGAAGTAGCGGCGTAGTGAGCGTCTCTGCGTTCTTGGCCTCGAGCGTAGCCGCCAGCGGCCTCGTTCCGTCAGTGGCGCGCCGGTAGACCCCAACGGTGTCGCCTTCGGGATCAACAATCCAATATTCACGCACCCCTTCGCGATCGAAGAGTTGCCGCTTGTGCGTCAGGTCACGCTGGCGCGTGCCGGGCGAGAGGATCTCGATGACCAGCCCAGGCGCACCTTGAACGTTCTTTTCCGTCAGGATGTCCCGTTGGTCACCGAGGACGACCAAGATATCCGGCTCGACGACGTCGTAGGCCGTCAAGACGACGTCGAAGCGCGCAGTGAAGACTTCGCCCTGGTTCGGGTGCAAGTCCAGGTGGTTGCCGCAGGCGGTGCGAATCAATTGAAGTTCGTCAGTGATTATCGTGCGCCGGCGATGATCGGCGAAGCGCTCCCCACCCAGGCGGAGCGCGAAATCGCCGAGCAGGCTGCAAGTTGTGCAAACCTTGGAAGGTGAATGGGTTCCGCGCGGCAATCCAAGACGCGTGGATCGAGCGGACGAGGGACGCTCCCCTGCGGGAGCAGCTTCAGGCTGACGGCCGGATTCGGCGCTGGAGCGAGGTCCCCGAGGCCGGCGGACGGTATCTGCGAGTCATCCTGTTGTCGGACGGCGAAACGGTTCATAATGCGTTCTTTGACCGAGGTTTCACACCATGAAGATTCGCTATTTCGCGGACACCGACACCTTGCACATCGAGTTCAAGGATGTGCCCGTCGTTGAAACCAGGGACCTGGACGAGAACACCCTTCTCGACCTCGATTCTCTTGGTCGCATCGCGGCCATCACCGTTGAGCATGCGTCCGAGCGAGCAGGCATTCCGGAGTTCACTTACGAAGAAGTGACGGCCTAAATGAAGTTCGGCGGACGGCTACCGATAGACGTCGCGACGATGACCGACCTTGATGACCACGACGATAAGAGCCAAGTCCTGAATCTCGTACAGGATTCGGCAGTCCCCTTGTCGAAGGCGGTAACGGTCCTGCCTTGAGAGCTTTTCGTAACCCGGTGGCCTCGCGTCGCGCGTCCGCGTAAGATATCGCCAGCATGATCGAAACCATTACCGCTGCCAACGGCTGGCTGAACGGGTACGTCTGGGGTTGGCCGATGATCGTGTTGCTGGTGGGCACGGGCCTGCTGCTCACGATCCTGACCGGCGGCGTCCAGTTCCGCTACCTCGGCTTCGCGCTGCGCGAAGTGCTCGGCAAGCTCACTCAGAAAGCCGCTGGCCCCGGGGAGGTGTCGCCCTTCCAGGCCGTGGCGACCGCCCTGGCCTCGACCGTCGGCGTCGGCAACATTGCCGGCGTGGCCACCGCTATCTCCATCGGCGGCCCCGGTGCGCTGTTCTGGCTGTGGGTCTCCGGCATTCTCGGCATGTGCACCAAGTTCGCCGAGATCGTGATTGCGCTCCACTACCGCGAGAAGGACGACACCGGCCAGATGCGCGGTGGCGCCATGTATGTCCTGAACAAGGGCCTCGGTCTGCCGTGGCTCGGCACCATCTTCGCCGGCCTGGTGGCGCTGGCCGCTTTCGGCATCGGCAACATGGTGCAGTCCAATTCGGTCGCCGCGAGTTTGCAGGCGTCGTTTGGATTGAGCCCGTCGGTCACCGGCGTGGTCCTGGCGGTCCTCACCGCGGCCGTCATCCTCGGCGGCATCAAGCGCATCGGCCAGTTCACCGAGTATCTCGTGCCGTTCATGGCCATCTTCTACCTCGGGGGCGGCCTGTTTATCCTGGTGCGCTTCGCCGGCGAGATTCCCGGGGCCCTGTCGCTGGTGTTCTCCAGCGCGTTTTCGGGCGCGGCCGCGACCGGTGGCTTTGCCGGCTCCACGATCATGCTCGCCATGCGTTATGGCATTGCTCGCGGGCTGTTCTCGAACGAAGCCGGGCTGGGCAGCGCGCCCATGGTGCACTCAGCGGCGCGCACCGATCACCCGGTCCGCCAGGGCCTGTATGGCATCTTCGAAGTGTTCGTCGACACGATCCTGGTGTGCACGACGACGGGGATGGCGATCCTGGTGACCGGCGTGTGGTCGGACGGGGCCACCGGCGCCGCCCTTGCGGGCCAGGCGTTTTCAGTCGGTCTTCCCGGCTCCTGGGGCAACATCGTCGTCACGACCAGCCTGGTGCTGTTCGCGTTCTCCACGGTCATTGGCTGGAGCTATTACGGGGAGACCGGCATCGTCTACCTGTTTGGCGCACGGGCCACGATGCCCTACCGGTTGCTGTGGCTGGTCTTCATCTACCTCGGTGCGGTGGGTTCGCTCCACCTCGTGTGGGATGTCGCCGACACGCTGAACGGCCTGATGGCGATTCCCAACTTGATCGCCGTGCTCGGCTCGATCGCGCTCTTGCGCAAGCTCACGCGCGAGTTCTTCAGCACCGCGCGCTGAGCCGCCGCCGAGTTACACTCGGCGTGAATGATTCATGTAATCGGCGGCGGTCTGGCCGGCTGCGAAGCGGCCTGGCAGGCCGCTGAGACCGGCGCCGACGTCACCATCCACGAAATGCGGCCGGTGCGGCCGACGGCGGTTCACCAGACCGACGGCCTCGCCGAGCTGGTCTGCAGCAACTCGTTCCGCGCCGACAAGCTCGACAACGCGGTCGGACTCATCAAGGAAGAAATGCGGCGGCTCGGCTCCATCGTCTTGCGGGCCGCCGACGCCACGCGCGTGCCGGCCGGCGCCGCGCTGGCCGTCGATCGCCATGCGTTCTCGAAGGCCGTGACTAACGCGGTGCAGGCGCACCCCCGGATCACGGTGTCGCGCGAGGAAGTGCTCAAGGTCCCCGGCCCGGAATGGTCGCCCGTGATCATCGCCACCGGCCCGCTCACGTCCGACGCGCTGTCGAAAGACATCCAGGCGATGGTGGGCGAGGAGCACCTGTCGTTCTACGACGCGATCAGCCCGATCGTGCTCGCCGAATCCATCGACATGTCGAAGGTCTTCCGCGCCTCGCGCTGGGGCCGCAACGTGTGGAGCGCCAACCCGGGCGAAGCGCTGGAGCAGACGGACGAAGGTCCGCCTTCGCGGCCGGAGGCCGCTTCGGCGGGACCTCGCCGTAGCTCGCCTGAGACGAGCGAGCGAGCGGAGGCGGGCGACTACCTGAATTGTCCGATGACCAAGCAGGAGTACGACGCGTTCTACGCGGCGCTGGTCTCGGCCGAGTCGGCGACGGTCCACGACTTCGACAACACCAGGTTCTTCGAAGGCTGCCTGCCGATCGAGGTGATGGCGCACCGCGGCGAGGGCACGCTGCGGTTCGGCCCCATGAAGCCGGTCGGCCTCAAGGACCCGCGAACGGGCCGGTTGCCCTATGCGGTGGTGCAGTTGCGCCAAGACACGCTGGCCGGCGATCACTACAGCCTGGTGGGCTTCCAAACGCAGATCAAGTGGGGCGACCAGGCCCGGCTGCTGAAGATGATCCCCGGTCTCGAGAACGCCGAGTTCGTGCGCTTCGGCATGGTCCACCGCAACACCTACATCTGCGGGCCGAAGGTGCTGTTGCCAACATGGCAAACGCGCCAGCGGCCGGACCTGTTCTTCGCCGGCCAGGTGTCTGGCGTCGAGGGCTACGTCGAGTCCGCTGCGTCGGGCCTGGTCGCGGGCCGCAACGCCGCGGCCCTCGCCCGTGGCGAGACGCCACAGGCGCCGCCGCGGACCACGGCCATCGGCTCGCTCGCGTACTACGTGTCGCACGCGGATCCGGCGACCTACCAGCCCACCAACATCACGCACGGCATCATGCCGCCACTCGACGACCCGCCGCGCGACAAGATGAAGAAGAAGCTGCTGATCGCCGAGCGCGCGTTGGCGGACCTGGACGCGTGGACATGCGTGAACTCCTAAAGGAATTTCTCGCCTATCTGAAGCTCAATCGGCACGTCTCGCCGCACACCGTGCGCGCCTACGAGAGCGACATCACGCAGTACCTGGCGTGGGTGGCCGGCGACCAGGGCCGCAAGATGTCGGCACTGACGCCCGCCGATCTCGACCTGACCTCGGTGCGCGCGCACCTCGCCGAGCTGAACAAGGCGGGCAAGGCCCGGTCATCGGTGGCGCGCAAGCTGTCGGCCCTCCGCACCTTTGTGAAGTACCTCCGTCGCGAGGACCTGATCGAGCACGATCCCACGGCGATGGCCGTCGCCCCCAAGCGGGACCAGACCATCCCCACGCATCTCTCGGAGCCCGAGATTGCCCGCCTGATCGAGACGCCCAGCACCGCTGACCCGCTGGGCCGCCGCGACCGCGCCATCCTCGAGTTGTTCTACGCCTCGGGGCTGCGGCTGAGCGAGCTGGTCGGGATCAACCTCGAGGATCTCAACCTCGCCGGCCGCATGGTTCGCGTGATGGGCAAGGGCGGCAAGCAACGCCTGCTGCCGTTCAATCAGAGTGCCTCGGCCGCGCTCCGGGCCTGGATGGCCGACCGCGCCGCGATACTGGCCGGACGGCACAGCCGGGTGGCGGGCCGGCGGCCGATCGCGCCGCGCAAGCCGGTCAGGAACCACCGGCCCCCCGCCGATCCGTTGTTCCTCAACGCCAGGGGCACCCGCCTGACCGGCCGCAGCGTCGACCGCCTGCTCCGCCGATACGTCGCGCTCTGCAGCACGCGCCTGGGCATCAGTCCCCACGCGCTGCGTCACACCTTCGCCACGCACTTGTTGCAGCGCGGGGCCGACCTCAGGGCCATCCAGGAGTTGCTCGGCCACGCCCGGCTCAGCACGACGCAGCGATACACACACGTCAACGCGGCTCAGCTGATCGACGTCTATCGCAAATCGCACCCGCGCGCGTCCGCCGTCGCGGCCCAAGGCCGCCCGCCTTCGCCAGAGGCTCCGGCGAGACAGGCCTTTGGCGCGACGAAGTCGGCCAAGAGCGAGTAGAATCTCGACAGGTGCCTCTCTCGAAATGTCTCGCCCAGCGCCGGTCGCTTCGAACGGCGGCCGTGCTCCTCACCCTCGTCACCGCTGCTCCCGCCTTCGCGCAAGAGACCGCGCCGGCTTCGGATCCTCCCGGCGAAGTGGTTGACTTCTTCGGCTTCAAGTTCTCGCAGAGCGAGCGCTTCAAGTTCGGCGGCGAAGTGGTGGCCGGCTGGTCGCACGACGGCGCGCAGGCTGCCCTGGGCTTCGAAAAGCAGGGCCGTGTCGGCATGGCGATTCTCAGCGCGGCCGGCAAGGTCAGCGATCGCGTTCGCTTCTTCGTGTCGGTGAATCCGGTCAGCGAAACCAACGCCCGGCCGGCGTGCGGCGAGAAAGATTACTTCTTTCCCAACGACCCCAGCCTGTTCGCCGCCATCGGCCCGATCGTCAAGTGCGACGTCGAAGACGGCCTCAAGCGGGTTGACACCTACAACACCTTCTCGCTCGACTACCTCACGCAGCAGGGCATTCTTCGCGAAGGCTACATCGACTGGGGCATTACCGATTCGGTGTCGCTGCGCGGCGGCCGCTTCATTCTGCCGATTGGCTTGGCGCCGCGCGAAGTCGGCGCCGCGACCGCCAAAGACATGACGCGGATCACACGGCTGAACGCCGAGGCCAACTTCGGCGCCATGCTCGCGTTTTCGGCGAAGCGCGGTGACCGGGCGATTTTCGATGCCGGCGTGATGGCCGTGCTGGGCGACGGCAACCGCGAGAAGGACTACGACTGGTTCTACTTCGTCAACACCTCGCTCGACACCAACAGCGCCGTCACGGTGGCGGCCTCGGCGCGGCTGACGCCGATCAAGGCGATTGACGTGCGGGCCGCCTACAAGAAGGGCTATTCCGGCTCGAAAGTGGAGCGGCTGCCCAGCTACTGGGCCTCCAAGCGCAACGACGATGCGCTGGTGGTCAGCGTGAAGATTTCGCCGACCTCGTGGGCCTCGCTGTTCGGCGAGTACGCCAAGTACAAGTGGGGACCGACGCTGACCTCCGGCGAACTGGTGGGCCTCCCGGATCTCGATGCCATCGACAAGCCGGGCTACTTCATGGGCGCCCAGCTCGAGGCCCCGATCGCGTCCAGGATCCGGGTCGGCGCCAGCGTCGTCCGCGAAGAACTCACGCGCGACGACAGCCTGATCCAGTACCTGTCACTCAACAACCTGTACGGCGTGTCGATGGGCAAGAAGGACCGCGCGCTGGTGGTCCGCGGCTTCGTGGACGTCAACCGCCTGGTCAACGTCAGCTTTTTCTGGATGGACGTGTCGAACCCGTTCCCCTGGGTGAGCGGCAGCTGGCCGGTCACCGGACCGGTCGCGTTCACCGGCCGCGAACCCGACCGCATTGGTGTGACCGTGACGGTGCGCACGCCTTAGGCACGTGGCTTGCACCACGATCAGGGCAGCGGGTGCTGAGATTGGCCGCGACCGTCAGTTTGCGTCCATTTCCTGAGATAATTTCACCACCCGCGTGACTCGACCCCGGAGGTCGTCATGGGCCGGCTGCGGATTCTTCCCCACGTCCTCTCCCTCGTTCTTGCTTCGGCGATCCCGGGGCTGGCCCAGGCGCCACCCACCCTTGGCGTCGGCAGCCGCATCCAGGTGACCAGCAGCGATGGTGGCACCTACACCGGCACGGTCGCCCCGAAACCGCCGGACCCGCTGTGGCAGTTTGTGACCGCAGACGGCAAGGCCATCAACTTCCGCATCAGCGAACTGCTGTCGGTGCGCATGCTTGGCCGCGTGGTGACGCTCACCCCCGGCTGGGCGTACAGCGCCCAGGCGTTTGCGTGGGCGGCGGTGCAAACCACCGATGGCCAGGCGCTGGAGCTTGGTGTTTACAGGTGGCCCAGCTTCAACATCGTTCGTGACGGCACCGGGCTCATCGAGGTGAACAACTTGTGGGTGAACCGTCTCTCGGTGGTGGCTGCGGTCACTCGACCGGCCACGAAGCCGGGGCTGGCATCGGGCGCTCGCGCCCTTGTGACGAGGGCGGACGGGTCGTACGAAGGCACCGTGTTTCTGGATCCCAAGCAGAAGAGCGCTTTCGCGTTTGTGCGCCTCGACACCAAGGACCAGTGGAAGCTGCGGCTGCAGGACATTCACCGGCTTACCGCGACCGGGCGCAGCGAAGGCGGGCTCGACGTGGTGGAGGTCGAGACGACTGACGCCCAGGTCTACACGGTCGCGGTGTATTCGCGGTCGGCCTTCGATTTCGAGCGCGCTGATACCGGCCGGCGCGAGGTGAACGCACAGAGCTACGCGGCCTTCAAGAGCGTGCAGGCCGTCGGCGGCAGTGTGCCCGCCATCGCACCCGCGGCGGCTGCGCCCGCGGCCCAGGCCCCGCCGCCACCGCCCGACTTCGATTTCAAGGACATCCCGCGGCCCAGGCCCATTCGGCCGCCCGGGCGATGAACGGAGGCCGTCATGTTGCGCCATGTGGTTCGCCTCGTCCTGCTTGCAGCCGCCTGTTGGTCGACGGCGTCGGCCCAATCGGGCGACGCCATTTCGACGGCCATCATCGAGCGCCTGACGTCGAGCGGCATGTCGGTGGCCGAGGCCCAGGCCCTGGTGTCAAAGATTGACGTGCGGTCAATCGTCATCGACGAGGTGAAGGGGTTCGTCGGCGAAACCGGCGTGCGCGTGAAGTCCGTCGGGTCGTGGACCGACCTGCCGAGCAAGACCTACCGCAATCCCCTGCGATATGGTGTGCCGTCAGACCACGACATGATGGTGTACCTGCCGGAGCAGGCCGATCTCGAGGTGGCCCGTAAGACGTGGTTCCAGGCCCAGGACTCGATTCGCGGCGGCGTCCGGGCCAGGCTGGTATCGGCGGGCCTCACTCCCGCGGAGGCCGAGCGAGTGGCGAAGGAGACCGTCACCATCTACCCACCCACCCAACTGGTCGAGGATGTCGTGGACCAGGCGAGTGCGGAGCGTGCATTCGCGAAGCTTGGCCGCGCCCCCGGCACCAAGGTTGAGGGCTACTGGGGCAAGGGTGGCACGACGTTCAGGCAACAGTACGAGTTGAAGTCTGGCCACCTGTTCTACCGAAACGACGTCACCGGCCGGGTGGGCAGCGGCTTTACCGACCTGACCCATCTCGAGGAGGGCCTGGGCCGGTTCACCGTGTCGAACATGACGGAGGTCGCGTCGCAGGCGGCGGCCAAGGTGGACGCGGCCGTGACGGCGGGCAACGCTCCCGACGCCGTCAAGCAATTGCAGCGGCTCGAAGAGAGCCTGGAGATTGCCAAGAACAAGGCCCACCTGACGGCCGGCGCGCGCGGGAACTCGTTCATCACCGACCTGCTCGACACCGTGCCGCGCAAGCCCGCGGATGAGCGCGAGATCCAGATCTGGATCGACGCGATGGACGACTGGTTCAAGGACAATCGCTCGAAGTTGCGCAACGCCGTCTCGCAGACGGAGGGCGAAGTGGCCATGTTGCGGACGCTGGCCGAGTCGACCGACCCACAGGAAGTGCAGATCATCCGCAAGGCCTTCACCAGCCCGCGATGGGCGACGCTGCGTGGCCAGGCCGCGGAGTTCGCCGCTGCCAGCGGGCAGGCCGCGGGCACCGTGCTGCGGGAAGTGCTCCACTTCGTGGTGGCCATCGAGGCCTACGGGGTGGCCCGCACGGCGATCGACCACGGCGCCAATGCCGCCGCAGTCGATGCCGGGCTGCGCCTGATCCGCTTCACCAATATCCCGGCCGGCCTGCTGGAGGCCGCGCTTGAAATGGCGAAGGAAGAGGGCTACGGCCTCATGACCCGCTTTCAGGACTGTGAAGACCTGATGGCTGGCATCATCTCCGTGAAGGGACACCAGCAGGTATTCGACGGCTACCAGATTCCCGACCTGGCCCGGAAGCACACCACCTACCAGGACATCCGGCTCCTGTTGCAGGCACAGGTGAGAAAGGCCGTCGACCGGGGTTTCACCGCGTCGACCGAGGCCCAGCAAGCCGCCGCGCGGGACGTGGAGGAGGGCATCACCCGCGGCCTTTCGCGCTGCGAGCCCACGGTGTTGCAGGCCTGGCAGCGTGAGCGTTGGGCGCTGGCCAGCCGGTACCTTGAAGCCAAGAAGGCGCTCGAGGCCGAGTTGAACGGGATGATGCTCCTCGCTGGGGCGACGGTGTCTTCTTCCGGCTCGGGCGTGAGCGCCGCCATTCGGGTGTCGCCAACGCGGGATGCCGAGCGCCTGGGCACGCATCTTGACGCCATGGAACGCGCGCTCGAAGCGTACAACGCCGACCGCAACGCCACCATCGTCGTGCGGCCGGTGTATCAATGGACGGTTGATGGCCAGCCCCGCGATGCGGGTGTGGATACCGGTTGGCTGTTCGGGCGGTCCACCGTCGACGATGCGCTGAGGCCTGCGTTCACGTTGCCACGGGACGGCCAGCGGCATCAGGTGGCGCTGGCCTACACGGTGACGATCTCGCCTTCGGCGGTCGTGGGCAACATCGTGTCGTACAAGGACGGCCGCACATACCCCTCGTCCGAGGACGCGCAGGACATGCTGGGGCCGTCCTTTACCGGCACCTACACGTTCCGGACAGCCGTCCCGGTGGACACCAGGACGGCGTCCCCAACCGACGACGACGGGGACCCGGCGCCGGCGCTATCCCGCATCGAGGCGCGGGTGATGGATCGCGCCACCAGCCTGCCCGTCAGCGGCGCGTCCCTGCTGCTGGAGGGTACGGGTTACCGCAAGACGGCCGGCACCGGCGCTGATGGCAACGCCGTGATCGACGGAGTGCCCGTGGGCAGCTACAACATCACGGTGAAGGCCGATGGCTATACGACCGCTACCCGGAATGTCTTTCGGTTTGAGCCCGACACCATCAAGCGCGGGACCGTATGGCTGACTCCGGCCGACCGGCCGGTGAGGACGGACGCGCCGTCCCTCACCTCACGCCCGCCGAGCGGCACGTCGCCCGCCTCAACCGGGGCGACCACCAGCAAACAGCTGTCGTTCGGCCGTGATTTCATCCCGCTATCGGCGACGCCCTCGCCGCAGGTCTTCTCACACGAAGTGCCCGGTCCCGGTACCCTGTCCGTGACCTTCACCTACACGCCCCTCGAGCATGTGACGCTGGACTACGGTGCCGGGCGCACCGAAGCATCGCTGCGGTGGACCTCTCCAACCGTAAAGGGGTTGGTCCAGGTTGGACCTGTCGTGCGCGTCAAGGGTGGGGTGTCGGTGTCTGAGCCGGCGAGCAAGACCGTCTCGATTGCCACGAGCGGGCCCGAGACATTCGTGTTCTCGGTGATGCCAGAGGTGACCATGGCTTATCAGTACCAGGGGAAGTGGGTCGACCTGAACAGCCGCACCTGGTCGACGCACCATCACTTGCTGGCAGCCAGCGGCACGATCGCCATCACTTTCACGCCGTCGGCGCCCAAGCCGTAGGGACATCGTCGTGCTGCAGCAGGGGCCGTCGGCGTTGCCCGAGAGTCCCGCAGTTTGCCGCCGCAGTAAATGCCGCGCGCGAGCGTAAAACAGCTATAGTGCTTACGCTTCGATGCCGCCTTCAGCGACCTCGACGACAGCAGTCACGCGTGCCATCGTCCTGGGCACCCTTGCGGCGCTGGTGGTCGTCGCCACACTCAGCGTGATGATCTACCGCTCGATCGTGAGCGGGGCGATTGCGCAGCATTCCACCCAACAGCTCGCCATGGTGCGGACGGCCGCCGTTGGCATCGAGGGCGAACTGCGCGGATTGTCGGCACTGCTGCGCCAGTTCAACAGCCTGCCCAGCGTGCAGAACCTGGACGTCCCTTTTCTCGGCTCTCGGGTGGCGGCGGCATTCGGCGGGGACGTCAACGGCAACGTCCGGTCGATCGTGCGCATCGACGCCAAAGGGCGCCTGTTCTCCTGGTTGCCTTCGGGCGAACTCAGGCAACCCGGCGTGGTGGTGGGCGAGGATCCCACCCAGTGGCCTTGGTTCACCGACCCCGTCAACCGCGGACAGACACGCATCCTGAAGGCCTGGCCGGGGTTCAACACGCCCGCGCGTTACCGCGCCCTGGCGACGCCGGTGTGGCGGACGGCGCCCAGCACCGAGAATCCGAATCCCAGCAACGAGTTCAATGGAGTGTTCGCCTTTGTCATCGACCTCGACCAGATGGTAGAGCGGTACATGGGCCCCGCGCTGATCGAGCTGGCCGAAGACGGGCTCGTCGTCGCACTCGCCACCGAGGACTACGGTGTTCGCGTCGGTCCAGGACGCGCCGGCGTCACGCCCGGCGGGCCCGATCGACACAACCACCAGGAGCGGCAAGGCACATCGATCCTCGACGATCAGGACGGCCGGCGCATTCACACCTGGGCCCGATTGAACGCCGCGGATCAGTCGTGGCTCGTGGCGTCCTCGTCCCAGTACGGTCTCGTGGCCGCGCGGACGCAGCGCAGCGCGACCGGGCAACTGGCGCTGATGGCGGCGCTGCTGGTGGCCGTGCCGGTCGGCGGATGGCTGCTGTACCGCCGCGAGCGGCGCACCCAGGAAGCACAGCGCCGGCTCGAGCGGCAGTTGGCGGAGTCGCAGAAGATGGAGGCCATCGGCAAGCTGGCCGGCGGCGTCGCCCACGATTTCAACAACATGCTGACGGCGATTCTCGGCTACGCCAGCCTGATCGTCGAGGACGCGCCCGCCGACTCGCCGATCCGCGATCAGGCGCTGCAGATCCGCCGTGCCGCCGACCGCGCGGCGGCGCTGACCCAGAAGTTGTTGGCGTTCAGCCGGCGCCAGGTACTGCAGACCAACCGGTTCGACTTCGCTGCGATGCTCGACAACCTGCTGATGCTGGTGCGCCGCCTGACGGGCGAAGACATCACGGTGATCGCGCATGCCGAGCCCGGGCTGTGGCCGGTGCTGGCCGACCCGGCGCAGGTCGAGCAGTCGATCCTGAACCTGGCGATCAACGCCCGCCAAGCCATGCCCGGCGGCGGCACGTTGCGGATGACGGCGCGCAACGCGGCGCGTCCCCTCGGCGAGCGGCGTCCGGATGGGGATGTCCGCCCCGGCAACTACGTGCAGATCACCGTGACCGACACGGGGATCGGCATGGACGCGGCGACGCGGGCGCGCATGTTCGAGCCGTTCTTCACGACCCAGCCGCACGGCAAGGGCACCGGGCTTGGCCTGTCCACGGTCTACGGGGTCGTCCGGCAGTGCGGTGGCCACATCGGTGTGACGTCCACGCCCGGGGCCGGCACGGCCATTGAACTGCTGCTGCCGCGCGCGCCCGATCAGCCGGCGCCAACCCCGACACCGAAGGACCTCACGCCGCCGCGGGTGGCGCCCGGCGGTCCCCTGGAAACCGTGCTCGTGGTGGAAGACGAAGACGCCGTCCGGCTGCTGGCCGTCGAGTCGCTGCGGCGCGGCGGCTACGTCGTCATCAACGCCGCCAGCGGCGAGGAGGCGCTACGCGTGGCCGACGCCTTCGAGGGCACCATTCACCTGCTGCTGAGCGATGTCGTCATGCCGGGCATGAAGGGCCCGGAACTGGCGGCGCGGCTGCGGGCGGCGCGCCCCTCGATCCGCGTGATCCTGATGTCGGGCTACGCCGCCGACGTGGTGACGCCCGACGACCTCAAGGCGGCCATGCTGCTGTCGAAACCGTTTTCGTCCGGCGTCCTCGCCAAGGCGGTCCGCCGTGTCCTCGAC
Organism: uncultured Acidobacterium sp.; assembly: GCA_964355095.1. GTDB lineage: Bacteria > Acidobacteriota > Vicinamibacteria > Vicinamibacterales > UBA2999 > 12-FULL-67-14b. Next base: position 21,360 of record CAYHCX010000066.1, read on the forward strand.
GAGCCCCTTTCGCCGGGACCGCTTCCGAAGGGATAATCGCGGTTGGTAACTTTTGGAGGAGATCTGATGATTCGCGTGATGACCGTTGCGTTGGCCCTGGCCACGCTGTCGATGCTGCCCAGTGGCGCCGCCGCCCAGGGCGCCTCGCTCAAGACCCCTGCCTCGCTCACGGAGCAGGCGCCGGCCACCTACCGGGTGCGTGTGGAAACCAGCGCCGGGCCTTTCGTGATCGAAGTGACCCGAGCCTTGGCACCGCTCGGCGCCGACCGCTTCTACAACCTGGTGAAAAACGGCTTCTACGACGAGGCCCGGTTCTTCCGCGTGTTGAGCGGGTTCATGGCGCAGATCGGGATGAACGGTGATCCCGCGATTCAGAAGGTGTGGGGCGCGGCCAGGTTCAACGACGATCCCGTGAAGGCCAGTAACAAGCGCGGCTTCGTGACGTTCGCGAAGACCGGTGCCCCGAACTCCCGTTCGACGCAGTTCTTCATCAACTACGCCGATAACAGCCGCCTCGACAAGGATGGCTTCGCGCCGTTCGGCCAGGTCATCGAGGGCATGGCCGTCGTCGACAAGCTGTACAGCTACGGCAGCAGCAACGTCCCCGACCAGGGGCGTATCACCAATGAAGGCAACCTGTACCTGGCGGCGCAATACCCGAAGCTGGACTACATCAAGACGGCCACGATCGAGAAGTGATCCGCCTTCGCGAAGACGCTTCGGCGCGACAGGCATATGGAGGGAACCGTGAGGGCTTCGATACTCGTTGTGGCATTGGCACTCACGGCCTCCCTCGCAGCGCAGGTGCCGGTGCAGGATCGGCAGCCCGCGGGGTCGGCCCTCAGGCCGGCGGTGATGGGGCCGGCCGGTGGCGTGTCCACCGGGCGGCGCTGATCGACCCGACGAAGTCGTTTACTTCGTTCATCGCCGGCGATCCGCTGAAGTACGACACCAAGGTGAAGCAGTGGCCGTTCTGGAAGGCGACCGTCACCGACGGCGTCACGCCTCGCGGGGACTCGGCATGTCAGGCTGCGCGACGGCGGTGATGATCGATCCCGCGACAGGGAATCGCTTCGCGGCAGCGGATCCGCGGCGGGACTGCTACGCGATTGCGTACTGA
>CAYHCX010000067.1:0-22318 GCA_964355095.1 uncultured Acidobacterium sp.
CTAGGCACCCCAGGCACCGTAGGCACCTGAGGCACCTTCATTTGGCGAGGACCTTGATCTCAATCGGCGACGACGAGCCGCCGCGCGGCGCCACCACCATGCGAGTGGCATAGGTCACGCGGAAGTCCACGTCGATGGCCGTCGAGAAGAAGCTGTCGACCTCGGCGTCGTCGAGCGGCTCCACTCTGAGGATGTACGGCCCCGGCTCGAGGCGGATAATGGCGAACTCGCCGCTCGCATTCAGCGAGAAGTTCGCGACCAGCGCGCCGGTTTCCGGATTGAGCGCGACGATGTGCGCGCCGAGCAGCCCCTGGCCGTTCTTCGTCACGCGGCCGGTGATGCCACCGGTGGCTGCCACCTGGTTGGCGGCCGGGTACAAGTCGGAAATCCCGGCGATGTCGTCGGCTTCCAGCACGCGATCCGCGATCGTCCCGGCCGACATCGCGATCGGGAACATGATCGATCCCGACGCGATCACCCGCCGCCCGCCGGATCCGGTCAGCTCGGTCTCCCCGAGCGCGGAGTGACTCAGGCCCAGCAAGTGCCCGAGTTCGTGCAAGGCGACGGACTCCAGATCCACGCGCCCCGGCTCGCCTTGCGCCGCCACCGACCAGGCGAAGCGCGAGTTGAAGAACACGTCGGCCTCGACAATGGCGCCGTTGGTGGTGTCGATGATAAAGCTGGTGGCGCCAAGCACGCGGTCGAGCTCGGGGCGATCGCGAAAGCCCAGCGTGGTCCGCCCGTCAACCATCCCGGGCTCCGCCGTGGTCATCCCCAGGAACTCGAACCGCACCGTGGCGGACGCGACGTTCTGCCACGTGGCGGTGGCGCGCGCCACCGCGCCGCGCAAGTCCCCCGCGGTCACCGAGCCGGCCTGCTCCTCCGACACGAAATAGCGGACCGGTGCGCGCCAGGTGACGTCAACAATGCGGCCGTCCACCGGTGCGCCGAGCTTCAGGTAGGCGCCGACCGGCGACGATGCTCCCGCCACCACGAGGACGGCGACCACCAGGCACCGCCTGCGTCTCATCGGGCCACGTCCGCGATCGCGCGCACGGCGCTCTCGAACGCCGCCAGCGATACCGGCTTGCGCCGCCCATCGCCGCGAACAATTCGCTGTCCGACGGGTTCCACCACTGGCGGCATCACCAACGCGTTGCCCGACGCCGCGTCGCGCACGACGCGATAGACGCCCTGCGTGAACCCGGTGGTGACCGGCAGGCGCGGTCCTCTCGCGGTGAGAAACAACACGGCCAGATCGCCACGGGCGAAGCTGGGTGCGCCGGGCAGGAGGTTGAGATACCGGCCGACCTGGCCGCCAGGCACCGTCAGGGTCAGCTCGCCGGCGGGAGCGCCCTTCAGCCCCTTGATCACTTCCACCGTGACCAGGCTGTCGATGCTCCGCCGATCGTCGGTCCACTCGCCGCGGACCTCGATCACGCGCGCGTAGATCACGCTCGACGACTGGCGAACGAGCTCGGTGAAACTGAGGGGAACGACGGTGACCGCCTGCGCGGGGACAATTGCCAGCCCGAACAGCAGAGCTGCAAGAAGGCTACGACGCATTCGTGGAGTGTACGACATCGAGCACGGCCTCGGCCGCGCGCTCGCTCGCACCCGGACCACCAAGGCGGCGCCGGACTTCGGCCAGCTGATCGACCATCCGGCCGCGATACTCGCTGTCGGTGAGGATCCGAATCGCCTCCGCGGCGACGGCCTCCGCCGTGCACTCTTCCTGGATCAACTCCCGGACGACGCGCTCGCCGGCGATCAGGTTGACCATGGCATACATGTCCACCAGCGCCAGCCGCCGGCCGAGCCGATACGTCATCGGCGACAGCTTGTAGAGCACCACCATCGGCTTGCCGTGCAGCGCCGTTTGCACGGTCGCTGTCCCCGACGCCGTCACCACCGTATCCGCGGCCTGCAACACGTCGTCGGTCCGGCCTTCCACGATCCGCAGCGTCACGCCGGGGATGCCGAAGCTGTCGAACAGGCGGTCCGACAGGTGGGGCGCCCGCGCCACGATGAACTGCAGCCCCGGAACCCTGGCGGCAATCATCGGCGCCGCGGCCGCCATCACCGGCGCCAGCCGCTCGAGTTCGTTGGTCCGGCTGCCCGGCAGCAACGCCATCACCGGCCTGGCGGGATCGAGGTTGAGCCGGCGCATCAGCTGCTCGCGCGATTGATCGGGCGTGACCAGGTCGATCAACGGATGGCCGACGAACCGGACGTCGATGCCCTCGTTGCGATAGATGGCCTCTTCGAACGGGAAGATCGGCAGCACGCGATCGACGACCCGCTTCATCGTCTTGATGCGGCCGGCCCGCCAGGCCCAGAGTTGCGGGCTGACGTAGTAGATCACGGGCACGCCGAGCCGCTTGATGGTCCGCATCAGGCGGAAGTTGAAGTCGGGATAGTCGATCACGACCAGCGCCTGTGGCTTCCGCTGCCGCGCCGCTTCGGCCAGCGTGCGCAGCGTCCGCCACGAGCGCGGTAGCACGGCCAGCGCCTCGGTCAACCCGGTGACCGAAAGGCCGTGGAAGTCGGCGATCAACTCACCACCGGCGGCCTTGAAGCGTTCACCGCCGAGGCCGAACACCTCGATGTCGGGCTCGCGGCGGCGAAGGGCGGCGACCAGCGCGCCGGCGTAGAGATCGCCGGAGGGCTCGCCGCACGAAAGCATGAGGCGGGTCACTCGGGCCTGGCGGGCGCCCGGCGTTGGAAGTCCACCGACAGCAGGTCGACGTTTTCAATCGGGATGCGTTCGTAGTCGCCGAATCCCACCCCCTTGAGGTCTTTCACGAACTCGTCGGCATTGCCCACCAGCACCACCGACAACTGGGCCGGGCGGATGAACCACCGCGCCACGCGCTGGATCTCGTCGGGGGTCACCCGCAGCACGCGCTCGCGGTACTTCGGCAGGTCCGCCACCGGCAGCTCGTAGAACAACTGGTTGAGCACCTGCGTCGCGATGGCGTCCGGCACCTCGATGGTCAGCGGGAAGTGGCCGACCATGTAGTCCTGCGCGCCGGCCAGCTCGTCGTCGAAGACGCGCTCGCGCTGGAGGCGCGAGAACTCGTCCACGATCACGCGCAGGGCTTCGGCCGTCTTCGACGTCTGCGTGTCGGTTTCGGCAATGACCGCGCCCGCCAGCTTGTAGGTGTCGAGGTCGGCGGAGGCGCCGTAGGTCAGCTGCCGCTGCGAGCGCAGCACCTGCTGGAGGCGGTTGGCGCCTTCGCCGCCCAGGATCTTCACCGCCTGATCGATGGCGTCGTAGTCGTTGTGCTTGCGGGGAATGGCGATGTGGCCGACGCGGATTTCGGTTTGCACCGCATCCTTCTTGTCGATCACGATCACGCGCTTGGTGGCCTGCGGCGGCTCGGTCACGCTGTGCGCCGGCACCTCGCCCGGCTTCCAGCCGCCGAAGAACTTCTCGATCCCGGCCATCGCCTCCGCGGCGCCGATGTCGCCGACCACGGCGAGCAACGCGTTGTTGGGCACGAAGTATTTCTTGTGGAAGTCCACGAAGTCGGCGCGGGTCAGCGCGGCCAGCGACGCGGTGGTGCCGGCGCCCGGCATGCCGTAGGGGTGGAAGCCGTAGATCAGGCGGTCGATCACCTGTCCGGCCACCGCTTCGGGATCGTCGGTGGACACTTTCAACGCCGACAGCGCCTGCTGGCGCTGCCGCTCGATCTCGTCCTGCGCAAACATCGGCCGTTGCACCACGTCCGCCATCAACTCGAGCGCCACGTCGTAGCTGTCTTTCATGACCACGGCGTTGACGAAGCTCAGGTCGCTGCCGGCGCCGGTGCCGAGCACGCCGCCGACGAAGTCGATGGTGTCGGCGATCTGCCCGGCGGAGCGGCTGCCGGCGCCCTGGTCGAGCAGTGTCGCCGTCAACATCGCCAGGCCGTACTGATCTTTCGGATCCTGCGCCGCGCCGGCGCGCACGATCAGCCGCACGCTGACCGACGGCTGCTCGTTGTGGTTCACCAGCACGACCTGGAGGCCGTTGGCCAGCTTGCGGATCTCGTAGGGCGGAAAGCTCACCGCATGGGCCGGGAGCGGCCGCGGCGGACTCTCGCGCGGCCAGTTGCTGACGCGGGCGCCCGGTGCCGCCGGCTGGAACGCCAGGCCCGGCACGGCCTGCGCGGCCACCAGCGCGGTGAGCGCGGAAAACACGCCGAGCGTGGCGATGGCCTTGAGCTTCATTTCGCCACCTCGTCAACTCCGCCCTTCGGCATGATGCGCATCACCATGCGCCGCTCGGGAATGAAATACTGCCGCGCCGCGCGTTTGACGTCGTCGGTCGTGACCTTGAGAAAGGTGTCGAACTCGCCGTCGGCGGTGGCCATGTCCTTCTGGATCACCTCGGCGTGGCCCATCTGCGAGGCCTTCTCCTTGATCGAGAGGCGGCTCAGGATGTAGTCGCGCGAGAACTGGTTCTTGGCGCGCTGCAGTTCACGGTCGGTGATGCCGTCGGCCTTGAGCTTGTCGAACTCCGCAATCAGCGCCTTCTCCACTTCGTCAGGCGACTTGCCGGGATTGACCAGCGCCACGGCATAGAAGATCCCGGGGTCCTCCTGAAAGCTGCTGCTGCCGAAAGCCGTGAGCGCCAGGCCGGTCTCGTAGACGAGCTTGCGGTAGATGCGCGAGGTCTGGCCGTCTGACAGCGTCTTCGACATCACGAACATCGGGTACGAATCCGGGTGCCCGTTATAGGGCGCCTGGTAGGCCACCACCACCGCCGGGAGCGGCCACGGCTGCTCGAGGTTCACCCGCCGCTCCGTGGTGTGCATCGGCTCCTTGGGAATGTCGCGCGGCACCGGCGTGGACGACTTCGGAAGGCGGGCGAAATACTGGTTCACCAGGGAGACGACGTTGTCGGTCTCGAAGTCGCCGGCGATCAACAGCGTCGCGTTGTCGGGCACGTAGTAGGTGTTGTAGAAATCCCGCACGTCGTCGATGGTCGCGGCGTTGAGGTCGTTCATGCTGCCGATCACCGGGTGCTTGTAGGGGTGCGCGTCGAAGGCGTGGAAGGTGATGAGCTCGTTCAACAGGCCGAAGGGCGGGTTCTCGATGCGCATCCGCCGCTCTTCCTTCACCACTTCGCGCTCGGCCACGAACGCCTTCTCGTCAATGCGCAGGCTGGCCATCCGGTCCGCTTCCATCCACAGCGCCAGCGGCAGGTAGTGCGCCGGGATGGTCTGCCAGAACACCGTGGTGTCTTCGTTGGTGTAGGCGTTGGCCTGGCCGCCCACCGAGGCGATGATCGAGGTGTGCTGCTCGGGATCGACGTTCTTCGAGCCCTTGAACATCATGTGTTCGAAGAAGTGCGCAAAGCCGGTGCGGCCCGGTTTCTCGTTCTTTGAGCCGACGTGGTACCACAACTCGACGTGCACGATCGGCGTGGACTTGTCCTGGTGCAGCACCACCACCATGCCGTTGGGCAGCACCAGGCGCTGGTATTCCAGCTTCGGTGGACGAATCGCCGCCTGCAGGGGCACCAGCCAGAGCACGGTGCCGAGGGCGGCGAGGGCCAGGAAAGCAACCGAGAGTCTGCGCATTATTTGTCCGTCTCTTCGAGCTGCCGGAGCCGGGCCTCGAGATCGCGCAACTGCCGCCGCATCTCGGGCAACTTCCGGAGCACCACCGACGACCGCCGCCATTCACGGTTTGGGATCGCGGGGTATCCAGACACGAACTGATCGGCATCCACCGAATTGGTGATGCCCGACTGCCCCGCCGCCTTCGCCCGATCGCCAATCGTCAGGTGACCGCTGACCCCGACCTGGCCGCCCAGCACGACCTGGTCGCCCACCACCGTGCTGCCCGCAATCCCGACCTGCGCGGCCAGCAACACGTTGCGGCCGAGCACCACGCCGTGAGCAATCTGCACGAGGTTGTCGATCTTGGTCCCCGACTTGATGCGCGTCTCGCCCACCGCCGGCCGATCGACCGTCGTGTTGGCGCCAATCTCGACATCGTCTTCGACGACCACTGGCGCCGTCTGGGGAATCTTCTCGTGCGAGCCGTCGGGCCTTTGCGCAAATCCGTAACCGTCGCTGCCAATCACCGCCCCGTTCTGCACGATGACCCGCGCGCCCAGCGTGCACCGTTCACGAATTGAGACGTGCGCATGGAGCAGGCAGTCTGGCCCGACCACCGAATCCGCGCCGATCACCACGTGGGGATGAACGATAGTACGGGCGCCGACCCGGGCGCCGGCGCCGATCACGGCAAACGGACCGATCGAGGCGGTGGGATCGACCACCGCGTCGGGCGCGACCAGGGCCAGGGCGTGCACGCCCGGCTCGGGACGGCGTTCGGGCGATAGCGCCTGCGCCGCCCGGGCAAACGTCAAATAGGGCGCGGCGCTGCGGATGACGGCGCACGGCGCACCGTCGACGCCAGGGCCGGCAATGACGGCGCTCGCCTTGGTCGTGGCCAGCGCCGCCGCATATTTGGGATTGGCGAGAAAGGTCACGTCACCGGGGCCGGCGGTTTCGATCTTGGCCACGCGATGAATCTCGATGCCGGAATCGCCCTCCAGGGGGCATTCCAATCGCCGAGCCAACTCGCCGAGGGTCACAGCGTCGAGAATATCACGCGCTCGTCGCGGCCATCCGCTCGACGAACTTGGCCAGCTTCGGCAAGTGGAGGCGATGGGCCACGTCGTGGATCACGCGATGGCGGGCCTCGGCGTCCAGCGCGAAGGCGCCACGCAGGTCGGTGAGCGCGGCGTTGGGCACCACCCGCCAGCGCACCGCGTTCAGGCCGCGGCGGGCGCCGCGCCACGCCAGGAAGTGGCCGATCACCGTGAAGGTGAAGAGGTAGCCCAGCACGTTGGGACCCGGCACGAAGGCCACCGGCGCCGACGCAATCAAGCCCACGGAATGCAGGACCAGCTGCCGGAGGTGCCGATCGGCGTCGCGCTTCATGGCGCCGCGCAGGATGCCGTCGGCGGCCTGGGGATCCATGTCGGCGGCGGCGTGGAGGGTGGCCGACTCGGCCTTGCGCAGGTGCCAGAGCAGCCGCTGTTCGGCAATGCGCTCGGCGATCCAGCGAAGCGACCGCTTCTGCATGCGGCCGAGAAAGGTCTGGCGCTCTTCGGGCGCGACCTGGTGCCGGGCGCGTTCGGCCTCGTTCAATTGCGCCTGGAACCGCATGCGCATCCGGGCAAAGAAGCCGTGGCCCGCCACCGGCTCCACCGGCTCATCCTCCTCGGGCGCCTCGTAATACGACTCGAAGCGGTCCGCGGCGATCGGAACGAGGTAGACGTCCATTACTACTTAGGACGTCGAATGCGGCGCGGAGTTCGCTCCGGCTCGAGCGGGATGGCCGGCTTGCCCGCCTGTTCCCAGGCGCCGATGATCATCGACGCCGTGGCGGTAATCGACTCGTTGAGGCGGCGCTCGAGCGTGCTCAGCCCACCCTTGGCGAACGCCTCGAAGTAGGCGTCGTCATAGAACTCGCGGCCCGCGGCCGCCTTCAGGTCCGACTCGAGCACGTTGGCACTGGCGCGATTGCTGGCGAGCAGCGTGTCGAACATGAAGTCGCGCGGATTGATCACGCCCTTCGGTGCCGCCGGCGCCATCGCCAGGCGGCCGACGTTTCGGGCGAACAGTTCGGATTCCCACCGCGAGTGGACGCCGTCCTGCCCGGTGAGCTGGCCGTTGTAGTTCACCACCGCGTGCAGCGGCACGTGGCCGTCCGAGACGTAATGCGTGAGCACCGCGGCGTACAACACGATGTTGTCCACCGCATACCCAGGCGCGGGCTGCCGTTTGAGCGACTCGAATTCCCGCTGCAGCTTGCCGTAGAACTCCGCCGTCCTCCACGGCAACCGGCCCTGGACGTCGACGACGTCCTTGCCGAACTTCTGGACGGCCGCGGCGTAGTCGCGCGGCAGGGCGTCGAACGGATACGGCCCAAACCGCGCGTAGTCCATGTCGAGGAAATGATTGGACGGTTCTTCTTCCCAACCGACGTTGCGCCACAGGTCGGGATCGACCGAGCGCTCGATGATGAAGCCGCGGCGCTGCGCGAACAGCGGCTTCAGCCCGGGCGGCAGCAGCTCGATCATGCGATCAGCGATGAACTTGTGGGCGTCGAAGCCCCACGCCGATGCCGTGGTGGGCCCCATCGTGACGACGGCCAGCAGGAGGGCAGCAACTCGCATGCCCTCATTGTACCTGCCTTACTGAATCTTCACCGCCGACCACCCATGCGCGCCGGCGTTGGCGTAGCGGTAGTCGTTGATCCAGATGGTGGGCGGCGCGGTGCCGCGGTCAACCTGCACGAACGGAAAACGCGACCACCGCAGGAAGTCCCGCGCCAGCGGCGTCTGCAGCGCCGCCTGGGCGTCCGGCTCGTCCATGCCCGTCGGCAGGCCGAAGCCGGCCGGCCGGAAGTGCGGCCACGGCTCAAACCAGAGGTTGCCCTTCTCGTAGCGATCGCCGACGTCGATCACCACCTCGCGGCTGAACGGATTCACCGCGACCGGCGTCACCATGAACCGGGTCCCGGCCGGGCGGCCGGCGCGGTCCAGCCCGCCGCGCACGACTTCGCGCGCAATCGCGTTCGACGCCAGCATCGCGACGACGTAGACGCCGGCGGTCGCGAGGCCGATGCGCGCAGGCGCGCCCGGCCGTGGCGCCCCCGTGGCTTCCCGCCGCCGCGCCATCCACCACCCCGTGCCCAATACGAGATAGAGCCAGGGATCGACAATGAACAACGCGTCGCCATGGAACCAGCGGCCCGACCACGGCATCAGGAGCCGGACGCCGTAGCTGTTCATGAGATCCATGAACACATGGAGGAGCACGCCGATGTACGACAGGAGCAGCAGTTCGCGCGCCACCGCCGGCGGCGGCGCGCCGGCCCGCTTCTGCACGACGCAGCGGTCGTACGCCAGCATGGCGCCGGCCAGCACGACCGGCAACGCCGCCTGCGCGAGCACGCCGTGCGTCCAGCCGCGGCGAAACGACATCGCCAGTGTGTTGGTGGCGAACACCGCCACGTCCACGTCCGGCAGGTTGTTGGCGATCACCAGGGTGCTCATGCCGAGGGTGGTGCGCCTGGCGAGGCCCGCCTTGCCGAGAGCGGCGCCCGCCAGCGCGTGACAAACGTTATCCACGCCGTTCCAGGAACGCCGCCATCGCGTCGTCTCGCAGATCCTTGCGCAACACCTTGCCGACGTTGGTCTTCGGCAGGTCGGTACGGAACACCACCAGGCGCGGCACCTTGTAGTTGGTCAGCGTCTTCTTGCAGTGCTGGCGCACTTCGTCCTCGGTCAGCGCGGGGTCCTTCCTGACGACGAAGGCGACCACGACCTCGCCGGTTTCATCGTCCGGCACGCCGACCACGGCGCAGTCCACGACGCCGGGGTGTTCGGCGATCACCGCCTCCACCTCGTTGGGGTAGACGTTGAAGCCGCTGACCAGGATCATGTCCTTCTTGCGATCGACGATCTGGATGTAGCCGTCGTCATCCATCTTCGCAATGTCGCCGGTGGCCAGCCAGCCGTCGTGCAGCGCGCGGGCGGTTTCATCCGGCCGCTGCCAGTAGCCCTGCATCACCTGTGGCCCCTTGACCCACAGTTCCCCCACCCCGCCGAACGGCACGTCATTGCCGGCGGCATCGACGAACTTCACGTCGGTGCCGGGGATGGGCACGCCGATGGCTTCGCGCTTCGGCCGCTGGAACGGATTCAGGGTGGCGACCGGCGAGGTTTCGGTGAGGCCGTACCCCTGGTAGATCGGCGTCTTGGTCATCGCTTCCCAACGCTCGCCGATCACCGGCACCAGCGCCATGCCACCGGCCACCGAGCCGCGCAATTGCCAGCCGGTCTTCTCCTGGAACCACGGCTCGTGCATGAGCCCCGCGAACAGCGTGTTGACGCCAGTGAACCAGGTGATCGGTTCGGTGGTCATCACCGTCTTGAGGTTCGACAGCGGGCGGGGGCTCGGCGCCAGCACGTTGCGGCCGCCGGCGACGAAGAAGATCATCAGGTTCGCCGTGAACGCGAAGATGTGGTACAGCGGCAGCGCCGTCAGCATCACCTCGTCGCCGAGGCGAAGAAACGGCTTCCACATCTCGAGGCTCTGGACGGTGTTGGCGACGAGGTTGCCGTGCGTGAGCACCGCGCCCTTGGCCACGCCGGTCGTGCCGCCGGTGTACTGGAGGGCGGCAATGCTGTCGTGATCCAACGACTGCGCATAGAGCCGCGGATCCGCGCCCGCGGCCAGCCGATCGGCGCCCGCCGCGAGCGCGGCCTGAAAGGACCCGTGGGGGAAGGTGATCGGCGGCACCATCTTCTTCACGTACTTCTGGACCGCGCGAATCAGGAAGCGCTTCAGTGGCGGCAGCAAGTCGGCAATCGACACCACCAACACGGTCTTGATGGCCGTCTTGGGCAGCACCTCGGCGACCTTCGAGGCGAACAAGTCGATCACGATCAGGCCGGTGGCGCCGCTGTCGGAGAACTGGTGGACCATTTCCGCCGTGGTGTAGAGCGGGTTGGTGTTCACCATGATCAGGCCGGCCTTCAAGGTTCCGAACACCGCCACCGGATAGGCGAGGCAGTTCGGCATCTGGAGGGCGATCCGGTCCCCCGCCTGGAACCCGGCGACCTCGCGCAGGTAGACGGCGAACTGGTCCGACAAGCGGTCCACCTCGGCGAAGGTGAGACCCCCTTGCGAGCCGTTGGGCAGCCCCAACGTGAAGGCGGTCTTCGACGCGTAGGTGGCCGCGGCGTCGCGAATGGCGGCCGGCATGTGCGGCCACTTCAGCGGCCCGAGATCCTGGGCCGTTGACGGATGATAGAAACGGGTCCACGGCCGGGCAGGGTTCGTCATGGGTTCAGGGGCGCAATTCTTGCACAGAGACACCGATCAGATGACACGAAACCTCACGACGGCCGCATTACTGGCCGTATTGGCCTTTGGGGCCGCCTGCAGCCAGGCGGACACACCCACCACACCGTCGCCAACTGACCAAAACCAGGCAATTTATTACACAGCTATCGGCGCCAGCGACGGCATCGGCTTCGGCGGCTCGTCCCCGTGTCTGCCCTTCGCTGACTGTCCCACGGGAACCGGCTACGTTCAGACGCTTCGACGCCGGCTGGCTGAGGGCGGACGAACCGTCCAGCACCAGAACCTCAGCATTCCGGGAGCGGTCCTGAGCAAGGCGGTCTTCGACCTGGCCGCGTCCGTGGGCCGCCCGATCGATTCGCTCGCGGGGAACTTCATCGAGCGCGAGGCGCCTTTCGTGCCGACCGCGACGACCCACGTCACGATTTTCGCGGGCGGCAACGACGCCAATACGATCGCGTTCGCGGCGCGTTCCCTCGGCGCCGCCGACGTGAACGGGTTCGTCGATACCCAGGTTCGTCAGTGGGGAACCGATCTGGAAGATCTGGTGGCGCGCATCCGCGCCCGCGCCCCCAACGCGCGCATCGTCGCCCTGAACCTGCCGAACCTGGCCGGGTCGCCCTACCTGTCCGGCAACCCGACGGCCGAGAAGAGCCTCATGCAGCGCGTGGCGGTGGGCCTGTCGGACCGCGTGAACGCCCTCATCGCCCGCAACGTCCTGGTGGTGGACCTGATGTGTGAGGCGCGGCTGTACCTGGCGTCCAACTACGCCGCCGACGGTTTCCACCCGAACGACGGCGGCTACGCGGTGTTCACCGAGCTGACCCTGCCGGTGCTCCGCGACGGGCAGAATCGCACGCCGTCCACCACCTGCGCCCAGCGATCGCTCTTCCCCTGAGTCGCCTTCACAGAAGATCAAGAGTTCAGGAGAAGGGGGGGGTTGGTCGATCGCCAGAGCCCCCTGTAGACCAATTCGTGCCATTTCGGACGTTTTGAAGCATCACTTTGCATTTTTCTCGCGTGGAAGGCCTTTGAATATGGTCGAATATTGCAAACTGCGACGTAAATCGGACATAATCTGTCATCTCGACCGCGCAGCGCGCGGTCTTTCATAACCTAAGGAGTAAATACACATGGGTTCCGCAGCACTGGGCGAGGCAATCAAGGGCATCCGCACCTGGGCGATGCACGAGGGGCGAGTCGCGCACACCCCGGCGAACGTGAAAGACACCTTCGGCGCACGCGTGTTCAGTGACAAGGTCCAGCAGGCCCGGCTGCCCAAGCCCGCCTACGAGGCGCTGCGCGACACCATCATGCGGGGCGAGGCGCTTGACGCGTCCACGGCCGACGCCGTGGCCTCGGCCCTCAAGGACTGGGCGGTCGAGCACGGCGCGTCGCACTTCACGCACTGGTTCCAGCCGCTGACCGGCATCACCGCGGAAAAGCACGACTCGTTCTACGGCCCCACGGCCGACGGCCGCGCGCTGGCGGAATTCAGCGGCAAGGAACTGGTCCGCGGCGAGCCCGATGCGTCGAGCTTCCCGTCGGGCGGCATCCGCAGCACCTTCGAGGCCCGCGGCTACACGGCATGGGATCCGACCAGCCCGCCCTGGCTGCTCGTGCACCACAACAGCGCCACCCTCGTCATCCCGACGGCGTTTGTGAGCTGGACCGGCGCCGCGCTCGACAAGAAGACGCCGCTGCTCCGCTCGATGGAGGCGCTCTCGGCGCAGGCCGTGCGCGTGCTGAAGCTGTTCGGATCGACGGCGACCCGCGCGACCGCGACGTTCGGGCCCGAGCAGGAGTACTTCCTGATCGACAGCAACTTCTACTTCGCCCGCCCCGACCTGCTGAACGCGGGCCGCACGCTGTTCGGGGCGCGGCCGCCCAAGGGCCAGGAGCTGGAGGATCAGTACTTCGGTTCGATCCCCGAGCGTGTGCTGGCCTTCATGGCTGACGCCGAAGCCGAGCTCTACAAGTGCGGCGTGCCGATCAAGACGCGCCACAACGAGGTGGCGCCTTCTCAGTACGAAGTCGCTCCGATCTTCGAGAGCGCCAACGTCGCCACCGATCATCAGATGATGACCATGGAAACGCTGAAGCGCGTGGCGCCGAAGTACGGGCTGGCCTGCCTCCAGCACGAGAAGCCGTTTGCCGGCGTCAACGGCTCCGGCAAGCACCTGAACTGGAGCATCGGCGACGACCTCGGCAACAACCTGCTGAATCCCGGCGACACGCCGCACGACAACATGCAGTTCCTGTTCTTCTGCACGGCCGTGATTCGCGCGGTGGACGTGTGGCAGGGCCTGCTGCGCGTGAGCATTGCCCACGCCGGCAACGACCACCGCCTGGGCGCCAACGAAGCGCCGCCGGCCATCCTGTCGGTGTTCCTCGGCGACATGCTCACCGAGATCTTCGATCAGGTCGAAGGCGGCGGGGCCAAGAGCACCAAGGCCGGCGGCTTCCTCGACATCGGCGTGGCGGCGCTGCCCAAGCTGCCGCGCGACGCCGGCGACCGCAACCGCACCTCGCCGTTCGCGTTCACCGGCAACAAGTTCGAGTTCCGCGCCGTCGGCTCGACCCAGAACGTCGCGCTGCCGGGCACCTGCCTCAACGTCGCCGTGGCCGAGTCGCTCGACGCGCTGGCCACCGAACTCGAGGCCAGGCTGGCCAAGGGCGAATCGCTCGAGGCCGCCGTCGCCGCGCTGCTGCGCCAGACCATCAAGGCGCACAAGCGGATCATCTTCAACGGCAACGGCTACTCGAACGAATGGCAGAAGGAAGCGGCCAGGCGCGGCCTGCTCAACCTCAAGAACACCGTCGACGCGCTGCCGGAGTTCGTCAAGCCCGGCGTGGTCAGGGCCTTCGAGAAGTTCAAGGTGCTGACCGAGGCCGAACTGCACGCGCGCTACGAGATCAACCTCGAGACTTACTGCAAGACCATCAACATCGAGGCCCAGCTCATGGTGCTGATGGCCAACCGCTACATCCTGCCGGCCGCCTTCGAATACGTGAAGCAGGTCGGACAGAGCGTGGTCGCGGCGAAGGCCGGCGGCGTGCCCAGCAAGGAAGGCAAGAAGGTGCTCGCGCAGATCGTCAAGCTGCTGGACGCCTTCCGCGCCCAGACCGAGAAGCTGGCCACCGCCCTCGAGCACGGCAGCGCCTCGTCCGAGAAGCACGCCAAGTACATGCGCGACACCATCGTCCCGGCCATGACCAGGCTGCGCGACCTCGGCGACCAGATCGAGGTGGTGGTGCCGCACGAAGTGTGGCCGCTGCCGACCTATCGCGAGATGCTGTTCGTGAAGTAGAGGCTTGGGGCTTGGGGCTTGAGGTTGCAAAGGGTGGCATCACGCTTTCTCGGGAGTAAACCACTTCCGAGTTGGCACCGACATTCTGTTTCAATCATGAGTCCAGCAAGCGAAACAGATGGCACGGAGGGTTAGCAAGTTAAGATAGTGGGATGAGATTGTCTGGACTTGTCTTGTTGCTGGCCCTGGCCGTAGCCGGCTGCGGCGGCGGGGACGCCACGACACCGACCGCCCCGAGCGCCAACGTGCCGTTTTCCACGGTGGACGTAAGAGTCGGCACCGGCGCCGAGGCCAATACTGGCAAGGTGGTCTCCGTAAACTATGCCGGCTACCTGTATAGCGCGACCGCCGCCGAGAACAAGGGCACCCGGTTCGACGCCGGGACGTTCACCTTCACGGTCGGTTCAGGTGTGATTCAGGGCTTCAGCCAGGGCGTCATCGGCATGCGGGTGGGCGGCATTCGGCGGGTCACTATTCCGCCCAGTCTCGGCTATGGCTCACAGGGTTCGCCGCCCGCCATTCCTGGCAACGCAACGCTGATCTTCGAAATCGAACTGCTGGCGGTCCAGTAGAGGCTGAAGGCTTGGGGCCACCGTAATCCCAAGCCCCAAGCCTCTTTACTTCGGAAACCTCCCCAGCGCGACCAGCAGTTCCAGCCGCGCCTGGCGCACCGCGTCTTCCGCCTGCGCCACCGCCGTCTCGAGATCGCGCACCGTCCGCTGCGCGTCAATCACCTCGATGTTCGTCGTCGAGCCGGCGTCGAAGGCGACGATCGTGATTTTGAGGACCTCGTTGCCGCTCTGCGCCGCCTGGCGCGCCCGCGACAGGGCGCGCTCCTGGGCCTCAACCGCGGCCCGCGCGATGCGCACTTCCGAACGGGCCTGGATCTGCGCCTGCTCGAACGATGAGGTCGAAGCCTGCAGGTCGGCCTCGCGCTGGCGCCTCTGCGCGCGGCGTTCGCCGCCGTCGTAGATCGGCTGCGACAACTGGAACGTCAGCCGCCACGTCCGCGACGGCTGGAAAATGCCCGACGGCGTGAGCAATTGCGGGTCGAACGACACGCTGCCCGTCGGCCACCAGTCTTTCGGGCTGTCGCGCATCACGCGGTCGCTCGCCTCCCGTTGCGCGCCGAACAGCCGGACGTCGGCGCGGCCCGCGAGCCAGTCTGACTCGGCCGGCTCGGCAGGCACTTCAAATGCCGGCTCGCCGCTCACATCCACGGGAGCGTTGGCGGCGAGCAGCACACCCAGCGCCTCCTGCGCGCGGCGCACGTTCAACCGGAAGATCTCGAGCAGCGCCTCGTTGCTCGCCAGGATCTGCGCGGAACGCAGTTCGTTCAGGCGGCTGCCGACGCCGCCCTCGCGGCGCTTCGTGTTGTAGTCGAGCTGCCCTCGCGCCGTTTCAATGGCGGTGAGACTCACCTCGATCTGCCGTTTCTGCGCGATCACCGCCAGGTATGCGGAGGCGGTCGCGATGGCAACCTGCCGCCGCGTCTCGGCGGTCGACAGGCGCGCGATCTCCACCTGGTCCATCGCCTGCGTGCGGGCCGCCCACTGCGCGGCCGCCAGCAACGGCGCCGAGGCCGACACCCCGAACACCGACTGGTTCCGTGGCGTGACCGTCTGGTCGCCGAACGAGCGCCCGGTGTCCAGCGTGGTGTTGGTGACGGTCGCGCCCACCCGCGGCAACGTCGCCGACCGCGCCTGCTGCAGGATGGCCTCGGAGCGCAGAATATTCGCCGCTGCAATCGCGATGCTCGGGTTCTTCTCCACCGCGCGCGCGATGGCTTCGTCGAATGTGACGGTGTCCATCGTTCGGAGGGCGGCGGCGTCAGCCCCCGTCGCGCGTGGTTGCATTTGGGCAAGCGCGGGCGTCGCGGTCAACAGCGCCAACATGATGGCGAGAACGGCGGGCGCTGAAGCCCCCGCCCGCCGAACGCCGGCATCCGCCTCATCGTGCGAGCGCCGGCCGCGGCCGGGTGCGAGCGTCCGAATCACGACGTAGAGCACCGGAATGAAGATCACCGACAGGAACGTCGAGGCGACCATGCCGCCGACCACCGCCGTGCCCACCGAGTTGCGCGCTCCCGCCCCGGCGCCGCTGGCCAGCGCCAACGGCAACACGCCGAGGATGAACGCCAGCGACGTCATCAGGATGGGCCGCAGGCGGATGCGCGCGGATTCCACCGCCGCCTCGACAATCGACAGCCCGCGCTCGCGGAGCTGTTCGGCGAACTCGACAATCAGGATCGAGTTCTTCGCCGCCAGCCCGATCAGCAGCACCAGGCCGACCTGGCAGAACACGTCGTTGCTGAACCCGCGGAGCAGCTGCGCCGACAGCGCGCCAAACACCGCGAGCGGCACGCCCAGCAGGATGATGAACGGCAGGATGAACGACTCGTACTGGGCGGCCAGCACGAGATAGACCAGGACGACGCTCAGCGCGAAGATGTAGCCGGCCTGGGTGCCGGACTTGATCTCCTCGAGCGACTGCCCCGCCCACGCGAAGTCGTAGCCGGCGGGCAGTGACGACCGGGCCAGCTCCTCCATCGCCCGCAGCGACTGGCCCGAGCTCTGGCCCGGCATGGGGTTGCCGGTGATCTCGGCCGATCGGAACAGGTTGAAGTGGCTGATGACCTGCGGCGCCGTGGTCTCGCGCAGCCGCACCACGCTCTCGAGCGACACCATGTCGCCATTCGACGCCCGCGCATACAACTGCTTCAAGTCGGTCGGTCCGGCCCGGAACCGCTGATCGGCTTGCGCATACACGCGATACGCGCGGTTGTTGAAGTCGAAGTCGTTGACGTACTGCGAGCCAAGAAACACCTGCAGCGCATCGGTCACTTCACGGAGCGGCAAGCCCAGACTCCGCGCGCGGTCGCGGTCGATGTCAACGACCAGTTGCGGATCGTCGGCGCGGAAGCTGCTGAACAGGCCCTGGACGCGGCCGCTCTGGTTGCCCGCCCCCATCAGCCCGGCTGTCGCCCCCGCCAGGCCGTTGATGTCGCTCGCCCCGGTCTGGTCGAGCACCTCGAACTGGAAGCCGCCAAACGTGGACAGGCCCTGGATCGCCGGCGGCGGGAAGGCCACGACGATGGCGCCGGGAATGCCGAACAGCTGGCCGCGCAGCCGGTTGATCACGGCATCGAGCGACTGGTCGGCACGCTGCCGTTCCCCGTAATCTTTCAACCGGATGAACATCATGCCGTTGTTGGGCGCCGCGCCCGAGAAGCTGAAGCCCATCACCGCGAACGCCGCCGCCACGTCCGGATCGGCGTAGACGATCGACTCGGCCTGCTTGGCGATGTTGGTGGTGTACTCGAGCGAGGCGCCGGCCGGCGCCTGCACGATGGCCATGAAATAACCTTCGTCTTCCGCCGGCACGAATGCCGTGGGCACCATCCCGAACAGCGTCCAGGTGGCATACAGCCCGCCGGCAAACAGGAGCATCATCGCGTAGCGGACGCGCAGCGCCTGCCGCACCACGGTCACGTAAGTATTGGTCCCGGCGTCAACCACGCGGTTGAACATCGTGAAGAAGGCACCGTGCGCGTGGCTCTCCTTGTCGAGCAGCAGCGCCGACAGCGCCGGCGTCAGCGTGACGGCGTTAAACACCGAC
Source organism: uncultured Acidobacterium sp. (assembly GCA_964355095.1). GTDB lineage: Bacteria > Acidobacteriota > Vicinamibacteria > Vicinamibacterales > UBA2999 > 12-FULL-67-14b. The sequence goes on from CAYHCX010000067.1 coordinate 17,810, forward strand.
AGCACCACGGCGAACGCGATGGTCAGCGAGAACTGCTGGTAGAGACGGCCGGTCACGCCCGGGAAGAAGGCCACCGGCACGAACACCGCGACCAGCACGATGCCGATTACCACCACCGCCCCGAACACCTCGCGCATCGCGTCCACCGACGCCTGGCGCGCGCTCTTCTTGAACTCGCGCATGTGCCGCTCGATGTTCTCGATCACCACGATCGCATCGTCCACCACGATGCCGGTGGCGAGCACGATGCCGAACAGCGTCAGCGTGTTGATCGAGAAGCCGAACAGCTTGATGAACGCGAAGGTGCCGATCAGCGACACCGGAATGGTGATCGCCGGAATGATGGTGCTCCGCCAGTTCTGCAGGAACAGGAACATCACCAGGATGACGAGGCCGATGGCCTCGGCCAGCGTCTTCAGCACCTCGACGATCGATTCGCGCACCACCACCACGTTGTCGAAGGCGACCCGCCACTCGAGCCCGGGCGGGAAGTTCTTCTCGAGCCGCGCCAATTCCGCCGTGACGCCGTCGAACACCTCGATCGCGTTCGCCGAGGGCAGCAGCGTGATGCCCATGCCCTGCGCCTCGAGGCCGAGAAAGCGGAGGTTCGACGAGTAGGTTTCGGCGCCGAGCTCGACCCGGCCGACGTCCTTCACCCGCACCAGCGCGCCGCCCGGGCCGGCCTTGATGACCACGTCTTCGAACTGCGGCACTTCCGACAGCCGGCCCATGGCGCGGACGCTGAGCGTGAACATCTGCCCGGGTCCGGACGGCGCATCGCCCAGCGCGCCGGCCGCCACCTGCACGTTCTGCTCGCGCAGCGCCGCCACCACGTCGCCGCCCGTCAGCCCGCGGCCGGCCAGCTTGTTGGGGTCGAGCCACAGGCGCATGGCGAACTTGCGCTCGCCGAAGACGATAACGTCGCCGACGCCGCGCACGCGCTTGATGGCGTCGCGCAGGTAGAGATCGATGTAGTTGCTGATGAACTGGCTGGAGTAGCGGTTGTCCTTCGAGAAGAAGCCGATGCCGCCCATGAAGCCGGCCGTGACCTTGGTCACGGTAATGCCGTTGGTGCGGACTTCGGCGGGCATGCGCCCAAGCGCCGAGTTGACGCGGTTCTGCACATCCACCGCCGCCAGATCCTGGTCGCGATCGACGTCGAAGGTCACCATGATGGTGCTGAAGCCGCTGTTGGTGCTCGACGAGGTGATGTAGGTCATTCCCTCAACACCGTTGATGGCCTGCTCGAGCGGCGTGGTCACCGCGCTTTCCACGCTCTGCGCGTTGGCGCCGGTGTAGAAGGCGGTCACGGTGACGGCCGGCGGCGCCAGCACGGGGTAGCGGGCGATGGGCAGTGTCGGGATCGACACCGCGCCCGCGAGAATGATCAGCAGCGAGCAGACCGTCGCAAGCACGGGCCGCCGAATGAAGACGTCGGCCATCATGGTTAGGAGGCCTTCTTCTCTGCCGCTGAGGGCGGTGTTGCCGGGCCGGCCTGTACGGGCGCGCCGTCGCCGATTTTCTGCAGCCCCGACACGATCAACTGCTCGCCGGGCGCCAGGCCGCCGCGGACGACGTAGTCGTTGCCGATGATCTCACCAAGTTCGACGGGCTTCTGCCTGGCCACCATGCCGGGCCCACCCTTTTCGGCGACGAAGGCGAAGAACTGGCCGTTGATGCGCACCACCGCCGTGACCGGCACCGTCAGGCCCGGCGCTTCCGACCACACGATGCGCGCGCGCACGAACTGGTCGGCGCGGAACTGGCCGCGGCCCTCGACCAGCGGCGCCTTGGCCAGCACCGTTTGCGTGGCGGTCTCGACGTTGGGCGACACGAAGCCGACCTGGTTGGTCGCAATCAGCCGGCCGCTGTCGTCCATCAGGCGGACCGGCAGCCCGACCTTCAACATCGGCGCCTGCTGCACCGGCACGTTGATGTAGACCTCGAGCACGTCGTTCTCGTCGATGGTGGTGAGCACGGTGCTCTTGGTCACGCGGTCGCCGACGACGACCTGGATGTCACCGACGACACCCGCCGACGGCGCGGTGACGCGGTAGTAGCCCAGCATGCTGCGCTGCTGCTTGATCTGTTCGTCGAGCGCCTTGATCTGCGCCTCGGTCGTGCGCACCTGGGTTTCGTACTGCTCGACCTCGCGCTGGCTCACGGCGCCGGCCGCCAGCAGCGCCTTGTTGCGCTGCACCTGCTGCTGCGCGAACGCCAGTTCCGCCTCGCGCATCGGCCGCATCGACTGCAGCGACGCGAGGGCGGCCTGTTCGGGCGCCGAGTCGATCTCGAACAGCACGGTGCCTTGGGAGACACGCTCACCCGATCGCACCGCGATGCGGGTGAGGTGTCCTTCGGCCTGCGGCTGGATCGTGCTCGATCGCCGAGACTTGAGCGAGGCGACAAACTCGCTCACCTGCTCCACGGACTGGTTGGCCAGCGTGATAGTGGTCACGGGCATCGGCGGCATGCCGCCGCCCGGAGGGCCGGCGGGGCCCGGCGGGGCCGCGGTACCGCCGCACCCGGTCACGACCAAGACCATCAGCAGGGCCGAACAAAAAGCGAATGCCTGAGCTGAGCGGAACAGGGCCGGGACAAGTTCAATTTTTGAGTTCATAGCGTGGGAAGTCCTCGAGACGTAGCAAAAGCGAAACTCTACTATAGACCCAAGTCAGAGCTGCTGGCAATCGCTGGTCAGGTCACAATGCTTCAGATGCTCGAAGACTTGCGCGGTTTCAGCCGGGGGATGTTCTCCAACTGGCTCTGGCACCGCCCCCTCCAACTCCTGGTCGATGCCGGCGAGGGACTCCAGCTCGCCCTGGGCACCAATGTCTTCTCACCGTCCGTGCTGGCCATCACCCACGGCCACTCCGACCATGTCCTCGGCCTCCCCGGGTTGGTCGCCGCCCGCCAGTTCGGCAAGGGCGCGGCCGACAAACCCCTGACCATCGTTTATCCAGAGGGATCGGTGGGGGTGCAGGCGGTTCGGGAGCTGCTCGGCACCGCCTTCGCCGGTGTCCCGTTCCCGCTGACCTGGGTCGCCGCCACGGCCGGCAGTGCGATCCCTCTCGGCAAGGGTCGGGTGCTCGAGGCCTTCGCCGTCCGCCACACCCCCGGTGAACCGGCGCTCGGCTACCGCGTGGTCGAATTGCGGCGCCGCCTCAAGCCGGAGTGTGCGTCGATGACGCAGGCCGAGATCGAGACGGTCGCGCGGGCCGGCCGGCGCGACAGCCTGCTCGAAGACAGCCGCCACGTGGTGTTCGCGCACTCCGGGGATGCCATGCCGATCGATCCCGCGCTGGTGGCCCAGGCCGACCTGCTGGTGCACGACGCCACCTTCCTCGACGAGCCCGATCGGCGGGCGCCGATCCACGCCACCACGCAAGAGGCTTTGGAGGTGGGCCGCGCCGCCAACGTCAAGACCCTGGTCTTGAACCACCTCTCCATCCGCTACGCCCGCGACACCGCCCTGCCCGCGCTGCGCGCCCAGGTCGCCGCCAGCGGCTTTACCGGCGGCTGCTGGCTGCTCGACGAAGGCGACCTGCTGCCGCTGCGATAGAATTGCGGGGATTGTGTCCACCCTGACCCAGCAAGATGTGAAGCGGATCGCGGAACTCGCCCGTCTCGAGCTCACTACCGGCGAACTCGACCTGTTCACCAGGCAGCTCGCCGACATCCTGACCTACGTCGAGCAGATCCGCGCGCTCGACACCACCGGCGTGCCGCCGACCTCGCACGTGCTCAACCGCCCCGTCGATCGCGACGATGTGCCGCAGCCGTCGCTGTCGCGGGAGGACCTGCTGGCCAACGCGCCCGATGCCGCCCGCGAGGCGGGTCTCTTCAAGGTTCCACGCGTGATCGGATGATCCGCCTCCGCCAAGGCTACGGCGCGACAAGCCCACTGCGAGACTTATGACAGCCAAGTTACTGGCCAGGCAAATCGCCAGCGGCGAGACAACCGCGCTGGCCGTGTGCGAGGCGCATCTCGATCGCATCAAGGCCATTGAGCCGAAGCTGAGCGCGTTCAATACCGTCACTGCTGAACGGGCGCTCGATCGCGCGCGGGCGCTCGATGCACAGCAGAAGGCCGGCGCGGCGCTCGGCCCCCTGCACGGCGTGCCGATCGCGATCAAAGACAACATGTGCACGGCCGGCGTCCCGACCACCGCGTCGTCGCGCATCCTAAGGGGCTTCGTGCCGCCCTACAGCGCCACGGTCGTCACTCGGCTTGAAGCGGCCGGCGCGGTGATGATGGGCAAGACCAACCTCGACGAATTCGCGATGGGATCGTCGACGGAGAACTCCGCGCTCGGGCCGACCCGGAATCCGTGGGGCCTCGATCGCACGCCCGGCGGATCGAGCGGCGGCTCGGCGGCCGCCGTGGCGGGTGGCATGGTGCCGCTGGCCCTTGGCTCCGACACCGGCGGGTCCATCCGCCAGCCCGCGGCGCTCTGCGGCATTGTCGGCCTCAAGCCGACCTACGGCCGCGTCTCGCGCTACGGCCTC
>CAYHCX010000068.1:0-8405 GCA_964355095.1 uncultured Acidobacterium sp.
AGAGCGGCTGGTCATCTGAGTTGCCGGTTCCATTGCCCTCAACGGTAACGGTTGGGGATTTCCCCGCGATGACGAGTGGGTTAATTGTGGGTAACTAAATCATTGCCAATTGACTGAGTGACTGATCGACTGACTGTTGCGTGATTGACGATTGCGCGAATTCGTGAATCGATTGGGCTCATGGTCGATTGCGTGATGATTTGGGGATTGTGGGATTTGGTGATCGACGACCGCTGGCCGTCTTCCGCGATGCCGACAGGATGGCGAGCAGTTCGCCGGCCTCCTGTTGAAGTGACGCGAGCGCGTCACCCGACGCAAGGCCAGTTGCCGACAGCTTATGGAGCCAACCGACACATTCATCCGCCTCCTCAACCGCAATCGACAGCTTGGCGACGAACTCGGCCCGGCTCCGGGCCCGACAGGCGGCGTGATAGTTCGACGTTAGTGACGTCCCCGCGTTCTGGAGCTGCACGAGCAGCCGCAGTTTAAGGGGATCGGCGGGAAGCAATCCGCGACAGAACGTGATGATGCGGACCGAGAAACGATCGGTCCGGTCGCGCATTTCTTGAGGTGTCATGCAGGATGTGCCTGCATGAGCCATTCCCGGGCTCTGGCGATCAGGTAGCTGCCGCTAAGCGGCTGCCAATCAGCAACTTACCAAATCAACCAATCGATTCACAAAATCTCAAGATCGCAGAATCGGCAACAGTCGGTCGTTCAGTCGATCGCCAAATTGTCAATTACCAGAACCCCAACCACTTCCACCACGCCGCGCCCGCGGTGAGCCAGATCACAATGTTCGCCACCGAGGTGACGAAGCCGACCTTCCACCAATCGCTGCGCGACACGTAGCCGACGCCAAACAGGATCGGCCCGGTCGTGGTCCCGTAGTGAGTGAGGCCGGCGGTGAGGTTGGCGGTGCACAGCAGGCTGTAGACCGCCAGCGGCGGCGGCACGCCGATGCCGATCAGCACCGCCACGAACGGCGGGAACATCGCCAGCATGTGCGCGGTGATGCTGGCGAAGAAGTAATGCGCGTAGAAGTAGATGATCAGGATGCCGACGAGCACGACGGCCCACGGGATGCCGACAAAGAGGCCGCCGACGTTTTCGGCCAGCACGCGCGTGGACCCGGTGTCGTTGAGCAGCTCGCCCATGCGCAGCATGCCGCCGTACCAGACGAACACGTCCCACGCCGACCGCTCGCTGGCGGCCGTCTGCCAGCTCAAAGTGCCCGTCGAGAGCAGCACGGCGATGCCGACCAGCGCCACGAACGTGACATCCAGGCGGTGCCACGCCGAGGTGATCCACATGAGTCCGACGCCGCTGAACACCAGGAGCGTCACCCATTCGTCGCGGCTGAGCGGCCCCATCTTCTTGAGCTCGGCGGCGGCGAAGATCGGCGCCTCCGGCGTGCGGGTGACCTCTGGTGTGAGCATGCGATACGCGATCCACGGCACCACGGCGCACGACAGCAGGCCCGGCACAATGGCGGCGACGAACCAGCTCGCCCAGGTCACCTCGACGTTGGCCAGCTTCAGCGCGAGGTTGGCGCCCAGCAGGTTGCTGGCCTGGCCGGTGAGAAACATCGCGCACGCCACGGCCGAGCCCTGATACATGGCGGCGATCAGGAAAGCGCCCAGCCGCTTGGCGCTCGGACCGGGGTGGGAGTCGAACAGCTCGGCGATGCTGCGCGCGATCGGCAGCACCATGCCGGCACTCCGCGCCGTGATCGAGGGCACGCCGGAGGCGAGCGTGACGTCGGTCATCTGCAGCGCGTAGGCGACGCCCAGCGACGTGCGTCCGACCGCGCGCACGAACAGCAGGGCGATGCGGCGCGCCAGGCCGCAGTCGAGCATCACCTTGGCGATCAGCATGGCGATGACGACCAGCCACACCGAGGGCGCGGCGAACCCGCCCAGCACCTGCGGCATCGGCGTGCCGTTGGCGACCATGGCCGTGAGGCCCATGAGTACCAAGGCCGAGGCCGGCAGCGGCTCGGTCACCATGCCGGCAATCACGCAGATGAAGATCGCCGTTTGCCGCCACCCCTGTGGCGTGATGGTGGCGGGGGCCGGAAGCAGGTAGGCGAGTAAGAGATAGAGGACAACGAGCGCGGCCAGGCCGCGAGTGCGCGACATTTGGGCTGAATCTTACTCGGACTCGCGGTTTCGCCGCGTATCCTGGATTGCTAGATCCGGCCATCCGCACGGACGAACTGGCCGCCGGAGCGGACGAGAAAGCGGGCCTCGACCAGTGACGCCAGCACCTCATTGCAGAACGTGGCGTCGAAGGCCCAGAAGCGCGCCGCTTGCGCCGGCGTCAAGCGGAGACCGGGCATCTCCAGAAACTCCCCTCGGACACGCTGTACTGCATCAGCGAGCACCAGGCTATGTTCGATGACTGGTTCTGTGGGCTGGAGCATCGGCGGCACTTGTTCTTTCGTCGAGGTCAGGCCGCAGAAGGATAGCGTCCGTCGTTGTCGGCTTCATGTCAGCGAAGCAAACAAGATGTGTCGTGACCTCCGACGCAATCAGGAGCATCGACGTTGCAACAGTCCGCCGCTGCGAGTTTACCAGCGCGTGTGGCTGCGGTCGCGGCCCCGTCGTCTCCGGCCCCTATTCTCGTCCCGCCGGAAGTTCTCCGGGCTCACTGGAGGGATAGGGACGTGCAACTCACCAAACACGCAACACTGATCGTACTCACACTACTGGCCACCGCGTCGCTGGCAACGGCTGGCCAGATTCCTCGCTCCATCGAAGGCGCCGTCGCCGACAGCAGCGGCGCGAGGCTGCCGGGCGTCACGGTGGAAGCCGCGCTGAAGCTGCAAGGCGACCGCGCCATCGCCACCACCACGACCAACGCCGAGGGCGTGTACCGGTTTGCGGCACTCCAGCCGGGGCCATACCTTGTTCGCTTCGTCTTGGCTGGCTTCGCTCGCACCCAGTTGTCGGTGGTGGTGACCGGCACCCGACCGACCGTCCTCGATGCGACCCTCGAGGTCGACCGCCTGACCGAGTCGGTGCAGGTCGTCGCCACCGAGGTCACCCTCGAGCCAACCACGTCGACTCAAGCGGCGACCTTTTCCAACGAAACGCTGACCGCGCTGCCGACGGCGTCGCGCTCCTACACGCACGTGATCGTCGGCGAAGCCGGCGTCAGCGCCCCGCTGCCCGACCGCACCGGCAAGGGGCTCAACATTGCGACGACCCCCGGTGGGCAGGCGGACGACGCGTCGCAGTCATTGAACCCGAGCGTGAATGGCGCCCGCCCGACCAGTAACGCCCTGAACATCAACGGTGTTGATGTCACCAACATGCTCAACGCGAGTGGCAGCCTTGGCGGCAGCGTCGGCCTGCCCCTCGAGGCGCTCGACGAGGTCGAAGTGCAGACGGCGCTACCGTCGGCCTCGCGCGGGCGGAGTGCGGGCGGCAACATCGGGCTCATCACGCGCTCCGGCACCGACCGCTTCGCCGGTACGGCCGGCTACTACTTCCAGCACGAGAAGCTGAACGCCAACGAGTTCTTCCTGAATCGCGCCGGCGTGGCCAAGCCGGAGTTCCGCCGCAACGACACGAGTGGCACGGTGGGTGGCCCCGTCCTGCGGCGCCGCACCTTCTTCTTCGGCGCGGCACAGCGGCAGGGCTTCAAGTCCGGCTACGCGTCGAATGCCAACGCCGCGACCGGCCTGCCGATGGGCCTCACCGACGTTCGTAACGCCGAGACGATTGCCGGCGTCGCCAACCAGTGGATCCAGAGCGGGCAGCAGGACGACCCCCGCTTCGCCCAGAACTTCATGAACGCACTGCGGGCCTTCCCTGCCGACCAGCAGGCCGGCCTCATCGCGCAATTTTTCGCCGACCCGGCGCGCCTCACTCTTCGCACGCTGACCGCGGCCGACATCCACCCGGTTGCCCTCAACATCCTCAACGTGAAGCGTGACGGCCAGTTCCTGATCCCGTCGCCGACGGGAAACCAGCCGGTCCTCAAGGGCAACGGCACCTACGGCCGCGAATACCTCCAGCAGCAGGTGATTCCCACCGAACTGCAGGGGTCGTCACTCTTCGGCTCGGTGCAGCACCGCCTCGGCTCCGCGAACCAGACGCGCGTGATGCTGGCGCGGTCGAACCAGGAGGTCGACGAGGCCTTCGGGTGGGCGGACGCGTCGCCGTCACCGACGCTGGGGACCACGCCGGCGTGGCTGTCTGGCGTCACCAACACCCACGCTTTCCAGTCGGGTGTTCTCCACGAGGCCACGGTTGGGTATTACGACCTCCAGAACACCCGGATCTCGAAGTACCGCGACATCTACAACTCGACACTCGGCATCTACAACCCGCTCGAGGGTGCCATCGGCGGCCTGGCCGCGCTCATGCCGACCATCGACATCAACACGCAGCGCAACTCGGGCGGCATCGGCAACGCGTGGGACTTCTTCGACATCCAGCGCGTCTTGAGCGCGGCCGACCGCGTGACCCTTGCTCGTGGACAGCACACGTTGCAGGCCGGCGTCGAGTATCGCCACGTCAACATCGCGGGCGAGTTCATGTCGCGGACCAACGGCGACCTCGACTACAACAACTGGGTTCTGTTCTTTACCGGTCACGGCGCGGCCAGCGGGTCGTCCGACCTCGACCAGGGCGACACCCGCCGCGACTTCACGGCGCACGACATCGGCGGGTTCGTGCAGGACGACTGGCGCGTCGGTGGCGGGCTGACCCTGAACGTCGGCCTTCGCTACGACCTGTTCGGCAACTTCGCGGACCGGAACGGCCGGATCGGCAACTACTACCTGCCGGACGCGGCGGCGAAGCTCGGCGTCGAGCCCGGTTTCCAGGTGCCGGCCAACGCGCCCTTCTTCCAGCCAGGCTTCACGCCGCTGTCGATTGGCCTGGTGGTCGACCCAGGCACGCCGATCGACCTGAGCCAGATCCACAAGGCCATGAACGATTCGACGCTCACTACCGACTACAACAACGTGGCCCCCCGCGTGGGTTTCGCCTGGCAGCCGTCGTTCGCCCCCAGGTTCGTCGTGCGGGGCGGGTGGGGCCTCTACTACGAGCGGCCCGGGGCCAGCTACAAGGTGGACCTCCAGCGCGCCGCACCGTTCTTCATCTACCAGAACGTCCCGGCGCCGCCCGACATGGCCGACCCGTATCCCCGGCTCAACGTGAACCCGTTCCAGATTCCCTTGAACGTGGCGATCGTGCGCGACGCCAACGGCGCGCCGCGGTGGGTGCGGGCCGACGGCTCGGCGTTCCCCGCGCAGTCGCCGTTCAGCGCGAAGAACAACGTGTTCGTGGATCCGCTGATCCGGACCCCTTACACGCACCAGTGGTCGGCGAACGTGCAGTACGAGGCCAACCGGTCGCTGCTGTTCGACGTGCGCTATGTCGGATCGCGCGGCGTCGGCCTTCTCGGCAAGGTCAATCTGGCGGTGCCCGTCGATCCGCGTGTGACCCCGGTCAACGGGTTCACGGACATCTACGATCGGCTCGGCCGGCTGATCAACCCGGACTTCTTCGTGCCCGAGCAGTTCCTCGGCCTGAACCATAACGGGGGTTTCCAGCAGATTACCAATGTCGGCCGTTCCGAATACCACGGCTTGCAGGCCAAGGCTCGTGTGCGCGTGGGCCGGGCGCTGGTCACGAACGTCGCCTACACGTTGAGCCGATCCATGGACCTGCTGTCGTCAAACGGCGGGCTGGTCGAGCACGACCCGACGCGGCCCGAGAACAACTGGGGCCCCTCCGACTTCGACCGCACGCATCGCCTGACGACCAGCTTCATCGTGGACGTACCGGGCGCGGGCGGCGCCGGGTCGATGACTCGGGCGATCACCGGCGGTTGGAACCTGTCCGGCATCTTCACGTATCAGTCGGGCACGCCGTTCACCGTGCTCGGTAACGCCACGCGCAACGCGTTCTTCGCGCAGGTGAGCCGCGTGCGGGTCAGCTTCGCCCCTGGCATGACCGTCGCCGACGCCGTCGGGTCCGGCCGCGTGCAGGACCGCCTTGACAACTACTTCAACGTCGCGGCGTTTCAGGACTCGCTCGATCAATGGGGCGACACGGGTCGCAACATCCTGCGCGGCCCGTCGCAAATGGAGCTCGACCTGACGGTGGCGCGGACGGTTTCCCTCGGAGCCCGGCGGCGTCTCGAAATGCGGTGGGAGATCTTCAACGCGCTGAACACGCCCGTTTTCGCCAACCCGGCGTCGACGTTCGCAGCCAACGGCTACGGGACCGCGGGACGGATCACCTCCACCATCGGTGGGCCTCGGACGATGCAACTGGCCGCGCGTTTCTTGTTCTAGGGGGTTGCCATGCGATCGCGACTCAACAGCTTTCTCATCGGCAGTGCTTTCGGCAGCGCGTTCGGCCTCAGTGCGTTCGCGGTCGTGGTCTTGTCTCAGGGCGTCCAACCGCCCGTGAGGGCGGTCACCGACCCGGGTATCATCACCACCCGCCAGGGCATTACCCCGGCGGGCGTGCAGAGTGTGTTCGACGGGCGCGTGTTCGGCCTCACGTTTGGCGCCACCGACGATGAAGTGTGGGTGCTCACGCGCGCGAACAGCGGCGGCGCCGACCTGTTTCGTCTGGACTGGATGCAAAACCGTGTTCGCCAGCAGACCAAACTGGCGGGCGCGCCGGCCTTGCAGGGTCTCGTCTTTGATCCGGCCCGCCAGAGTCCGTTGGTTGGAATCACGGTGCCTCCCAAGGCCGTCAACAACCGCGAGGGCGGCGCGGTGCAACTGTGGCGCGGCGAGGGCACGGCGTTCGTGCCGCTGGCGGCCGACCTTGGCCGCCACCTTGGCGGCGCGCCGGCGCTGGCGCGTACCGCCAGCGGCGGGCGGGTGGTGATGCCGCTGGTGTTCGATAACGCGCTGGCCGTCGTCGACGCCGACACCGGCCGGGTGTCGGGCATCGTCAAGACCGGCGGCGTGGCTCCATTCGGCGCCGTCGTCAGCCGGGACGGGCGCACCGCCTGGGTGAGCAACTGGGGCGGCCGTTGGCCGAAGGATGGGGACATCACGGCGCCAACCGGACTGGCTCCCACTGCCGACCGCGTCGTTGTCGACGAGCGCGGCATCGCGTCAACGGGCAGCCTGACCCGTGTCGATCTCGATCGCCTGGCGGTGACCGACACGCTCGCGGTGGGACTGCATCCCACCGCAATGGTCTGGGACGAGCCGCGGCATCGACTCTTCGTGGCCAACGCCAACTCGGACTCGCTGTCGGTCGTCGATACCGGCACCCAGCGCGTGGTGTCGACGATTCCCCTGGAGCCCTTTGGTTTGAAGCAGAAGGGCGTGGCGCCTACGGCGCTGGCCCTGGCTCCAGACGGCGCGACGCTCTTCGTGGCTCTGGGCGGCCTTAACGCCGTGGCGATTGTCGACATCCAGACGCAGGCGATTCGCGGGCTCATTCCCACGGCGTGGTATCCGAACCACCTGGCGCTCAGCCGCGATGGCTCCAGGCTCGGCATCGCCACGCTGCTTGGCGTCGGTTCAGGTTCACAAGGCGACCCGAAGCGCCGCTACGTTCACTCGAACCGTGGCACCGTGAGCGTGGTGGCGGTTCCAGACGCGGCGCAGCTCGACAGCTACACGACGGCGGTGGCTGAGAACAATCACATCGCCACGGCTCGTCAGGAGATGGCGCCCCGCGACACGGCCGCTCCAGCGCCGCTGCCCGTGCCGCGGCGCGCGGGCGACCCGTCACTCATCGAGCACGTTGTCTACATCATCAAGGAGAACCGGACCTACGATCAGCTGTTCGGCGATCTGCCGAAGGGGAACGGCGAGCCGGCCTTCGTGATGTTCGGCGAGGACGTCACGCCCAACCATCGCAAGCTGGCCGACGAGTTCGTCCTGCTCGACAACTTCTACGCTACTGGCGGGAACTCCGGTGATGGCCATCAGTGGGTGACTCAGGCCAACGAGACGAGCTACACGCTCTGGCCCGGCTACGTTGGGCGGAGCTATCCCTTCGACGGCACCGATCCGCTCGCGTACGCCAACACCGGGTTCCTGTGGGACCTCGCGCGCGCGCGCGGCAAGACCGTAAAGGTGTACGGCGAGTACGCCGGCCGCCTGCCAGAGGGCAGGGACAATCAACGGGGAACGCTGCTCGAGCGTTGGAAGGCAGGGGCCGACTTCAGTGGCGAATGGAACGTGACGGCGCCGATCGCCCCGCTCAATCAGGTTCTCGCGAGGAACTACCCGCCCTACTCGCAGGCGATTCCCGACGTCGTGCGTGCGCAAATCTTCCTGAAGGACGTCGCCGAATGGACGAAGCGCGGCACCATGCCCAACCTGGTCGTCCTGCAACTGCCGGCCGATCACACGCGTGGGGCGAGTCCTGGAACGTCGTCACCGAAGGCGATGGTCGCCGACAACGACC
>CAYHCX010000068.1:8505-11778 GCA_964355095.1 uncultured Acidobacterium sp.
GAGGACGATGCGCAGAACGGCGTCGATCACGTGGACGGCCACCGGACCGTGGCGCTGGCCATCTCGCCGTACATCCGGCGAGGCGCCGTCGACTCCACGTTCTATGCCAACCAGAGCATGGTGAAGACGATCGAACTGATGCTCGGGCTGCCCACCCTGTCGCTCTTCGACATGATCGCCACCGATATGCGTGCCAGCTTCACCGCCACACCGGATGCGCGGCCGTACTCCGCCGTGCAGCCGAAGCAGTCCATCTTTGAACAGAATCCCCCCCTCACCGCGATGCGGGGTCCGCTGCGCGAGGCCGCCCTGGCAACCATGAAGATGCGCTTCGACGTGCCTGACGCGGCGCCGACCGATCGGTTGAACCGCATCGTGTGGGGGCTCGTGAAGGGGTGGAATGCGCCGTATCCCGCTGTCCGCAAGGCGGTGTTCTCGCCCTTTGCGGTTGACGTCGAAGACGACGACCGGGAGCCGCGGAAGCAGTAGCGCCAGGGCGCGACTCGACCGTTGAGCATCAGAATGAGAGCATTTTGCGGCATCGCCTTGTTGCTGGCGTGTGTCGCGCAGGCGTCGCCGGCTGGAGCACAACCGTCGGGCATCGCTTCGATCCGCGGGCGTGCGGTTGACGATCGCACGCGCACTGGCCTGCCAGAGGCGCGGGTCGAGCTTCTCCCTTTTGGGGGTTTGACCATGACCAGTCCCGATGGAGGATGGGAGTTCAGCAGCCTGGAGCCGGGGATCTACACGGTGCGCGTGACCGCCGATGGGTTTGAGCCGGCGATGCTTGCGGTTGCCGTCTCGAACAGTGGCTCGACGGTCGAGCTCGCCCTGAAGCGCCGCCCCTACCGCGTGCACGAGTCCGTGACGGTCACCGCGGAGCGCGGCGAAGCGCGGGCGTTCGACGTGCCGCGGTCGATCACGGTCATCGAGTCGGATGCGCTCGATCAGCGGCTCCCCCGCTCGACGCCCGAGGCGCTCGGCGACGCCCCGGGTGTCTTCGTGCAGAAGACCAATCACGGGGGCGGATCGCCGTATTTGCGTGGCCTGGTCGGCAATCAGGTGCTGGTGATGATCGACGGCATCCGCTTGAACAACGCCACCTTCCGGTACGGCCCGAATCAGTACCTGGCGACGGTGGATCCGGCGAACATCGATCGGATCGAGGTCGTGCGCGGATCGGGCTCCGTGCTGTACGGCAGCGATGCCATGGGTGGCGTCATCAACATCGTCACCCGCCGGCCCGTGGCAATTGGGCAGCCGTTCGCCGTCCGCGCGGGGGCGACGTCCAAGGTTATGAGCAGTGGCATGGAGACGAGCGGCCGATTCAATCTTGCCGTCACGGGCGAGCAGATCGGGACCGTTGGCGGCCTGTCGCTGCGCCGCTTCGGCGATCTTCGCGCGGGGGGCGGGCTGGGCATCCAGGCGCCGAGCGGCTACGACGAAGTCGCCGGCGATCTCCGGACGGAGTGGCTGGCGACGCCGCGGCAGCGCGTGACGCTGGTCTATCAGCACAACCACCAGAGTGACGTCCCGCGATTCGATCAGGTGGCCCAGCGGGGCTTCGCGCGTTATTCCTTCGACCCGCAAGTGCGGCAGCTCGGGTACGTGCGATACGAACGCACCTCACCGAACCCGTTGTGGGCCACCGTTCTTGCGACGGCGTCGCTGCACCGAACGACTGAACAGCGCGAGTACCAGCCGCGAAGCTCCCCGGTTCTCACCGTCGAACGTGACCAGGTGCTCACGAAAGGATTCTCCATCGAACTGCAGTCGCGGCCTCGCCCCTCACTCTCCCTGGTCTCCGGTCTCGACTACTACGACGACGCCGTTACGAGCACCCGGCGCGATCGCGATGGGGCCACCGGCCAGTCCCAGGATCGGCGAGGGCAGTACGCGAATGGCGCGACGGCGGGCTCGCTGGCGGCCTTCACGCACGCGACGGTGACGGGTCCCCGGTGGCGTGCCGACGCGGGCATCAGGCTCAGCCACTTCGAAGTGTCGGCCCCGGACGCCCAATTCGGATCGGCTGGGATCGCGCCGACGACCGCAACCGGCAGCGCCGGTGTGCTGCTCACGCTGACCGACGGCCTGCGTGTGTTCGGATCCGTCGCGCAGGCGTTCCGCGCGCCGAATATCGACGACCTCTCCAGCCTCGGCCAGTTCGACTTCGGCGTCGAGGTGCCGGCGCCGGACCTCCAGCCCGAGTCCTCGGTCACCGTCGAAGGCGGAGTCAAGTGGCGAGCCGACGCCGGGTCCGCATCGGTGTCGGTCTACCGCACGGCACTCGATCAACTGATCGACCGGGTGCGGGGTACCTTCGACGGATCGCCGATGGTCGGCAATCAACCCGTGTATCAGAAAGCCAACGTCGGGTCCGCGTTCATCCGCGGTGTCGAAGCGGACGGCGAGTTCCGCCTCACGTCGGGTCTGACGGCGTCCGGATCCCTGATGTACACCTATGGGCAGGCGATTTCCAGGAACGAGCCCATGCGCCGCATCCCGCCCCTCAACGGCCTGGTCGCCATTCGCGCCGCCCTGACAGGTGCGTCCTGGCTTGAAGGCGCCTTTCGGTTTGCCGCCACGCAGGACCGGCTGGCCAGCGGCGACATCGCCGATCATCGAATTCCTCCGGGCGGCACGCCTGGGTGGACCGTCTTCACGGTCAGCGCAGGCCATCGACTCGGTGAGCGACTCGAGCTCGTGGGCTCCGCGCAGAATCTCTTGGACACGGCTTACCGCACGCACGGTTCCGGCATCGACGGCTATGGAAGGAGCCTGTGGATCGGCCTGCACGTCGCATTCTGGTGACCTGGCCGGGCGCTGTGGCCAGCCGTCGCGGCAAGCGGTCTTTGTCGTCCGGTGCGTCGGCTACAGAATGCCGCTTTCCCACGGCCCCGTGATTGCCACCGTGAACCCTGGCGTCTGAATGTTCAGGAACAGCCAGCGGCCGTCGAGGCTAAAGGTTGCGCCCGCGAACTCGCGGTTGCGGAAGTCGCCGGCCATGCCGTTGCGCTCGCCGTTGAGCACGACGTTGTTCCGCGCAAAGCGGACGATCTTGCCGTCGCGCGTGAGGCCGTGAACACATGGATTGACGGTGCCGTCTTCGCACAACATCAAGCCGCCCCGCGGGCTCACCACGAGCGGTAGCGAAAGCCTTCCGGCAGTTGCAGCCGGGGCAGGCCGGTCGATTCATCGCTCACCGGCCGCAGCGGTCCGTATCCAAGGTCGTCGGGCGCAAGGCGGCCGGCGGCGGCCGGGCGCCAAAGCGCC
>CAYHCX010000068.1:11878-21927 GCA_964355095.1 uncultured Acidobacterium sp.
TTGGTGCGGCCCGCCTGGCTGACTTCGCTGCCGCAACGGAATCGGTACCAGTACTCGCGCGCGGGGGAGAGGCCGCCCGCCTCGACATGGACGCTGTGTCCAAGTTCCGGCCGTGCGATGGCGGCGCCGGACCGGACGATCGAGGACGATCGAGGGGCTAGCGCCAGGCGCAGGCGGAGATCAACGCGCGAACGCGCCGATCGATGTCGTCGACGATGCCGCGGACCACGGCGGGTGGTTGCCCCTTCGGATCGGCAAGTGGCCAGTCATCGCGCCTGGCTCCGGGGACGACCGGGCACTGGTCGTCGCAGCCCATCGTGATCAGCCACTGCGCCTGGGCCGCGAGGTCGTCCGTGAGCTTCTGCGGCTTCTGGCCGGACAGGTCGATGCCCATCTCGCGCATCAGCGCGACGACTTCCGGATGCACATGATCAGCAGGCTGGGTGCCGGCCGAGATGGCGTACGCCTTGACAGGATCCGCGAGGCGATTGAAGAGGGCAGCGGCGATCTGCGACCGGCCCGCGTTGTGCATGCAGGCGAACAGGACGGTGATCACGACACCTTGCGGGCGACGTGGAGACGGCGTTCGTCCTTCACGCTGGCCTCGGTGTGCGACAGCGCATGCAGGCTGGCGTCGACGACGGCGGCGACCACGGGGTTATCAATGGGGGTCAGTCGATAGTGCATCCAGATACCGTCGCGACGGGCGTCCACCAGCCCCACCTTGCGCAGGTAGGCGAGATGCCGCGATGCCGTGGGCTGCGGCACGTCGAGGCTGGCATGAAGGTGGCACACGCAGACCTCGCCCTCGCGGAGCAGCGACAGAATGCGGAGGCGCGTCGGGTCGGCGAGCGCCGCATAGACCTGCGTCAGCGCCTCGAGGTCCTTCACCTTGGGCGCCGGTTTGGCGGAGCAGCACGAAGCCCTCGGCGTGGTCGGCTTCATCGGCGGCCCAAGTCTACGTCGATCGGAAACATATTCGCGTTGACAAATATACCACGCCTCCCGACAAGGAGTGCCCTCCCGACCCGCCTTCGCGCGTGGCGCTTCGGCGGGCAGGCAAGCAGTGCCCTCCCGTCGGAAGTCGCGAAGCGACCTACTTAACGATGACGGCGCACGCGATGCGGTCGCCGGCGGCGCCGCCCGGGTCGGTCTTCATGTCGTCGGCCGTGGCGTGAACCATCAGCGCCGTGCCGCCGTTGGCGTAAATCGAGTTGGCGCCTTCACCCATCGTCACGGCCTTGTTGGTGACGGTGGCCTTGGCGGTGCCGTCGGCGGCCACGGTGAAGTTCATCATGTCGCCGGCGTGCGGGCCCTCGGGGCTCTGCAGGCCGTGCTTCTTGCCGGCGGGGTTGAAGTGCGGGCCGGCACTGGTGAACGCGGGGCCTTCGCACTTGGCGACCGAGTGAATGTGAATCGCGTGTTCGCCGGGCGTGAGGCCCTTCACATCGAGGGCGATCGAAATGCCGCCGCCGGTCGCGGCCGAGATCATCGCCATGCCGACCGACGCGCCCTTGGCGTCCTTCAGGTCAACGTGCTTCATGCCTTGCGCCGACAGGCCCAGCGTCACCACACACGAAAGCACGATGGTTGAAAATATCCGGGTCATGTCACTCCTTTGGCTCGTCTGCTAGTCGACGATTGCCGCCGTTTTCGGCGGATTCAGAGTTCATGATGCCACAGTTCCGGGAATCGTTAACTCCGTCGTAACACTCCCGTCATCCTCAATTCATACCCCGCCGCTAACCTGAGCAGGTTGTTTGCAGGCCCACGATCGGTCCTGGAAACGCTGTTTCAAGTCTTCAAGTTGAGGGGTGTATGAGCCTTCGAACCATGAGCGTGGCCATCCTGTTGGGCTGGCTGTTGACCGGCGCTGTCGTGCCGGTGTCGGCCGGGCAGGCCTCGCAAACCGCCGCGGTGCGCAAGGTCCGGGTGACCGGCGTGGTCCGCGACGATTCCAACAACATCACCCTCCCGGGCGTGCCGGTCGAGGTCATCGGCAACGGCACGGTCTACACGGACGTGGATGGCCGCTACGTGCTCGACCTGGCGCCGGGCAGCCATGACCTGCGCGTGACCCTCGAGGGCTACGAGCCGCGGACGATCCACGTCACCGTGCCGGCCGGTTCGCGCGCGATCGACGCCAATGTCGGCCTGGCGATGTCGCGCTTCGCCGAAACCGTCACGGTGCGCGGCGACGCGCCGGTGGACGCGGTGACCTCATCGGCTGAAGCGCAGATCGTCGAGCGCAAGAACTCGGCGGTCATCACCGACAACCTGGGCTCGCAGGAGATGAAGAAGAACGCCGACTCCGACGCCGCCGCAGCGATGCAGCGGGTGACCGGTCTTTCGGTGGTTGACAACCAGTATGTGTTCGTCCGCGGCCTCGGCGAGCGCTACAGCAACACCACGCTGTCGGGCTCGACGTTGCCCACGACCGAGCCCGACAAGAAGGTGGTGCCGCTCGATCTCTTCCCGGCCGGCCTCCTGGACAGCGTGCAGGTGAGCAAGTCGTACTCGCCGGACCGCTCGGCCGAGTTTGCCGGCGGCCTGGTGCAGATCAACCCGCTGAAGTTCCCGAACCGTCCTGTCGTCGACTTCTCCTACGGCCTGAATTTCTACTCGAACGCCACGGGCAAGTCGCTGCCGTTCAGCCCGCTGGGCCGGCGCGACTGGCTGGGCTTTGACGATGGCGCGCGGGCGCTGCCGGCGGGCATGCCGTCGGACAAGATCGTCCGCCGCGGCGTCTATACGCCGGATGTCGGCTACTCACCGGAACAGACCGCGACCTTCGGCCGGCTGCTGGACAACCAGTGGCGTCCGGTGGCGGCCGATGGCGCGCCCGGCCAGAACTGGGGCGCGGTGTTCGGCAACCGGTTCGGCAAGTTCGGCCTGGTGGCGAGCGCCATGCATTCCTACAAGGAACAGTATGTCGAGGAGGATCGCGCGTTCTACCGCGTTGGCGACAGCGCCACCGAGCTCGAGGCGGTCAGCGACTACCACATGAAGACCGGCACCCAGCGCGCCCAGCTCGGTGCGGTGGCTAACCTGTCGTACCAGTTCAGCACCAACCACCGCGTCTCGCTCGAGAACTTCTACAGCCACAGCGGCCGCGACGAGGGCCGGACCTTCGAGGGGCCGAACACCGAGAACAACTTCTACTACTACAACAGCCGGCTGCAGTTCATCGAAGAGGGCCTGATGTCGAACGCCCTCACCGGCGAGCACTTCCTCCGGAGCCTCGGCGGCAGCCGCGTGGACTGGCGAGTGAACTACGCCAACGCCAATCGCGACGAACCGGATCTGCGGGAAACGCTCTACCAGCAGCCGTTCCGCTCGGGCACGACGCAGCCCAATCTCAGCATCGCGCCGGTGCTGGCCGACGAGTCGCAGAGCGGCTTCCGCCTGTTCAACAACCTCGACGACAAGACGCTCGACGTCGCCGCCAACTGGAGCGTGTTCAAGACCTCCGGCAACCGGCCGACGCAGTTCAAGTTCGGCGTGAACTACGTTGATCGCACCCGGGATTTCGAGTCCCGCCGCTTCCGCTACATCCCGGTCGTCCTGTCGAAGTCGGATCCGCCCGCGCTGCTCTTCAACGCGACGCTGCAGCCCGAGGCGCTGTTCACGCAGCAGAACATCGGCACCGCTTTCCGCTTCAACGAGGAAACCCGTCCGGTGGACGCCTACACCGGCGACCAGACGACCGCGGCCGCGTATGGCATGGTTGACATCGCGCTGACCGGGCAGACCCGGATCAACGGCGGCGTGCGCGTCGAGCAGTTCGACCAGACCGTCGAGACGTTCGACCCGTTCGGCCTGTTCGTCCGCACTATCTCCGCCAACCTTAAGAACACGGACGTGTTCCCGGCGATCAACCTGGTGCAGTCGTTCGGCGGCCGCCAGAACCTCCGCCTGAGCTACAGCTCGACGGTGAACCGGCCCGAGTTCCGCGAACTGGCCGCCTTCGAGTTCACCGACGTCGTCGGCAGCCGGGCCACGCGCGGCAATCCGGAACTGCAGCGCGCGCTGATCCAGAACGTCGATGCCCGCTGGGAGTTCTTCCCCGGCGGCCGCAGCATCCTGTCGACCAGCGTGTTCTACAAGCGCTTCGACAAGCCAATCGAGCGCGTGGTGATCGCCGGCGCGCAGCCGATCGCGACGTTCCAGAACTCCGACAAGGCCAGCAACGTCGGCGTCGAGCTCGAAGGCGCGTATGACTTCGGCCACGGCCTGTTCTTGAACGCGAACTACACGTGGGTCAACTCGAAGATCACGCTGCTGCCGGAACAGCGCTCGGTGCAGACGTCGCTCGAGCGCCCGCTGGCGGGGCAGTCGAAGAACCTGTTCAACCTGACGGCGGAGTACGCCACCCGCGGCTTTTCGGCGCGCGTGCTGGTGAACTACTTCGGCGACCGCATTTCCGATGTCGGCTCCAACCAGGCGCCGGACATCCTCGAGCAGGGCCGCGAGACCGTCGACTTCGTGGTGCAGCAGCGTCTGGGGCCGCGCCTGAGCCTGCGGCTCAGTGCCGAGAACCTGACCGACGCCGACTATCGGTTTACCCAGGGCTCCGAGAGCCAGCGCGCCTTCAAGTTGGGCCGCGTGTTCGGCTTCTCGCTCGGCCTCAACATGTTCTAGCGGCGGATTAATACAGGAGCGGATGAGGACATCATGAATCAGGTTTCACGCACTCTGGCCGCGGTCGTGGTGGGCGCGGCGCTCACGGTGGGCCAGCTGGCCCCGCTGCGGGCCGACCAGGCGCCGCCGGTAACCGTCGCCGGCATCGACAAGCCGGTCATCGTGGTGACCGGCGAGATCGCCGGCACCGAGAACTGGACCAGCAACTACTACTACGTCTTGCGCGGCGCGGTCTTCGTCCGCTCCGGCGGCACGCTGAACGTCGCGGCGGGCACCACGGTCATCGGCGAGTCCGGCAGCGTCGGCACGTTGGTCGTGCTGAAGGGCGGCCGCATCAACGCCATCGGCACCCGCACCGCGCCGATCGTGTTTACCAGCGACCAGCCGGTCGGCAGCCGCGACCGCGGCGACTGGGGCGGCCTGATCATCAACGGTTCGGCTCCGCTCAATCTCGAGGGCGGCGAGGGCCAGGGCGAGGCCGACACCGGCATCTACGGCGGCACCAACCCGAACGACAACAGCGGCACGCTACGCTACGTCCGCGTCGAGTTCGCCGGCGTCGAGTTCAGCCCCGACAACGAGCTGAACGGCATCGCCTTCCAGGGCGTCGGCAACGGCGGCTCGTTCGACTACCTGCAGATTCACATGAACCGCGACGACGCCATCGAGTTCTTCGGCGGCACCGTGGACGTGAAGCACGTCGTCGCCTCGAACGCGGCCGACGACAGCTTCGACTGGACCTTCGGCTGGACCGGCCGGGCGCAGTTTGTTGCCATTCACCAGCGCGGCGACGACGCCGACAACGGCATCGAGGCCGACAACAACGAGTTCAACAACAACCTGCTGCCGCGGTCGAACCCGCAGATCTACAACATCACGCTGTGCGGCGATCCCGACCGCAACGAGGGCAGCGAGTCGGCTCGTGCCGCCAACCTCCGGCGCGGCACCGCGTTCACGATTCGCAACTTCCTGGTGACCGGATTCAAGTCGGTGGGCTTCCAGATCTCCGATGCGTCAACCGCGGCGCAAGTGGACAACGGCACCTCGCAGATGGGGGCCGGTGTGGCCTGGGGCATGACGTCGAACATGCACTCCAGCGTGACGCCGTTCATCATCAGCGGCCGCTTTCCGAGCGTCAGGCTGGGCACCGACCCGGGCCTGTCAACGGCGGGCTGCGCGAACCACGAGAATCCCAACTTCCAGCCGAGCGGCGTCGCGACGCTGGCCGGTGGTCAGCTGGCGCCGATTCAGCCGCCCAACGACGGCTTCTTCGAGCCGGTCACCTTCATCGGCGCGGTGCCGCCGGCGCCGGCCGACAACTGGATGACCGGCTGGACCTCGTTCCCCCAACGCTAATGTGGCGTCCGGCTTTAGCCGGACCCACCAGGAAGCAGTCAGCAGATGTTCGTGAAAGTCCTGAAGGGGCTGGGTGGGGTGGTCATCGCGCTGGCGATGACCGCCTGCACCCCGCCGACCTCTCCCTCCAACAAGACGCCGCTGTCCAACACGTTCGACACACCGGAGGCGCTGGCCCAGGCTGTGCTCAGCCGGCTGGCCAGCCGAGACGTAGCCGGCCTGACAGCCTTGGCCTTGTCCGAACAGGAATTCCGCGACCTCGTGTGGCCCGAGCTTCCGGCGAGCCGCCCCGAGCGCAATGTGCCGTTCGACTACGCGTGGCAGCAGATGAAGCAGCGCAGTGACGGTGCGCTCGATGGGACCCTCGGGCGTTACGGTGGGCGCCCGCTCACCTTCGTCAGGACCCGATACACCGGCGAGACCACCAGCTACCAGTCGTTCGCGGTCATGCGTGAGAGCGAAGTGGTGGCCGTCGACGAAACCGGGCGTGAGCTGGTGCTCCAATTGTTCGGTTCGGCGATGGTGAAAGACGGCCGCTACAAGCTGTTCTCTTTCGTCGTCGACTAGCCCCGTCTCATTGCCCTGCCGGCACGGCGTCGTCGCTGACCCGGCCGCCATAGAACCGGCGCAGGAAATACAGGCTCACGTGGACCAGGCCGACCAGGACCGGCACCTCCACCAGCGGACCGACCACGGTGGCGAACGCGATCGGGGAGGCGATGCCGAACACGCCAATCGCCACCGCGATGGCCAACTCGAAGTTGTTGCCCGCGGCGGTAAAAGCCAGGGTCGCGGCCCGTGAGTAGTCCGCCCCGAACTGCCAGGCCATGAAGAAACTGACCAGGAACATGACGCCGAAGTAGGTACTGAGCGGCACCGCAATCCACAGCACATCCAGCGGCTGGGACACGATCCGCTGGCCCTGCATCGAGAACATCACCACGATGGTGAACAGGAGGGCGACCAGCGTGATCGGCGAGATGGCCGGCACGAAGACGTGGTCGTACCAGCCATGACCTTTCAGCGGCACGAGCAGCACGCGGCTAAGAATGCCCGCCGCGAACGGAATCCCGAGGTAGATCATCACGCTGCTGAAGATCTCGCTGATGCTGACCTCGACGGTCATGCCCTGCATCCCGAACAGCGGCGGCAGTACCGTGACGAACACCCACGCGTACAAGCCAAACGTGACGATCTGGAACACGCTGTTGAGCGCCACCAGCCCGGCGGCGTACTCGCTGTTGCCCCGGGCCAGCTGGTTCCACACCAGCACCATGGCGATGCATCGGGCGATGCCCACCAGGATGAGCCCCACCATGTAGGAGCCCCAGCGGGGATCGGGACCAAGCAGCGCCGGCGCGATCGCCCCAAAGAACACGAGGGCCAGCGCGAACATGAGGATCGGGCCCACGATCCAGTTCTGGACGAGTGACAGGCCCAGGATCCGAAGGTCGGCAAAGACCTTGGGCATCAGCTCGTACTTCACCTTGGCCAACGGCGGGTACATCATCAGGATCAGCCCTACGGCGATCAGCAGGTTGGTGTTCTCGCCAACGGTGAGGGCGCGGTTGAACCGCTCAACGGCCGATTGAAACAGGTAGCCGACCGTCACCCCCACTCCCATGGCGGCAAATATCCAGACCGTGAGGTAGCGGTCGAGGAATGACAGGTCCTTGGAAATACTCATGATTTGCCGGCTGCCGACCCTGTGAAGATGCGTGGGTTATCCGCCAATCGGCGCGAATCTGGCGGGGGAATGACCGCCGTATCCGTAGTGTCGACTGACCATATCCATGCGCAATGTAACATCCACGTAACATTCACGTGCCATACTTCCGCCGTGCGATTCCGCCTCATCCCCAGAGAAGAGAAGTTTTTCGCTGATTTCATCGCCCTGGCCGACCGCATCGTGTCCGGCGCCACCCTGCTCGAGCGCATGCTCGCGTCGGACCCGCCGGCGTGGGACACGGCGCTGCAGATCAAGCAGGTCGAAAGCGAGTGCGACACCCTGACCCACGGCATCATCCAGCGGTTGAACTCCACGTTCGTCACGCCGATCGATCGCGAAGACATCCACGCGCTCGCCAAGTCGCTGGACGATGTGATGGATGCCATCGACGCGGCGGCCACCGTCACGCGCCGCTACCGCATGGCGTCGCTGCGCTACGGCGCGCGGGAACTGGCGTCGCTGACGTGGCAGTCGGCCATGCAGGTCAAGGTCGCCGTCGAAGCCCTCGAGCGCAAGGTCGGCGTGCACGACCTCGCCGTGGAAGTGAACCGGCTCGAAAACGCCGCCGACGACATTCATGACGAGGCCCTGCGCCGGCTGTTCGAGGAAGAAAAGGACGCGATCACGGTGATCAAGTGGAAGGAAGTGCTCGACCTGCTCGAAGAGGCTACCGACCGCTGCGAGGACTGCGCCAACGTCCTCGAGAGCGTTGTGGTCAAGCACGGGTAGCGGTCAGTGGAACTTGCCCTCGTCATCTTCGTCATCGCTGTTGCGCTGATCTTCGACTACATCAACGGCTTTCACGACGCCGCCAACTCCATCGCCACCGTGGTCTCGACCCGGGTGCTGAAGCCGGGCCAGGCCGTGGTGTGGGCCGCGTTCTTCAACTTCGTCGCCGCCTTCGTCTTCGGCACCGCCGTCGCCAAGACCGTCGGCTCCGGGATGGTGGACATCTCCATCGTCACACCCTCGGTGATCCTGGCGGGCCTGTTCGGCGCGATCGTCTGGGACCTGATTACCTGGTACTACGGCCTGCCGACGAGCTCGTCGCACGCGTTGATCGGCGGCTACGCTGGCGCGGCGGTCGCCAAGGTCGGGATGGCCGCGCTGATTCCTGGCGGCTGGACCAAGACGCTGATCTTCATCGTGCTCGCGCCCGGGTTCGGGTTCATCCTGGGCTACGTGTTCATGGTCGCCATCTATTGGGCGTGCCGTAACACCGCGCCGTCGCGCGTGGACCGCTACTTCCGCAAGCTGCAATTGTTGTCGGCGGCGGCCTACAGCCTTGGCCACGGCGGCAACGACGCGCAGAAGACCATGGGCATCATCGCCGGTGTGCTGTATGCCGGCGGCTACCTGTCGGAGTTCAGGATTCCGTTCTGGGTCGTGATGGCCGCGCACGCGGCGATCTCGGCCGGCACGCTGGCCGGCGGCTGGCGCATCATCCACACGATGGGGTCGAAGATCACACGGCTGCAGCCGGTCAGCGGGTTCGCGGCCGAAACCGCGGGCGCGGTGTCGCTTTTCACCGCCACCGCGCTCGGCGTGCCCGTCAGCACCACTCACACGATTACCGGCGCGATCGTCGGCGTCGGCTCGACGCGACGGTTGTCGGCCGTGCGGTGGGGGATTGCGAGACAGATCGTGTGGGCCTGGGTCCTGACGATTCCGATGTCGGCCGCCATCGCCGCGATCACGTTCTACCTGCTCGCCGCCTTCGGCATGCGGTAGGGAAGTTGGAAGTGAGAAGTGAGAAGTGAGAAGTGAGAAGTGAGAAGTGAGAAGGGTAGCGTGTAGCCAGGACGGGTCGGTGCTACCCGCCCTTCTGCTTTCCCTTCCGTGCGCGCGCTCGCGCCACGATCACCGTGAGGATGGCCACCAGTTGATCGGATTCGTCGATCAAGCCAATCAGGTCTTGTCCTGCCGGGCGGTTCGAGTCGCGATATAGGCGGAGCCAGAATAGAGTCTCCCTCATTTCCTTCAACGCAATGAACCGTCGGGTCAGCCAATCGGGGCGGCTCTGAGCGCCCGCGCTCTCCGCGGAGTTGGCGCCGGCGGATGTTCCGCTCCTGAGCAATTGGGACCAGATGACGCGTTCCGCGTCATCGCGAGGCGGATGCGCTCGATACGCGTGAATCAGCGCCAGCGCGAATGCGAAGGTGCGGTCTTCGATGGAAATCAGGCCAGGCGCCGGGTCCGTCATGAGGCGGTCGATGAGCAAGGGGCATGCCGACTTCCTGAGTTCCTGCTTCCTAACTTCCTAACTTCCTAACTTCCTAACTTCCTACTTCTAACTTCCCATCGGCAGGCTGACCGTGAACAG
>CAYHCX010000069.1:0-21503 GCA_964355095.1 uncultured Acidobacterium sp.
GCCCGGCGCCTCGTAGATGCCGCGGCTCTTCGCTTCGATGATGCGGTTCTCGATCTGATCGCTCATGCCCAGGCCGTGGCGGCCGCCGATGACGTTGGCCTCCATGAACATGTCGAGCGCGGTGGCGAAGGTCTTGCCGTTCAACGCCACCGGGTGTCCCTCTTCGAACCGGATGGTCACCGTCTCCGACTTGACCACGACATCCTCACGCCAGAACGCGACACCCATGATCGGCTGGACGATGGTGATGCCCTTGTTGAGGAATTCGAGATCCTTGGCTTCGTGGGTGGCACCGAGAATGTTGGAGTCGGTCGAGTAGGCCTTCTCGACGCTCATCTTGTAGTGGAAGCCGTGCCGGATCATGTACTCCGACATCTCCTTGCGGCCGCCGAGCTCGTCGATGAACTGCTGGTCGAGCCACGGCTTGTAGATGCGGAGGTTCGGGTTGGCGAGCAGGCCGTAGCGGTAGAACCGCTCGATGTCGTTGCCCTTGTAGGTGCTGCCGTCGCCCCAGATGTTGACGGCGTCCTCGCGCATGGCGGCGACCAGCATCGTGCCGGTGACCGCGCGTCCGAGGGGCGTGGTGTTGAAGTAGGTCTGGCCCGCCGTGGTGATGTGGAACGCGCCGCCCTGCAGCGCCGCCATGCCTTCGGCCACCAGCTGCGCGCGGCACTCGATCAGCCGCGCCTTCTCGGCGCCGTAGCTGATCGCCTTGCGGGGAATCTCGTCGTAATCGGCTTCGTCGGGCTGACCGAGGTTCGCCGTATAGGCGTAGGGCACCGCGCCTTTTGCCCGCATCCAGTGCAGGGCGGCGCTGGTGTCGAGGCCGCCCGAAAAGGCGATGCCGACATTCTCTCCGACGGGAAGGCTCTGAAGGATGCTGGGCACGTCTCAATGTTAATTCAGGAACCGTTCGATCGCTGCGACGACGCGCGAGGGTTCCTCGTACTCAATCAGTTCTTAGAGCCGTCCGGTCAAGACGAGCACCAACAGCACGATGAGGACGATCGTCAACGTGCTGGTCGGGGCGTATCCCCACGAACGGCTGTGCGGCCATGCCGGGAGCGCGCCCAGGGCCATCAACACGAGAATCACGAGAAGGATCGTTAACATACCCGGCTGAAGAGCAATTCGCGATCCAACCCGGGGACGGCCGATCCAGCGGCCTGGGGTGTCAAAGTGGTCAGCTGGACTGCCCAGATTGGGTAGACGCCGGACCACTTCGGCGGACGGCGGGGCCGGCGGATGGCCAAAGTGGTGGCATCGATCTTGATAATGGCAGGAGCACGAAGACGACTGGTACTATGGTGATCAACCGCGAGACCGTTACTCGGGGGCCGACATTGGTCGCCCGTCCGCACCGGCCGGCGCGACCTGTGCACACACTGGGGGCACGCCATCTGGGCAGGGTTCTTGGATTGCCGGAGGGCATCTGTTTCTCCATCGATGGAATGTTGAACTTCGGGACGGCGACAAGCCATTTCGCGACGAGTTGCTCAGCTCTGAGCGGCTCGAGGAGCGCGCGCTCGCCCTGGCGGCGAGCTTCACGGTCGATCCCAACCGGCACCGCACGCGGAGTATCTATCCTCGGCTGACCCTGAACGCGCGCGTCCTGCGCCACACCTACCAGACGCTGGCGGAAGACGTTCACGAAGGCGACTTCGTCACGCCGGCCACCGAGTGGTTCCTCGACAACTATCACCTGATCGCGTCGGAGATCGTCGAGATCCGCGAGCAAATGCCGCGACGGTTCTACCGGGAGCTGCCGGCGCTGGCGACGCGCGAGAAGGCGGGCGACGCCCGCATCTACGCGATTGCCATCGAACTGCTGCGCCATAGCGACAGCCGGCTCGACGTGCCGCAGCTGACCCAGTTCCTCAACAGTTACCAGCGCGTGGCGCCGCTCACCATCGGCGAGCTGTGGGCGTGGCCGATCATGCTGAAGCTGGCGCTGATCGAGAACCTGCGCCGGCTGGTGTCGGAACTCCTGGCGGCCCGCACCGCGCGGCACGCGGCCGACGACCACGTCGCCCGCATCGACGCCAGCTCGCCCGAGGCGGCGGTCCGCATTCCCGAAGACTCGCCCGACGCCTACCTCGTGCAGATGCTCCACCGCGCCCGCGAGTACGACGCGCGCCGGTCGCCGCTGCGCGCGGCCCTGGAAGCCCATCTCATCGCCCGCAACACGGTCGCCGAGGAAATCGTGCGCGCGGAGCACCAGCGCCAGGCGACCAGCCAGGCGTCGGTGGCCGCCGCCATCACCAGTTTGCGCCTGTGCGCGACCATCGACTGGCGCAATTACGTCGAATCGGTGAGCCTCGTCGACAGCGTGCTGCGCCGCGACCCGGGCGGGATGTACGCGCGCATGGACTTCCTGAGCCGCGACCGCCAGCGCCAGGCGGTCGAGGAACTCGCCGAGCCGAGCGGTGAAGCGCAGATCCGCGTTGCCCTCAAGGCGGTCGAGTCGGCGCGCCAGGCGGCCGAACGCAAGGTGCCGCGTGCCGCGGCGCACATCGGCTACCACCTCATCGGCAAGGGCCGCGAGGGCCTCGAGATTGACCTTGCCTATCGCCCGAAGCTTCGCCAGCGCGCGCGACGGCTGGCCCTGCGGCACGCCACCGGCGCCTACCTCGGCTCGATCACGCTGCTGACGCTGCTGCTCGTCGCCGGCGGGCTCTGGTACGCGCGCACGGCCGGCGCGTCGCCGCCGTGGCTGGGCCTGGCCGCCCTGCTGCTGTTGGTCCCGGCCAGCGATCTCGCCCTCAGCCTGGTGCAGCGGGTGGTGACGTGGCGGGTGCCGCCGCAGCGGCTGCCGCGGCTCGACCTGACTGATGGCGTGCCGGAGGAGGGGCGCACCATGGTGGTGGTGCCGACGCTGCTGACCAGCGTGCACAACGTGCAGCAGCGCCTCGATCACCTTGAAGTGGTGGCGCTCGGCAACCTCGACCCCCAGGTGCACTTCGCGCTGCTCACCGACTTTCCCGACGCGCCGCAGGCGGAGATGCCCGGGGAAGAGGTGGTGCTGGCGGCCGCCCGCGCGGGCATCGAGGCCTTGAACGCGCAGTTCACCGGCGGCGGGCCGCGCTTCTTCCTGTTTCATCGCCATCGCCTCTGGAACCCGCGCGAGCAGGTGTGGATGGGGTGGGAACGCAAGCGCGGCAAGCTCGAGGAGTTCAACCGCCTGCTGCGCGGCGCCACCGACACCAGCTTCTCGACCCAGGTCGGGCCGCTCGAACTGCTGCCGGGGGTGCGCTACTGCCTCACCCTGGACTCCGACACGCAGCTGCCGCGCGACGCGGCCCGCGAGCTGATCGGCATCATCCTCCACCCGCTCAATCAGCCCGTCGTCCATCCGACCTTGAAGCGCGTGGTCGAGGGCTACGCCGTGCTCCAGCCGCGCGTCAGCGTGACCATGGCCAGCGCGGCGGGGTCGCTGTTCGCGCGGACCTACGCCGGCCACACCGGCGTCGATCCCTACACGACGGCGGTGTCGGACGTCTACCAGGACCTGTTCGGCGAGGGCATCTACACCGGCAAGGGCCTCTACGACGTCGATGCGTTCATGGCCGCGCTCGAGGGCCGCGTCCCCGAGAACGCCTTGCTGTCGCACGACCTGTTCGAGGGCATTCACGCCCGCGCCGCGCTGGTCACCGACGTCGAACTGGTGGACGACTACCCCTCCAACGTGCTCGTGCACGCCAAGCGGCAGAACCGGTGGGTCCGCGGCGACTGGCAGATCCTGTGGTGGCTGTTCCCGTGGGTGCCGACGCGCACCGGCCTCGAGCGCAATCGCCTGCCGCTGATCTCACGCTGGAAGATCCTCGACAACCTGCGGCGCAGCCTGGTCGCGCCGGCGCTGGTCGCGCTGTTCATCGCCGGCTGGGCGTTCTTGCCGGGCGCGCCGCTGGCCTGGACGCTGATGGCGCTGGCGGCGATCGGCTTCCCCCTCGTGGCGCGGCTGGCGCAGATCCTGGGCGGGCCCCAGCGCGGTCAAGGAATCCGCGTCCACCTGCGCGCGGCCGCCGAGGATCTGGAGGCCGACCTCGCGCGCGCCAGCCTGCAACTCACCTTCCTGGCGCACCAGGCGTGGGACATGCTTTACGCCGTCGGCGTCACGCTGGCGCGGCTGCTGACCGGACACGGCCGGTTGCTGCAATGGGAGACCGCGGCCGCGGTGGCCCAGCAGCACGGCGAGCTGAAGGCCGCGGAGTTCTACGAGGCGATGCGGGCCAGCCCGGTGATTGCCGGCGTCGGCCTCATCCTCGTGATCGCCGCCAGGCCGTCGGCGCTGCCGGTCGCCCTGCTGATTCTCGCGCTGTGGGTGGCGGCGCCGCTGATCGCATTCGTGCTCAGCAAGCCGGTCCCCTCGCTGCGGCCCGACCTCGCCGATGAGGATCGCGACTACCTGCGAATGGTCGCGGAAAAGACCTGGCGCTACTTCGACACGTTCGTCACCGAGGAACACCGGTTCCTGCCGCCCGACAACGTGCAGTTCGATCCGGAACCGCGGGTCGCGCACCGGACCTCGCCCACCAACATCGCGATGGGCCTGCTCGCCACGCTGTCGGCCCACGACCTCGGCTTCATCGACACCGGCTCGCTGATCGCGCGGCTCGAGGCCACCCTCACCACGCTCGACCGCCTCGAGCATCACCAGGGCCACCTGTTGAACTGGTACGACACCCGCACCCTCGAGCCGCTGCTGCCGAAGTACGTGTCCACCGTGGACAGCGGCAACCTGGCCGGCGCGCTGCTGGCGCTGGCGGTCGGCCTGCGGGCGCTGGCGACGCACGCGGACACCGGGCCCGAGCAGGCGGCGCGGCTCGACTCGCTCGCCGCGCGCGCCTCGGTCTACTTCGACGAGATGAACTTCTCGTTCCTCTACGACCGCAAGCGCCGGTTGTTTGCGATTGGCTACCGCCTGGCCGACAGCCTCGGCGCGGCGCGGCGCGACGCGGCGTCCTACGACCTGCTGGCCTCGGAAGCGCGCCTGGCCAGCTTTATCGCCATCGCCAAGGGCGACGTGCCCGAAGTCCACTGGTTCCGCCTCGGCCGGCTGATCACCAGCGTGCACGGCGCGCCGGTGCTGCTGTCGTGGTCGGCCACGCTCTTCGAGTACCTGATGCCGCTGCTGCTGATGCGCAGCTACCCGGCGACGCTGCTCGACTCGTCGTGCCGCATGGCGGTGCGGCGGCAGATCGACTACGGCGCCACCCGCGGCTTGCCATGGGGCATCTCGGAATCGGCGTACACCTCCGTCGACCGCCACGGCAACTACCAATACAAGGCCTTCGGCGTGCCCGGACTCGGGCTCAAGCGCGGGCTCGGTGACGAGTTGGTCGTGGCGCCCTACGCCACGGCGCTGGCGGTGATGATCGACCCGGCCAAGGGCGCCCGCAACCTGCGGCGTCTGGCCGAGGCCGGGCTGTTCGGCGACTACGGGTTCTACGAGGCGATCGACTACACCGATCGCGGCAGCGGCGCGCCGCGCCAGGCCGGACAGGGCATGGTGGTCCCCGCCTTCTTCGCCCACCACGCCGGCATGTCAATGGTCGCGCTCGCCAACGCCATCACCCGCGACCGGATGATCGAGCGCTTCCACGGCGACCCGCGCGTGCGGGCCACCGAACTGCTGCTGCAGGAACGCATTCCCCGGCAGCAGCCGATTACCGAGCCGCGGCCGCTGAGCGAGATGCTGGTGACGGCGCCGTCGCTGGGCGTGCCGATCCGCCGCTACAAGACCGCGCACACGGTGTTCCCGCACTCGCAGTTCCTCTCGAACGGCAAGTACGTGACCGTGGTGACCAACGCCGGCGGCGGCGCCAGCTTCACCGACCGCTCGGCCGTCACGCGCTGGCGGCAGGACGCGACCACCGACCCTGGCAGCCAGTTCATCTACCTGCGCGACATCCGCAGCGAAGCGGTGTGGTCGCCCACCTATCAGCCGGTGCGGCAGGAAGCGGACAGCTACCTGGCCACCTTCATGCCCGACAAGGCCACCTTCGACTCGAAGCACCAGGAGATCGCGGCCCGCCTCGAAGTCGCGGTGGCGCCAGAACACGACGTTGACATCCGCTACCTGCAACTGGTCAACCACAGCGACCGCATCCGTGAGATCGACGTCACCAGCTACGTCGAGGTCGCGCTGGCGTCGCTGCGTGACGACTTCGCCCATCCCGCCTTCGGCAAGCTGTTCGTCGAAACGGAGTACATGCCGGAGCGGTCGGCGCTGCTGTGCCACCGCCGCCCGCGCGACGCGCGCGATCCCGGCACTTGGGCGATGCACGTGATGAGCCTCGAAGGCTGGCCCCAGGGCCCGCTCGAATGGGAAACCGATCGCGCCCGCTTCATCGGCCGCGGGCGCACGCTCGCCGACCCGATCGCGCTCGACGGCCGCCCCTTGTCGGGGACGACGGGCTACGTGCTGGATCCGATCCTCAGCTTGCGCCAGCGCGTCCGCATCTCGCCCGGCGAATCGGCGCGCCTGTGCTTCGCCACCGGCATTGCCCCGGATCGCGAGACGGCGCGGGCCCTCGCGCAAACCTATCGCGACCCGAGCACCGCGGCACGAACCCTGGCCCTCGCGCTCGCGAACTCGCAGAGCACGCGGCGGCACATGGACATCTCCGCCGACGAGGCCGTGCTCTTCGAGCGGCTGGCGTCGCGCGTCGTCGGCGGCGACGGCTCGCTGCGCCCCCCCGCCGACGTGCTGGCGGCCAACGAGCTCGGGCAGAACAGCTTGTGGCCGCACGGCATCTCCGGCGACTTGCCCATCCTGCTGGTGCGCGTGCTGGACGAGCAGCTGAACCTGGTCCGCGAAGCGCTCGAGGCGCAGGAATACTGGCGGCTGAAGGGCCTGAAAGTGGACCTGGTCATCCTCAACGAGCACCCGGTCAGTTACATGGACGAAGTCCAGACGCGCCTGACCTCCCTCCTGGACGACGGCCCGTGGCGCATGTGGAAGCACCAGCCCGGGGGCGTGTTCCTGTTACGGACCGACGCCATGGGCCACGGTGAGCGCATGCTGTTCCATGCGGTCGCCCGCGCGGTCATGGATACCAGCCGCGGCGACCTCCGCGCCCACCTCGCGCGGCCGCCCCTCGCGCCGGTCGCCTCCGTCGCGCTCGCCGCGCTCGCCTCCGGCCCGGAGTTTGCCTCACCCGACCTGGCGCACCCGTCCTGGCCGAGCATGAGCGTGAGCGCGCCGGTCCTGACGATGGGCAACGGGCTCGGCGGCTTCGCCGACGGCGGCAAGACCTACGCGATCGTGCTCGAAGGCGACCAGGACACGCCGGCGCCGTGGTCCAACGTGATCAGCAACCCGCGGTTCGGCAGCGTGGTGAGCTCCAGCGGAGCGGCGACGACATGGTCGGAGAACAGCCGGGAGAACCGGTTGACGCCGTTTGCCAACGACCCGGTCACCGACCCCAGCGGCGAAGCGATCTACATCCGCGACGACGACAGCGGGGCGGCGTGGTCGCCGACACCCGGTCCCTTGCCGCGGCAGCGGACCAGCGGGCGCTTCGTGATCCGGCATGGTGCCGGCGTGACGCGGTTCTCGCGGTCGTTCCAGGGCGTGCATCATCAACTCGAGGTCTTTGTCGATGCCGACGACCCGGTGAAGTACTCCCACTTGACCCTGGTCAACACGACGCAGACGCAACGCCACCTGAGCGTGTTCGCCTACAACGACTGGGTGATCGGGCCGCCGCGCGAAGGCGAACAGCGTCACGTGACCACCGACTACGACGCCGTGCGCGGCGCGGTGCTGGCCACCAACGCCTACAACACCGAGTTCGCGGGCCGCGTCTGCTTTGCGGCGGCCAGCGAACAGCCGGTGTCGGCCACCGGCAACCGGCGATCGTTCATCGGCCGCAACGGTTCGGCCGGGCAGCCGTCGGCGCTGCGTGACGACAGCCTGACCGGCGAGTTCGGCGCCGGCCTCGACCCGTGCGCGGCCCTCCAGCTCCGCATCACGCTCAACCCGGGCGAGTCGCGCAAGCTGGTCTTCCTGCTCGGCGAGGGCCGCGACCGCGTGCACGCGCTGAAGCTGATCGAAGCCCACGGATCCCCGGACCAGGCCACCGCGGCGCTCGAAAAGGTCCAGGCCTTCTGGGATCGCACCCTCGACGTGGTGAAGGTCCACACGCCGGACGATTCGTTCGACCTGATGATGAATCGCTGGCTGCTCTACCAGAACCTGTCGTGCCGCATCTGGGCGCGCGCCGGCTATTACCAGCCGGGCGGCGCCTACGGGTTCCGCGATCAATTGCAGGACGTGATGGCGCTGATGCTGGCCGCGCCGCAGCTGGCGCGCCAGCACATCCTGCGCGCGGCGGGGCGGCAGTTCGTGGAAGGCGACGTGCAGCACTGGTGGCACGAACCAGCCGGCCGCGGCTTGCGCAGCCGGTGTTCCGACGACCTGCTGTGGCTGCCCTTCGTCGTCGCGGAGTACGTCCGCACCACCGGCGACACCGGCGTGCTCGACGAGCAGGTCCCGTTCCTGTCGGCGCCGCCGCTGCCGGAGGGCGAGCCCGAGGCCTACGAGCAGCCGACCCTGTCGGGCGAGATGGGCACCGTCTTCGAGCACTGCCGGCGCGCGATCGATCGCGGCCTGACCAGCGGCGCGCACGGCCTGCCGCTGATCGGCGCCGGCGACTGGAACGACGGCATGAACCGGGTCGGCGCCGAGGGCCGCGGCGAAAGCGTGTGGCTCGGCTTCTTCATCCACACCGTGCTGACCAACTTCATTCCGGTGTGCGAGGCCCGGGGGGAACACGCCGTGGCCGCGCGTTTCCGCCAGCAGACGCGCCACCTGTCGTCACGGCTCGAAGAGGCGTGGGATGGCGAATGGTATCGCCGCGGCTACTACGACAATGGCCGGCCGCTGGGGTCGGCGCAGAACGACGAGTGCGTGATCGATTCCATCTCGCAGTCGTGGGCGGTGCTGTCGGGGGCGGTGCCCCAGCGCTTCGCCGAGCGCGCCATGGACGCCGTGCGCGCGTCGCTGGTCGCCCGCCAGTCGAAGGTCATCCTGCTGCTGACGCCGCCCTTCAACAAGTCCGACCAGGATCCCGGCTACATCAAGGGCTACCCGCCGAGCGTCCGCGAGAACGGCGGCCAGTACACCCATGCGGCGGTGTGGGTGGTGATGGCCATCGCCAAGCTGGGCAGCGGCGACGAGGCCAGCGAGCTGTTCCACATGATCAACCCGATCAACCACTCGCGCACGGCCGCGGAAGTGGCGCGCTACCGGCTCGAACCGTACGTGCTGGCCGGTGATGTCTACGCGCGGCCGCCGCACGCCGGCCGGGGTGGCTGGAGCTGGTACACCGGGTCGGCCGGATGGCTGTATCGGGCCGGCCTCGAAAACATCCTCGGCCTCCGCCGCCGCGGCGACACGTTCATGGTGGACCCGTGCGTGCCCTCGTCGTGGGGCGAGTACTCAATCGAGTGGCGCCACGGATCGTCGCGATATGACATCCAGGTGACGAACCCCGATCGCCTCTGGAACGGCGTGATCCGCGCCGAACTCGATGGCAGCCAGGTGAATCACCTGGTGATGCCGCTCGTCGATGACGGCGCGACGCACGTCGTGCGCATCACGCTGGGCCGCCGAAACTAGCCGCCGAGAGCCCCTCGCCGTTGACGTCGCCGCGCCCCGTTGTGCCAGCCGCAGATTTCGCAGATTCCGCAGATTAGCTGTGGCCCGCGGAGCGGCCGCAGGCCGCTGCCACGAATCAGGCGGCACGAATTCAAGAGAGACCGATTCAAACTCGCCAGTCTCTCTTGAATTCGTGCCGCCTGATTCGCGGCCAGACGCCGGCTTCGCCGGCGTCCGCGGGCCCTGCCAAAATGCGAGCGCGCGCCGCACACCGTGGCTGAATCGGCGTAATCTGCGTCATCCACCTTCGCGCTGCGCGCTTCGGCGGACAAATCTGCGGCCTAACGGCAGGTAGTGCCGGCGTGTCTGTGTCACCGGTAGTCGTCGCGCGCCGGCGCGAATACGTCGAGCACGCGGCAAGCGGTGACACCGCGGCCCGAGTGCCGCGCTTCCGGCGGAATCACAAACACCATCCCCGGGGTCAGCCGATGGGCGATCCCGCCCACGACCAGTTCCAGTTCCCCGTCGAGCACGCTGACGATCTGCTCGTGCGGATGCTGGTGCTCGGGGAACGCCGCGCCGGCGTCCACTTCGACCCACGAGTGCGTCTGGCGGTCGGTGTGAATGAGCCGGGCGCGCAGGCCGGGGAAGATCTCGCGCACGGGCAAGGCGTCGAGGGTCATGAGCGGCATGCTGATACCCTACAACAATCGCAAGATTCGGAGTGCAAGCATCCGGCTGCGTGAAGTCGAGCGAGCCGAGTCGTTCGCGTTCGCTGCTTCCCGCCCGATAAGAATTCAACAGGAGATCAGGAGACCAGGAGTTATTTTCTTACTCCTGGTCTCCTGATCTCCTGTAATTCCTTCTGGACTTCTGTTTTTCCCCCTCAGCAATGTCGATCTGAACCGGCCCTTGGCGACGCAGTTCCTGGCGGTCGCGGGCGACGGTACGGCCGAAGTCCGGCAAATGCACGACCAGCCGGTGTGCCAGCGGTAGCTACGGCAGCGTTACCAACACGGCCTCCAGATCGAACGTGTCATGGCCCAGGGCATCGACCACCACTCGCTGCCCGGGCCGCAATTCCGACTGCGGCACCTTCTTCATGCCTCGCATGACCTGCGTGGAGTCGTTCATGTCGATCTCGTAGGTCGCGCCATCCACCGCTTTCACATCAAGCTGGGTGGCCTGCACCTTGACGATCGTTCCGACGATGCGGAACTTCTCGTGCGCCGCCGCCGGAACCGACAGGGCGGCGAGTAACATCACGCAGCAAAGAAGTCGGCTCATCTTGAAACCCACCCAGATTGGCCACCCACGACAATTGGCCACGGAGAACACAGAGGACACAGACCAACGCTTTCTCAATGTAATGGTGCCACGTTGGCCGGCACTGAATGACTCCGATTTACCAAATAAATCTGTGTCTAATTTTCGGCCTAATCCGTGGCTGTTGTTTAATCCGTGGTTATGTCCAATCGGCGGTCTAGAACCACAATCGGAGGCCAGTGGCTAACCGCCAGCCACCCGCGCAACGTGGCGGGGCTGGTCCGGGCGTCGGCTTGCGCGAAGCCGCGGGACGGCCACAGGCCCAGGCCGGATGGTGGCACGACGCCTCGGCCGGGGCCGCCAGCTCGTCGATGCACTCCCACCCGAAAGCCAGCAACCGGCCCGAGGCCAGGAGCATCACCACGGTGAGCAGCCACGCAGTTGGTCGCACCATCAAGGGTCTTCCGACCATACCAGACCGGCCTTGAGGGTAGAATTCAACCCTGCATGCAGCGGCGCCTGTTCGTCCTCATCCTGTTATTGATCGCGCTGCCGCTCGCGAGCGACGTTCTGGCGCACGGCGTGGCGGCCAGTGACAAGGACCTGATCACGCAGGGCCGCCAGCTCGCGGTGTTCCTCTACCTCGGCGCCAAGCACATGGTCACCGGCTACGACCACCTGCTGTTCCTGTTCGGCGTGATCTTCTTCCTCTATCGGCTCAAGGAAGTGGCGATCTACGTGACGCTGTTCGCGGTCGGCCACAGCGTGACGCTGCTCTACGCGGTGTTGAGCGGTACGCACGTCAACCCGTTCATCATCGACGCCATCATCGGCCTGTCGGTGGTCTACAAGGCGCTCGACAACATCGGCGGGTGCCACCGCCTGCTCGGCTTCCAGCCCAACACCAAGCTGGCGGTGTGGATCTTCGGTCTCTTCCACGGACTGGGGCTCGGCACCAAGCTTCAGGATTTCTCGCTCTCCGCCGACGGGCTGGTGCCCAACATCCTGGCCTTCAACGCCGGTGTCGAGCTCGGGCAGGTGCTGGGCCTCAGCGCGATCCTGATCGCGATGGGCTTCTGGCGCCGGTCGGCCGGCTTCTCCCACCACGCCTACGCCGCCAACGTGATCGTGATGACGTGCGGCTTCATCCTGGCGGGCTATCAGCTCGCCGGCTTCGCCATTCAATAGGATCTCCGGCATGACCACGCCCGCCACGCCACCGCTGCCGTCCGTGTCTCAACTGCTGCGCGCAATCGGCGTGGCGGTGGTGGCCGCGGCGATCATCCTGGTGGTCGCCGTCCTGCCAGCGGAATACGGCATCGACCCCTCCGGAATCGGCGCTGCCATGGGCCTGCTGCGTCCGCCCGCGGCGGTGGTGGACATGTCGATTCCCGTCACCGCCGAAGCCGCGGCCACCGTCACCAGGTCGGCCGTGGCCTACCGCAGCGACGAGATCACGCTGACGCTGAAGCCGGGCGAGGACGCCGAGATCAAGGCCACCATGGCGCACGGCGGCAGCTACGTGTTCAGTTGGACCGTTGACGGCGGCACCGTCGAGTTCGACATGCACGGCGAGCATCCCGATGGATCCGGAGGCGAGGCCAGCTACTGGAAGGGCGAAGAGGCGTCGAGCGCGCACGGCACGTTCCATGCGCCCTTCGACGGCCGCCACGGCTGGTTCTGGCAGAACCTCACCTGGGAACCGGTCACCATCACGCTCAAGACGAGCGGCTTCTACCAGAAGATCGAGAAGCTCTGAGGCCGGCGACAGACCAGGCCCCGCATCATCATGGCTGCTTCCTGGACGGCCCGTACAACACGCGGCCGGGCCGGGCCGCCGTCATCTTCTCGCCCTCGAACGCCACCTGGCCGTTGACAATGACGACGCTGACGCCTTCGGCGTAGCTGTGCGGCTTCTCGAACGTGGCGGTGTCACGCACGCGCGCCGCATCGAAGACGGCAATGTCGGCCTTCAACCCGGTGCGGAGCACGCCGCGGTCGCTCAGGCCAAGCCGCTGCGCGGGGAACGCCGACATCTTCTGCACCGCAACCTCGAGCGGCAGCAGCTTCTTGTCGCGCGCGTAGAGCCCGAGCACGCGTGCGAAGGTGCCGTAGCTGCGCGGGTGCGGCACGTCGCGGCCGAACACGACCACTTCGCCGTCGGAGGCGATCATCGTCGCCGGGTGAACCAGAATACGCTGCAGGTCTTCTTCGCCAATGGCATGGAAGATGCCGCGGCAACCGCCCTGCTCCACGGTCCACATCGCCGTCTCAGCGGCGTTCTCGAGCGTGACCGCGAGGCCACGGCCCTGCGTGATCTGGGCGAGGTTCTGCCCCGCCAGCTTCGGATCGAAGTCGCACGCCGACACCGACACGTTCTTCGGGTCGCCGCCGCCGCGTTCATCGCGGATGATCGCGGTGCTCTCGGCCCTGATCTTCGCCCGCGTCGCCGGGTCTTTGAGGCGCTTGAGGGTCGAGTCGCGGCCGCCTTCCAGCGCCCACGCCGGCAGCAGCGCCGCGGCGATGCTGGTGGCCGACGCCGTGTACGGATACTGGTCGATGGTGGCATCGACGCCGCGGGCGCGGGCCTCGTCCACCATGCGCAGCGTTTCGACCGAGGCGCCCCAGTACTTCTTGCCGACGACCTTGTGGTGCGTGATCTGCGTCGGCAGGCCGCCCTTCTCGCCAATCGCGAGTGTCTCGC
Organism: uncultured Acidobacterium sp.; assembly: GCA_964355095.1. GTDB lineage: Bacteria > Acidobacteriota > Vicinamibacteria > Vicinamibacterales > UBA2999 > 12-FULL-67-14b. Next base: position 13,575 of record CAYHCX010000069.1, read on the forward strand.
GGACGCTGTCGGTCAGGCCCCTGGCCTCGTCGCGCATGTGCGAAATGTAAATGCCGCCCATGCGGCCCGCGACCTTGGCGAGCTCGATCACTTCCTCGGTCGGAGTGAAGTTGCCCGGCACGTAGAACAAACCCGAGCTGAGGCCGAACGCGCCCTGCTCCATCCCCTGCGTGACCAGCGTGCGCATGCGATCGAGCTCGGCCCGCGTCGCCGGGCGATCGACCTCGCCCATCACCTCGCTGCGCACCGTGCCCTGGCCGACGAACGACGCGAAATTCGGCGTGATGCGCAGGGCCTGGACTTTCGCCAGGAACGGACCGAGCGGCAGCGGCGAGCTCCCATCCGGCCCTTCGATCAGGGTCGTCACGCCCTGCCGCAGGTAGTTGTCGGCCGTGGGCACCTCGAAGATGCCGCGGCGGGCGTGCGTATGAATGTCGATGAAGCCGGGCGCCACGACCAGGCCCTTGACGTCGATGACGCGTGCGGCCGGCTCGGTGATGTTGGGCGCGATGCGGACGATGGTGTCGCCCTTGATGGCGAGGTCGGCCTGGTACCACGGACTCGCGGTGCCATCGATGATGCGGCCACCCCGAAGCACGAGATCGTAGGCCGGAGCCTGGCCCGACATGAGGACCGGAATGACCAGCAGCAGCAGCGGAAGCAGTCGGCGCATGGCCAAACTATAGCCGCTCCCAACGCGCGGCCACAACCCGACGTCTATCGCATCAACTCGAAGCTTGATCCGCGGACATTTCAGCCGGTGAAATAGCCGGCGTGGGTGGCTCACCGCGGTGGAATTGCATTGCCGGGTTCTGCGCGCGGCCGGTCTCGGCGAGCGCGGCCATGGCCGCCGTGGGCGTCTCGAAGCGCTCGTCGGGTACATCAGGCGGCAGCGGCTGGTCCTGGCGCCAACTCAGCGGCACGGTCAGTAAACTGCAGGTGCCGTCGCTCCACACGTGAAGCACGGCCTTACTCAGGGACAACAAGGGTGACGTGCCTTTCAGCCGGGGGAATTCCAGTCTACCACCTGCGATTGGTGATCGCGCCGCGACCGCAAGAATCGGAGTCGGCTACAATCTCCCAATTCCCATGAACAAGCTCATCGTTGCGCTCATCGCCGTGTGCGCCGGACTCCCCTCACCGGCGCAGGCGCAGGAACGGACGGATGCGCGCTTCGCGTCGATCGTGTCGCTCGCGGAAGCGCGCATGCGCGACTACGGCGTGCCGGGCGTCGCGATCGGCATCATCGACAACGGCGTGCTCACCACGCGCGGCCTGGGCGTGACCAACGTCGAGGATCCGCTGCCGGTCACCGAGCACACGGTGTTCCCGATCGCTTCGATCTCGAAGACCTTCGCCACCACTGCCATGATGCGCCTGGTCGAGCAAGGCAAGGTGGATCTGAAGGCGCCGGTGCGCAAGTATCTGCCCGGCTTCAAGGTGCGAGACGAAGTGGTGAGCCGCGACGTCACGGTGTGGAATCTCCTGACGCATTCCGGCGGCTGGGAGGGACAGGTGTCGGGCCCGGAGCGCGGTGAAGACACGCTGCGCAATTTCGTCGCCACGACCATACCCGACCTGATGCAACTGGCTCCGCCGGGCGCGGCATGGAGCTACAACAACGCCGGCTTCAGCGTGGCCGGCCGCGTGATCGAGGCCGTCACCGGCACCTCGATCAACCGCGCGATTCGCGACCTGGTGTTCATCCCGCTCGGGCTGGCGCACGCCGGCACCACGGCCGGCGACTTCATCGTCAATCGATTCGCCGCCGGGCATGCCAATCGCGGCGACAACCCGCCCACACTGCAGCGGCCGTTCTCCCCCTCGACCAGCGTGACCGCCGGCGGCGTCGGCCTGTGCATCACCGACCTGTTGAAGTACGCGCAGTTCCACCTGGGCGACGGCACGTCAGCCACTGGCGAGCGCGTGCTGACGCGCGCCTCCCTCGAGCAGATGCGGACCGTGCAGCTGCACAAGCAGGGCACCGATGACGACGTCGGCCTGGCGTGGCACCTGCGCGCCGTGGGCCCGCTCCGGGTGGCCGCCCACGGCGGCACGCTGGCCGGGCACGTCCTCCTCCTGGAGATCGTGCCGGAGCACAACTTCGCCATCGCCATGCTCACCAACGCCCAGAACGGGTGGCGGCTGATCCAGGACGTGGAGCGCGCGGCACTGTCGGCGTATCACGGCGCCACCTTCGCGACGAACCAGGCCATTGCCCATCGCGGCCTCGTCGAAACGCTGCCCAGCGTTGAACCGCTGGCGGCGCAGCCGAATCCGGCGCCGTACGTCGGCCGGTATCTGCGGCCGTCGAACGCGGTGGTCGTCCGCGCCGACGGCAACCGGGTGTTCGTGCAGGAGCGCCCCAACACCGGCGAGGCGAGGCCTGAGATGCCGATCGCCTTCTTCGGCCCCGATCGCGCCGTGGTGACCGATGGCGCCGACCGCGGCCAGTCGATCGAGTTCATCCGTGGCGCGGACGGGGCCGTCCAGTGGGTGCGGGTGGTCGGACGCGTCGCCGTGCGCACGGCCACCCCGTAATCCGGCGCGCCGATCAGCATGCCGACGCTCGACGACATCCGGCGCGCCGCTGTCACGCGCAGCCTGTTCCGGCCGACGACGCTCGAACGCGCCATCGACACGCTGGGGTTTGTCCAGGCCGATCCCATCCGCGCCCCGGCGCGGGCGCAGGATCTCACGCTGCGCCACCGCGTCAAGGGCTATCGCGCCGGCGACCTCGAGCGGCGCTACGCCTCCCTCCCCATCGAAGAAGACATCTTCATCAACTACGGCTTCGTCACGCGCGACCTGCATGGCCTGATGCACCCGCGCACCGGGCTGTCGCCGACGGCGGCGAACAAGCGCGCGCAGGCGGTGCTGGCCTTCGTCCGCGAGCACGGCCAGGTGCATCCGCGGGATGTCGACGCGCACTTCGCCCATGGCCGCGTCACCAACTACTGGGGCGGGTCATCGAGCGCGACCACCCACCTGCTGGAAGCCATGCACTACAAGGGCCTGCTGCGTGTGGCCGGGCGTGACGCCGGCATCCGCCTCTACGCCGCGCGCGAGCCGGCGGCGGAGCCGGCGGGCGCGCCGGCGCGCCGCGCCCGCATCGATGCGCTGGTGGATGCGGTGGTCCACAAGTACGCGCCCTTGCCGGCGTCCGGCCTGTCGTTTGTGATCAGCCGCCTTCGTTACGCCGTTCCCCAGTGGCGCGCCGACCTCCGTGCCGCCGTGACGCGGGCGAAGCAGCGGCTCTCCCAAGCGCCGGTGGATGGCATCACCTGGTACTGGCCCGAGGGCGAGCGCCTCTCGTCCACGCCCGCTCCCGATGAGGTCCGCCTGCTCGCGCCGTTCGATCCGGTGGTGTGGGATCGCCGCCGCTTCGAGTTGCTGTGGGGATGGGCGTATCGATTCGAGGCCTACACGCCGGAGCCGAAGCGCAAACTTGGATATTACGCCCTGCCGCTGCTCTGGCGCGACCGCGTCGTGGGCTGGGGGAACGTGTCCGCGAAAGACGGAGAGGTCTCGGCGGCGTTTGGTTATGCCGGCGCTGGACCGCCGCGCGACCGCGCGTTCAAGCGAGAGGTGGAAGCCGAACTGTCGCGGCTCCGCGGGTTCCTCGCGCCTGACTGATCGGTTCCGCCGCCTCGGCCTCTTACGGAGCGGACCGGCTGGCCGGCGTGAGGGTCGAGGTGGCTGGCCATGGCGGTCAGTCGATCGGCAGGAGGTTGCCGACAATTTCTTCGCGCCGCCCCTCGAGGAACGGCGGCAGCACGATTTTCTCGCCGAGCGTGGCGGGGTCCTGGTCCACGGCGAAGCCCGGACCGTCAGTGGCGATCTCGAAGAGCACGCCGTTCGGCTCGCGCGGGGCGGGCCAGTCGAAGAAGGTCAGGTCGGTGCCGGGGCTGCCCTTCGCATCCGCATAAAACAGGTGATACGCGCGCACGTCGTCCTGATTCACCGAGCGCTTGACCAGGCGCATCCCCAGTGTCTGGGTGTAGAAGCGATGGTTCTCGCGGATCTTCGCCGAGATGGCGGTGAGGTGGTGAATGCCGAGCAGATCCATGCGCGTCAGTCTTCCTTCCAGGGATTGTTGGCGAAGACCGCGACCTCCGGCCACAGCACGCGCCGCGGCAGGTTGAGGCCGGCCATGATCGTCGCCGCGATGTCGTCGGCGTAGAGCTTGTTCGGGTTGTTGCGCCCGCTGCGGCCCATCCAGTTGGTCTGGACCTCCGACGGGCAGATGCACACCACGCGGATGCCGAGCGGCCGCAGCTCGGCTTGCCAGCACTGACTGATGCCGCGCACCGCCCACTTGCTGCCCGCGTACGCGGTACCACCCTTGGCGCCCTTCATGCCCGACGTGGACGCCAGGTTGACGATGTCGCCGCTGCCCTGCGCCGTCATCAGCGGCACCACGCGATTGGTGAGGTCCACCATCCCGAAGACGTTGGTGCCGAACAGTTGCCGCATCTTGTCGATGTCGAGGGCGCCGATTTCCGCGGAGTAGCCGGTGCCGGCGTTGTTGATGAGCACGTCGATGCCGCCCATCTGGCCGCGGCAGGCCGCGACGACCCGCGCGTTGTCGGCGTCCACGGCGATGTCGGCCGTGACGCCGTGCGCGCCGGTGGCCGTGGCGACCGCCGCGATGTGCGCCGCGTTGCGGCCGGTGAAGACGACCTGGTGACCGGCCTGGCGCGCCTGGGCGACGAGCGCGGCGCCAATGCCCTGGCTGCCGCCGGTGATGAGAAAGCGTTGTGTCTGCATGCCTGATTTTATCCCCCGGCTTAACCGACGGCGCGCCTCAGCGACGCCGCCACCCGCTCCATCCGCTCCCGTGCATCGCGGGCGATGGTGGCCAGGTCCGGGGACGGGATCAACCCGGCGCCGCCCAGCAGGGCCGCCGGGTCCGTCAGCCGCACGAGCGACCGTGCCGGGTCGAGCAACTCGACCGTCACATTGCAGGGCAGCAGCAGGCCCACCGACGGGTCGGCGTTCACGGCCGCGTACGCCAGCGGCGGATTGCAGGCGCCGAGGATGGCATACGGCCGGAATTCGCGCCCGAGCTTCTCCTTGAACGCCGCCTGCAGGTCGATCTCGGTCAGCACGCCGAAGCCTTCCTGCTTGAGCGCGTCCTTCACGCGCGTGACCACCGCATCGAACGCCATCGGCAACTCGATTTCAAAACCTAATCCCTGCGTCATGACAGCCCTGCCTTTCCTGAATATTAAGGATACAGGCGAATCTGGAGCAGCCTCGACAGTGACGCCGTTCCGAACTCGCTTTGCGGCCAGAGAAATGGGGAGAACTTCCCAGGCTGGGTGAAATCTCGCGAACGCGCCGAACGGCAGGAATGGACCCTACCAGGGCGGCAGCGTGTTCCGCAGGTAACCCTTCAGGAAGGGATCCGGGGACGCCAGCAGTTCGGCGGCGCTGCCCTTGAAATGGATCTTCCCGGCGTTAAGAACCATGAACTCGACCTGCGCGACCTTGGCGGCGTCGGCGTCAACGATGTGCACGCGTTGGTTGCGATGGACGGCCTGATGCGTGGCAATGTAGTAGGCGTCGCGAATCTGGTGCGTGACGAGGATCGAGGTGACGTTTTCCAGGTCGCGCAGCTTGATGATTTCGTTGTCCACCGTCATCGCGATGATCGGATCGAGGCCGGTGATAGGATCGTCAAACAGCAGCAGCCCTGGTTCCGGCGCCATGGCGCGGGCAATCGCGACGCGCCGGCGCTGGCCGCCGGAGAGTTCCGAGGGCAGCCGGTCGATGTACTCACGGAGGCCGATGAACCCGACGACTTCCTCGACACGGGCGCGCAGCCGTTCCCGAGACACGTGCGCCTCGGACAATCCGTAGCCGACGTTTTCCGCGACCGTCAGCGAATCGAACAGGGCGTTGTCCTGGAACACCATGCCGATGCCGGTCCGCACATGCAGCAGATCGTGCTCGGTCATCTGGTTCACCGGTTCGCCGTTGACCGTGACCGAGCCGGAGTCGGGCCGCAACAGGCCGAGGATGAGCTTGAGGAGAACGGTCTTCCCTGAGCCGCTCCGGCCCAGCAGGATCCGCATCTCCCCTTTCGGAATGGCGAAGCTGACGTCGTCCAAGACGACGTTATCGTCGAAGGCCAGCGAGACGTGGTCGAATAGAACGACAGGAGGTGGCATTACCGTGGTGGGAGCAAGATTGGGGCCGACTGGATATTACGACTTTTCCCGTGATTCCGCGCCGATGAGGGCGGGAGTCCTGCCGGTATGACAGGCGTCATAGGTGGCGGCTGCGATACTGGAGGTATGCGTGAGCTTCCCAGGATTATTCAGGGTGGCATGGGTGTTGGTGTGTCCCACTGGCGGCTGGCCCAGGCCGTCTCGCGGGTGGGCCAGCTAGGGGTCGTCTCCGGCACCGCGATTGATCAGACCCTGGCGAGGCGCCTCCAAGACGGTGATCCGGGCGGGCACATGCGGCGCGGCCTCGATCACTTCCCGGTCAAGGCGATGGCCGACCGGATTTGGCAGGCCTACTACGTTCCCGGCGGCAAGGGCGCGCGCCAGCCGTACCAGACCCCGCCGCTTCAGTCACGAGAAGGCACGCGCGACTTCCGCGAACTGTGCATCGTCGCCAACTTCGTGGAGGTGTTCCTCGCGCGGCAGGGCCACGACCAGCCGGTCGGCATCAACTACCTCGAGAAGATCCAGATTCCGCACCTGCCGTCGATCTACGGAGCGATGCTCGCGGGCGTCGACTACGTGCTGATGGGCGCCGGCATCCCGCTGAAGATTCCCGGCGTGCTCGATCGGTTTGTTCACCACGAGTCCGCCACCTACCCATTGACGGTGACGGGTGCGATGCCCGGCGACGACACGACACTCACGTTCACCCCGGACGAGTTCACCGCGGGCGCGCTGCCGCCGCTGACGCGCCCGCGTTTTCTCGCGATCATCGCATCCGACGTGCTGGCGATCACGCTGCAGCGCAAGTCCACCGGTCGCGTGGACGGTTTCATCGTTGAAGGCCCCACGGCCGGCGGCCACAACGCGCCGCCGCGCGGCAAGCTGCAGCTCAACGACAGCGGTGAGCCGGTGTATGGCGAGCGCGATCACGTGGACCTGCACAAGTTGAGCGGCCTCGGTCTCCCCTTCTGGCTGGCGGGCGGATACGGCAGCCCCGAACGGCTCCGCGACGCCCTCGCCGTTGGCGCCACCGGCGTCCAGGTCGGTACCGCCTTCGCGCTGTGCGCCGAGTCCGGCCTCAGGGCCGACTACCGCGCCGCGTTGCTCGAGACGATCATCGCCGGAACGGCGAAGGTCTTCACCGATCCGTTGGCGTCGCCGACGGGCTTCCCGTTCAAGGTCGCCAGGATCGACGGCACCCTGTCCAGTCACGATCAGTACATGGCGCGGCCGCGCATCTGCGATCTCGGCTACCTGCGCGAGGCGTACCGGACGCCGGACGGCACGATCGGGTTTCGCTGTCCCGCCGAGCCGCAATCACTCTACGTCTCCAAGGGCGGCAGCCTGGAGCAGACCATCGACCGCAAGTGCATCTGCAACGCCTTGATCTCGAACATCGGTCAGTCCCAGATTCGGGGAGGCAAGTACATCGAGAAAGGCCTGGTCACCGCCGGCGACGATCTCGTCGGCGTCCGCCGGTTCCTGGTCCACGGCAGGTCCGATTACACCGCGGCGGACGTGGTGACGACCCTGCTTGGCACGGCTGACAACGTGGGAGACGGTGTTCTTTGAGCCGAGGTGACGCCATCACTTCGACGCCGATTGCCCCGAAGCATCCCGAGCGCATCTGCTGGGGCTGCGACAAGTACTGCCGGGCCGATGACCTGACGTGTGGCAACGGCACCATCCGTACGCCGCACCCGATCGAGTTGTTTGGCGAAGACTGGCTGGGGTGGTCCGAGGGCCGGAA